>USBI01000045.1 GCA_900552945.1 uncultured Oscillospiraceae bacterium
TCACCAAGCCGGTCGCCAACGACATTGCCGGTCTTCTCGCCCGCTGTCCGGTGCGAAAAATATTTACAACCGGCAAAAAAGCGACAAATTTATACAAAAAGTATTGCGAATCGACCGCTGGATTGCCCAGTATTTACCTGCCTTCCACCAGTCCAGCCAATCAGGGGCGGTTTCCCATGAGCCGTCTTGTGGAAGAATGGCAGCCGGTCATCGACGCATTACAAAAACCATAAAACCAGAAACAAAAAAGGAGGGACCTTATGCGCGAACCATTTACCACCTTGATCGTAAAACAGATGAACGTCACCTTTTGCAACCTTCAAATCGCTCTCTCCACCGCACGGCTGGAGGATGAATTTTCCGGTGTTCCTCTCTGGAGGATCTTCTGCCACATTCTCGCTGAATTGGACAGCCGTTTCACCGTTTCCGATGTAACAAAACGCATGCCCGGTTTTCTTCGAGCAGATATGTGCGACCTATCTGTGCCCTATCAAGGAAAACCGCTTTCCAAAGATCAGCTGGTGGAATATTATTCGGATGTAAAAGCCCGTGTCTTCCTTTATTTCAATGAGCTTGACGATGACAAGCTGCTGCAGCGGCCGATTCTTCACGCGCCGACAAGACTGGAAGAAATTCTCCGGGAGCAGCAGACCCTCAGCTGCCAGATTGGGCGGATCAACGCATTCACCGAACTGAGCCTTCATAAAAAGCCGGTATTTATTGAACGGGAAGAGGATTACCCCACCGACCACAACTTTTTTGAAACGCTCTGACGGCATGGAGCAGATATAACAGCAAAAATCGTGCCTGAAAAAATGCAATAAAAAAATAAAAAGTCCGGAAGCGGTATGGCTTCCGGGCTTTTTTGTTTTATAAAAGAATGAGTATCACCCGCCGAGGAGCGAAACGTATCTTCGCATTTTGTCAGCCCGCATACAGCCGCTCCCCTTGCCTGTTCACACTAAAACGGTTTTAAACTGGTCAACTCCCGGTAACGCCGGGGAGAAACCTGATAACGGGACTTAAACACCCGGGAAAAATAGGACGGGTCAGAAAAACCGCAGAGCGCGGCAATGTTTGAAACCGGCGCGTCAGTATACGCAAGTTCATGCAGCGCGCGGGACATCCGCAATTCGGTCAGATGTTCCAGCGGGGTCTCCCGGCAGTAACGGCGAAACAGCCGCTCCAGATGACGCGGAGAGACCGAAAGAGATTCCGCCAGCCCTGCAAGGGTGATATCCGCAGACAGATTCTTTTCCATGTAATGGTACGCCGCGGCAATCAGACCGAGATTCTGTGAAACAGTTGATTCGGTCTGCTCGTATTTGGTGGACAGAAAAGCAACTACAGTTTGAAAGAGAAGCTTTACAACCGCTTCGTATCCATCCGCCCGCTGTTCCGCCTGACGGATGACCGCCTGCGCCATACTGACAACGAACTCCACATCCGGTACGCCCAGTTTCAGCATACCTACCGTATTTCCCTTTTCACGCAGACGCGGAGCCATGACAAACAACGGCGCAAAGCCGGGCAGCTGCCAGAGTTCCTCCCGGTCAAATAACAGATTTTTTTCGCTGAAGCTGAAATTGATGATGCGCAGATCGTTCACCCGCTCAAAACCATGTACCTGATCTCCGCCGATGACGAACACATCTCCCGCTGTGATCTCAAACGCCTGATCTCCCACAACATGCTCCGCTGTACCGCCCAACACCACGACCACCTCTGAAAAGGTGTGTGAGTGTCTGGAAAAGTCTTCGGAAAGCTCTACAAATTGTACTTTTAACTGGTAGGAGGACATATCTTCCAGAAAATCGTCCTCAAAGCGGTGTACCATGTCGCAATTCTCCTATTTTTCGTCTGAAAAATCAATGTATTTTTAAGCTGATTTCGTTATAATCATACCATCAAAGCCAGTTCAAACGCAATAGGGAGGGAATATCATGTATTACAAAAACGACTGGGAGCAGGCCAAAAAAAGAATGGAAGCGTTCTGGAACCTGGAAATGGCCGACCGCTGCTGTGTGGCCGCCACAGGCTTAAAAAACGGAAAACGCTATAAGGCGTTCCCTTTTCCCGAAAAACCGGAAGACCGTGTCCGCTACTGGACCGATCCGGAGTGGATCATCGAGCGGAGCAGGGACCAGTTTGAAAACACCTGGTACGGAGGCGAAGCCTTCCCACAAATCTTTTTAAACCTCGGCCCTTCCGGATTGGCAGGGTATTTTAACGGGATTAAAACAGGTTACGAGCCCACCTCCATCTGGTTTTTCCCAAGCGATGAGGTTTCCATGGAAGATCCGGAAACGCTCATCTTTAACAAACAAAGTTTTCTTTACCAAAAAACGCTGGAACTCACCCTTGCGTTCTGTGAGGACAGCAAAGGCGACTATTTTGTTTCCATGCCGGATATTTCCGGCAACCTTGACACACTGGCACACCTGATCGGCAGTGACAATCTGCTCATGCAGTTTATCATGGACCCGGACTGGGTACACGCCGGCCTTGCCAAAACGCTGGAGGCGTGGAAAACCACCACCGACGAATGCTACGATCTCTTCCGAGAAAACAACGACGGCGGTTCAACCATCGGCTGGCTGGGCATCTGGGGGCCAGGGAAATTCTCACAGATGCAATGTGACCTTTCGGTCATGATCTCCCACGCCATGTTCGAAGAATTCGCCCTGCCGGAAATCAAGGCACAGGCGGCGCATCTTGACAAAGCGCTCTACCACTTTGATGGAATCGAACAGTGCGCTCACCTGGATTCACTTCTGGCAATTGACGACCTGGATGTCATCCAGTGGACCTGCGTAGACGGTCAGCCCTCCCCGCTGGAGTTTTTGCCGGAGCTGAAAAAGATTCAACAAGCGGGCAAGCGGCTGTTGATTCACCAAAATGATATTAAAATCTTTGAAGGGCTGCTCAAAGAACTTTCCTCCAAAGGGCTTTACCTGTACGGCATGTTTGAAACCGAGGACGAGGCAAGAGAACTGGTCCGTTTGGCCGAACGGTATTCCCACGAATAATCCAGCACACCAATATCAAACCGTCCGCAAACAACGCGGGCGGTTTTCGTTTTTCGCAGGATATTTGTAAAAGGCATTCCCCACCAAAGCACGCATTCTGCTGAAAATCTTTTCGCAGGCAACAGCCTGTATAGCCCAACTTTCAAAAAACAGCCGGACACAACCACTTACGGTTTTAACAAGCGACGCTGCTTTTCCCATCAATAAAAAACATAAAAATAAGCACTTTTCTGCTTTCGGCCGGTTGCCTGCTGTTATATCCGTTCACAACCTCTTTGCCGCTCAGGCAGTACTTGACGCGCCGCACCGCCTGGGCGTATAGTAAAGAGGTAATGAGTATTCAAACACAGCAAACATCCTAAAACAAAAGGAGCGAAACTATGAGCTACATTCCAAACCAAAACGACCTTCCGCAAATTTTAACCCGCAGCGACGGTCGTGCAGTCACTTCTGTAACCGAATGGGAAACCATCCGCCGCGGCGAGATATACGACCTGTTCGCCGACAATGTTTACGGGCGGATGCCGGACATTGAAACGAATGTTTCCCATACACTTGAACGGTCGGAAACCGCCGAAGCGGTGGAATACCACACTGTAATCACCACACGCACCGTGTTTGGCTCCCACCAATTTAACGGCTACATCTCTGTTCCGAAAGGTAAAACCGGCTGCCCGGTCTTTCTTCTCATCCAATTTCCTTACCAGGAAACCCACCTGTTCAAAGAAAAGCTGTTAAATCAGGGTTATGCGCTGGCTCGGTTTTATTACACTGAGATTTGCACGGATGATAACAACGACTTTTCTACCGGCCTGCACGCTGTGGTCAAAGAACCGGACGGGGTGCGCAAAGGTAACACCTGGGGCGCTGTGGCAAGCTGGGCATGGGCCGCGTCCCGCCTGATGGATGTCGTCGAAACCATTCCGGAAATCGACTCTTCCCGCGCGGCGATCGTGGGGCATTCCCGCACCGGTAAGGCCGCCCTCTGGTGCGGCGCTTCCGACAAACGTTTTGGGCTGGTGTGCAGCAATGAATCCGGCTGCGGCGGCACCGCCATCACCCGCGGTAAGGTGGGCGAACATGTCAAAGACATCTGCAAAGGATTCCCCTGCTGGTTCTGTTCAACCTATTCCTCCTTCGGCGGAAACGAGGAAGCGATGCCGTTTGACCAGCATATGCTGCTTTCACTCATTGCCCCGCGCAATCTGTATGTAACCAGCGCGGTGGACGACAGCTGGTCCGGCCCGGAAGCGGAATTTCTTTCGGCAAAGTACGCGGGTGATATCTACCGTTTGTACGGAAAACAGCCGCTCTCTTTGGAAAAGTACCCCATCGTGGGAACGGTTGACCAAAGCGGCGACATCGCCTACCATCTGCGAAAAGGCGCGCACAGCCTTTCCACCTACGACTGGGATGAATTCATCCGTTATGCGAACCGTGTGTTGGGCTGATGGTTGACAAAACTGCTTTTTTCTGTTATGATGATTACACGCTTTAAAGCGATAAAGTACGGAGTGATTTTATGAAACTGGTATTTGCGTCTGCACGATATTATTGGAACAACCTGGCCCTTTTGGAACCGGGATGTTTGTCGTGCGCCGTTTTACCTGTTTCGTAATCGATTCAGGAAAACAAAAAGCCGACAGCCGTTACCCGGCTGTCGGCTTTTTTATTTATCCGCTCGACGAAAGCGAATCATTTATCAACAAAAAAGGAGAATGCACTATGATCGTTATTTTAAAGCCAAACGCACCTAAACCCCAGGTTGAAACACTGCTTGAACAGTTAAAAAAACAGGGGCTGGGCATCCATTTCAGCGAAGGGGAACACACTACCCTCTTCGGGCTGGTAGGCGACACCTCAAAAGTTGACGCCGAAGCACTGGAAGCAAATCCACTGGTCGAACAGGTCAAACGGGTCTCAGAACCCTACAAGCTGGTAAACCGAAAATTTCATCCGCAGGACAGTGTAATTCCAATCGGGAACACCAAAATCGGCGGACCGCGCTTCACAGTCATTGCAGGGCCCTGTTCGGTGGAAACGCCGGAACAGATCATTGAAACAGCAAAGCGGATGAAAGCGGCGGGCGCTACCCTGCTGCGGGGCGGCGCGTTTAAGCCAAGAACCTCTCCTTACGCGTTCCGCGGACTCAAGGCGGAGGGAATCGAGCTGCTGCTGGAAGCGAAAAAAGAAACCGGCCTGCCCATCGTCACCGAACTGACCAGCTTGCAGTACATCGACCTGTTTAACGAGGTGGATGTTATTCAGGTCGGCGCACGAAACATGCAGAACTTTGATATGCTGTGTGAACTGGGACACTGTGACAAACCCATTCTGCTCAAACGCGGACTCTCCAGTACTATGGAAGAACTGCTGATGAGCGCGGAATACATTGTTTCAAACGGAAACCCCAATGTAATCCTGTGCGAACGCGGCATCCGCACCTTTGAGACCGCGACCCGCAATACGCTGGATATTTCCGCCATCCCCCTGCTCAAGCAGAAAAGCCACCTTCCTGTACTGGTTGACCCAAGCCACGCCAGCGGCATTGCGGCGCTTGTTCCAACACTCGCCAAAACAGCAGTCGTGGCGGGTGCAGACGGGCTGATGGTGGAAGTGCATCCCCACCCGGAGGCCGCCCTCTGCGACGGGGCACAGTCCATCACACCGGACACATTTGACCAGGTCATGGAGGATGTACGCACACTTTGCCGGTTCGAGGGACGGGAAATATAGCATTGCTTGTAAACGCCCGAAAAACATGCGGCGTGACGTGACACTTGAAGCCACAGTCTCCGTCTTAGCCAGCGAGATGTATAACCCATGAAAAACCTGATGTAGGCGGTACCTAAAAACACACAAGCTGTTATTCGACTGGTTTCAGCTGCCCTGTCACCTTTATAAAGGGAAATAACTCATTAAAACAATTCAAAAACCGCCTTCGCTCTCACCCGTTCGGTTTGATGTTTAAACATGGGAATCCCTTTCCGCAACGAAACGTTCCCATAACAGCGCAAAAATGCCCCCGCGCCAAATGCACGGGGGCATTTAATTATATTTCGCTTATTGAATCGCTCAGCAGTTGCAGCAGACGATGCCGCGTTCCGCATCCAGCGTGACGACGGCGCCGGTTTTGAGCAGGCTGGTGGCATTGGCCACGCCGACAAGCACCGGCAGATCCATCGCCAATCCGGCAATTGCCGCGTGCGAATTGGACCCCGGCGTTTCGGTAATGATACCGGAACTGCGTTTGATGATATCAAACAGTGCGTTGGAGGTCTGCGGGATAACCAGAATATCTCCGTCTTTAAAGCTCTTCGCGGCTTCTTCCGGAGTTTTGCAGACGCACAGCCGCGCGCAGCAGCTTTTGCCCGTAATACCGGTACCGGTCGCAAGAACATGCCCGACGACATGGACTTTCATCAAGTTTGTAGTGCCTGAAATTCCAAGCGGTACCCCTGCCGTGATGACGACCAGGTCGCCGTCACTGATGATACCGGTCTTTTCCGCCGCGTCCACCGCATGGTCGAACAACTCGTCCGTGTCATTTTCTTCCGGGATAAGCAGAGGTGTAACACCCCAGGAAAGGTTCATCTGACGGCAGACGTGCGGGCTGGTGGTACAGCCGATGATCGGCGCCTGCGGACGGTATTTGGAGATCATGCGGGCGGTTTTGCCGGATTTGGTTACCGTGACGACCGCCGCCGCACCAAGGTCATGCGCCGTGGTACAGGTCGCATGGGAAATGGCGTTGGTCACGTCAGGAGCCTCTTCATACCCGCGCATTTTAAAGCGTTTTTCGTAGTCGATATCCTGCTCCGCGCGAATGGCGATGCGCACCATGGTTTTGAGCGCCTCAACCGGGTAGAGTCCTGCCGCCGTTTCACCCGAAAGCATGATCGCGCTTGTCCCGTCGTAAATGGCGTTTGCAACGTCTGTAGACTCCGCACGGGTCGGGCGGGGATTCTTCATCATGGAATCCAGCATCTGGGTGGCGGTGATGACCTGTTTCCCGGCGGTGTACGCCTTTTTGATCATCATCTTCTGAAGGACCGGAACATCCTCCAGCGGGATCTCAACGCCCATATCGCCGCGGGCGACCATCACGCCGTCCGCCACACGCAGAATAGCGTCCAGATTATCGACCCCTTCGGTGTTCTCGATCTTCGCGATGATATTGATCCGGTCGCAGTGATGCTCATCTAAAATTTTGCGGATTTCCAGAATATCATCCGCCGAACGGGTAAAGGAAGCGGCGATGAAATCAAACCCGTTTTCAATACCGAATACAATATCGTCATAGTCTTTTTCGCTGATGTATGGCATGGAAAGTTTTACACCCGGTACATTGACCCCTTTCCGGTTGGAAACACGCCCGCCGTTTAAAACACGGCAGACAATGTCGGTATCAGTCACACTGACCACCGACATGGCGATCAATCCGTCATCCAGCAGGATGGTCGCTCCGGGAGTTACATCACCCGGAAGGTCCTTGTAGGAAATCGAACAGGTTTTCTCGTTCCCTTCGATCTCATTGGTCGTGAGGGTAAAGATCTGCCCTTCGGCAAGCTGGACCGCACCGTCTTTGAAGGTGCCGATGCGTATCTCAGGCCCCTTTGTATCGAGCAGGGTAGCGACCGGGAGATGCAGTTCCTCCCGCAGCCGTTTGACGCGGTTGAGGTTCTTTTTGTGGTACTCATGATCGGCGTGAGAAAAGTTGAAACGCGCAGCGTTCATCCCTTCCAGCATTAACTCTTTGAGCACGTTGTCGTCATCCGTTGACGGGCCGAGCGTGCAAATAATCTTTGTCTTTCTTACCATACATTATCCCTCCAAAACCTGGCTTAACTGGTTTTTTTGTTTCCGTCTTTCTTTCGGTTTGTTACCCAAAGCATAATCTGCGTAACAATGTAGATGACAATGATTACGACGAAAATGGAGAGCATGCCCATCCACATTAAATTGAGCGAGGCCATTACAGCATTCATATCAAACATTTATAACGTCCTCCTTAGTGAATCATACCCGGTACAATACCGAGGATAACGCCGCCCGCAACGACCGAAGCGATCTGCCCCGAAACGTTTGCGCCGACTGCGTGCATTAACAGATGGTTGGTCGGATCCGCTTCCAGTCCCAGTTTCTGAATGACACGGGAAGACATGGGGAACGCCGAAATACCGGCCGCGCCGACCATCGGGTTGACCTTGTTTTTGCAGAAGATGTTGAGGATCTTCGCAAAAATAACACCCGCAAATGTATCAAACACAAATGCGACCAGACCAAGTACCATGATGAAAAGGGTCTGAACATTGACGAAGTTTTCCGCTTTCATGCTGGCGGCAATGGTGATGCCGAGAACCAACGTAATGAGGTTCGCAAGCTGGTTCTGCGCTGTTTCCGACATGGCGCGGAGCACACCGCACTCACGAATGAGGTTGCCGAACATAAGGAAGCCTACCAGAGCAAGAGAAGACGGCGCAACCAAACCGGCGATCAGCGAAACGATGATTGGGAACAGGATGCGGGTCATTCTGGAAACGCCCTGCGGATTGTAAGGCATTTTGATGGCACGTTCTTTCTTGGTTGTAACAAGTTTAATGGCAAGCGGCTGGATGATCGGAACCAATGCCATATAGGAATAAGCCGCAACCGCAATCGCGCCGATGTAATCGCTCTTAAGTACCTGAGAGACCAGGATGGACGTCGGGCCGTCCGCCGCCCCGATGATACCGATGGACGCCGCGTTGCTCAGGTCAAAGCCGAGCAAAGTCGCCCCTGTGATGGTGAAGAAAATACCAAACTGTGCCGCCGCGCCGAACAGCAAAAGCTTCGGATTCGCGAGCAGCGGACCAAAGTCGATCATAGCGCCGATACCGATAAACAACAGAATCGGCAGCGCTTCAGACGCTTCAATACCAATGTCGAACATCCAGTCAATAATCCCCCGCACCGGGCCGATGCCCTCCATGGTCTGGTCGATGACACCCGAAAACGGGATATTGACCAGAATCGCGCCAAATCCCATGGGAAGAAGCAGCGCGGGTTCCAACTGCTTTTTGATCGCGAGAAAAATTAACAATCCGCCTATGACGAACATAACCCAGTTTCTCCAACTATCCGGAGTAAACAATGCGGCAATGCCCTCAACTAAAAACTCCATTCTTTGATTCTCCTTGTTTTTATGATTCGGTTTGTTTTGTCAGGTTGCTAAAAAGAAAGAAGTTCTTCTTACATCAGCGACTCTCCTTGCATTCAGTTTTTATCAATCCTGTTTGTCACAGGGATCAACCTTTTTCCGCCGCCGCAGGATGAAACGGATCACCAGCACGGCAACCACCACCAGAGCGATGGGAATAAGGATCATTTTATATTGTTCGTAATATTCTGTCGCAAGCTCCCAGTTTTCCGCCAGAAGAAAGCCCAGCGCCAACAACACGCTGTTCCAGACCGCCACGCCGATGGCCGTTGACAGAAGGTACGACCAGATGTTCTGGCGTGAGATGCCCGCGATAAAAGAAATATAGGTGCGGCACAGAGGGATCACCCGCCCTACGCCGCTGGCAAACGAAGCGTACTGCGCGTATTTTTTTCGGGAGGCGTCCAGCCCTTTCTGCATTTTGGGGAACCGGCGCCCGATTTTTTCCACCAGCGGGTATCCCCCGAAATAGCCGATGATATAGCAGGCGAGCGCGCCCAGCACACCGGCAATGGTGCTCAGCAGCAGAATCTCCCAATACGCCCAGCCGCTTTGTGACGCGACCGCGCCGGAAAACGGCAGCACGATCTCGCTCGGAAGCGGAAAGCATGCGTACTCCAGTAATATTAACACAAACACCCCAATAAGTCCATAATCGCGGACGGCATCCATTACAAACTCCATATAAAATCCTCCGAGAAAGCTGTTTTTTACTAGTTTATGAGGCTTTATCTGCTCTCATTCCCGGAGGGTATGAATCAAGTCTTTGATGACTTCTCCGGCGATCATCAACCCGGCGGCCGGCGGGACAAACGAAATGCTGCCCGGCGTCTGCCGCTTTCCGGAGATCTCTTCGGAAGGGGCAGGCGTTAAGGGTGGCTCGTCAGAATACAGCACCTTCAGGTGACTGACGCCGCGCGCCTTCAGTTCCCGGCGCATAACGCGCGCAAGCGGGCAAACGGAAGTTTTGTAGACATCTGTGATGCGGAACCGGAACGGATCGAGCTTGTTACCTGTGCCCATACAGCTGATGAGCGGCACGCCTGTCTGTTCGGCCGTCACCGCAAGGGCGATTTTGGCCGAAACGGTGTCGATGGCATCCACAATGTAATCGTACCCGGAAAGCTCAAACCGGCCGACGTTATCCGGCAGCAGGAAGGAATCGAGCGCGGTGATGTTCAAGTCGGGATTGATGTCCAGCGCACGGCGGCGGAACACCTCCACCTTTTTCATGCCGAGGGTGCTGTGCAGCGCAATGATCTGCCGGTTAAGATTGGTCAACCCCACCGTGTCGTGATCCACCACCGTGATCGAACCGATACCGCCGCGCACAAGCGCTTCTCCGGCAAAACCGCCCACGCCACCGACGCCGAACAGGATCACCCTGCACTGTTTTAACCGTTCCATCGCCGCCCTGCCCAACAGCAGTTCCGTTCGGGAATTCTGATCCAGACCGCTCGCTCCTTCCTGTTTTAAGTGGTTGATTGCGAAAAATATCCGCCATTATTCTTTATTATAGCAAGCAGCCGATCTCCGGTAAAGAGTTTTCCGAAATTTAACTTTGATTTTACATTTGCCTGTGTTAGGATAAAGGTAACATATTTTAAAGCAGGTGCGATCATGGAAATCATACAAAACGAACACATTTACGAACAGGAAGACTTTTCCGGACTGGACCTGACCGACGCGGAACTTTGCAAAGTCCGCTTCAAAAAATGCAGTTTCAAAGGCACACGGCTCAGCGGAATGCATGCCGCCGGGTGCGTGTTTGAAGAATGCGATTTTTCATTTGCCCGGTTAAACGACTGCTTTCTGGAAGGCGGCGGATTTCTCAACTGCACCTTTCAGGGGGCGAGCTTATTTGCCGCCGAGCTTTCCGGCTGCAAATGCACCGGGAGCAGTTTCTGCGGAGCAGGTTTAACCGCTCTTACCCTTTCCGGAGGGGATTACTCATTTACCAACTTTAACGGGAGCGATCTGCACGGCTGGGATCTGCACGGCATTAAGCTGGAACACGCATTCCTGCAAAACTGCGATCTGAGCAAAGCGGATTTGCGCAAGAGCGATTTGAGCTATGCCGTTTTATCCGGTTCCAATCTGGAAAAAGCGGATCTGCGCGGCGCGGAGATGAAAGGGATCGATTTTCGCTCCCTGCGGCTCAAGAACACCCGGATCGACCCGGTGCAGGCCATTCAGGTGGCGGAGTCATTCGGATGCACCTGCCGTTGAGCACGCAACCCGTTGTAAAAAAGGAGGACGAGCGTTTGACCGCCGCACAGTATCAACATCTTTCAAACTGGTTTCAAAAAAGGCCGAAGCTGCTGCGGCTGCTTGCTTTCTGCTGCAAACGGCTTCCTCTGGCTTTATATGCCGGCTATCCCGTGCTTTTACTTTTGCTGCTTTTTATGTGGGACCCGCGTTTCTGGCGGGTGCTGTACGCCCCTGCCGCCGCTTTCCTGCTTATCACCCTACTGCGCAGGGTGATCAACGCGAAGCGCCCGTATGAACAGCCGGGCTTTGTTCCGCTCATTTCAAAAGACACACGCGGCAAATCCTTTCCCAGCCGGCACGCGGGTTCCGCCGCCGCCATCACCGCCGCGTTCTGGTACATCCACCCGGCGGCGGGCGTTGTCTGCGCGGTGATTTCGCTCATCCTGTGTGCCGCGCGCCCTCTTGCCGGCGTTCATTTTGTGCGGGATGTTGTTTTCGGCGTTCTCATTGGGCTTGCAGTAAGCGTTCCGCTTTTGCTGTTCCCGCCGTTGTAAATAAAATCCTGACCCGATTTTAAAAAAGCACCCGTCAAAAGACGGGTGCTTTTTTCTTATTGACCGGTCTGCCCACGGCGGTTGTAGAGAAACATGACGACCGACACTCCACAGATGACGACATAACCCGCAAAGCTCAGCAGGTCCGGGACCTGTCCGAACAGGAAAAAGCCCATCAGCGCCGCGAAAATGACCTGGGTGTAATCGAACACCGAAATTTCACGCGCCGGGGCGAACGAGTACGCCGCCGTGACCGAAAACTGACCGCCTGCCGCCGCAAGGCCGGCGAGCAGAAGAAAGCCCAGCTGCTCCAGCGACATGGGATGAAAATCAAACAGCAGAAACGGGAGCATGCTCAGGCAGGAAAATGCGGAAAAGAAAAAGACAATAAATGTTCCCCGTTCCCCATGCAGGGTGAGGTAACGCACCGCCGTATAAGCCACCCCTGCGCCCAGAGCGCCTATGACGCCTGCCAGTGCGGGAACAATGTCTGAAAACGCGGCGCCGCCCGGCTTTACGATGAGCAGCACGCCGCAGAATGCCGCAAGTACAGCGAACAACTGAAACGGGCGGATCCGCTCTTTGAGCAGGAACACCGAAGCGAACACCGCAAAAAAGGGCGCCAGCTTGCCCAGCATGGAAGCGTCGGACAGCAGCAGGTGATCCACCGCGTAATAATTGCCCAGAATGCCGATGGTGCCGCAGACCGAGCGCAGCAGAAAAAATTTAAGATTCTCCCGCTTAAAGTGAAATCCATCCCCCGAGCGCAGCAGCACCAGCGCGAACGCGACTGCGACCAGGTTTCGGAAAAAGCTCTTCTGCGGGGACGGCAGATCGCCGGAAAGCCGGACGAAGGTGTTCATCAGCGCAAAGCAGAAGGCGGAGGAAAGGATGCAAAGCACCCCTTTTGTTTTTGTACGATCCATTGAAAAAAGACTCCTGTGTGATTTCATTTGCCGGAAAAGCCGCCCCACAAACAAAAAACCGGAGCCGCACAGGCCCCGGTCTTCTGGGGGTTAAGCATAGACGATTTTGCCTTTGTTCTCCCGATCGGCAGGAAGCGGATTTGCCGCGTAGCCGAGCGCCGCGCAGCCGCAGACCTGATGATCCGCCGGAACGCCGAACTCGGTGAGCACTGCACGCAGATCCGGGTCGGAATAGGTGTCGGTCAGCTGGTTGATCCAAACCGAATCCACCCCGAGGGAATGCGCCGCAAGGAAGATGTTTTCCAGCGCGCAGGAACAGTCTGCCATTGCTTGAGAATAGCTTTCCGGCGCGGAGACGATGACCAGTGTCGGCGCACCGTAAAAGCGATGATAAGACGGATTTCCAAGCGCCTTTGCCACGGCTTTCTGCAGCTTCGTCAGCTTCTCCTCCCCCTGAACAACAGTAAACTGCCAGTTCTGGGTGTTGTTGGCGCTGGATGCATATAAGCCCGCGGTAAGAATAGCTTCCAAGTCCTGTTTCGCGACCTGCACGTCTTTGTACGCGCGGGCGCTTCTTCTGGTTTTGATGGTTTCAAGTATCTGGCTCATTGCGATCCTCCTTCAAAAGATTCTGCTTTCAGCATAGCACGGGACTCATCAAAAATCAAGCGGGCGCATTTTTCACAATATGGCGCTGTTCCGGCAATGTGGTATAATAAAAACAAAGATAAACCATACAATGGTTCGGTATTCTTTTTTCAGCTTGCCGGTTGCCATGCACAGGGAGGTGCATTTTTATGAACCAGATTGACACTCTTCAATCCATGATCGACTCCGCTGAACGAATCGTCTTTTTCGGCGGCGCCGGTGTTTCCAAAGAAAGCGGCATTCCGGATTTTCGCAGTCCGGACGGGCTCTATCACCAAAAATACCGTTTCCCGCCCGAACAGATGCTCAGCCGCAGCTTTTTTGACGCATACCCGGAAGAGTTTTTCCGGTTTTACCGGGAAAAGATGCTCTACCCGAACGCACAGCCAAACCCCGCGCACCGCAAGCTGGCCGAGCTCTGTCTCTTATACACATCTCCGAGCCCACGAGACCGGAGCCTATCTCG
>USBI01000046.1 GCA_900552945.1 uncultured Oscillospiraceae bacterium
ATAAGAGACAGGAACCAGCCCATGGATCGAGAGGTCTGCGTTCACGCTTTTATTGGCAAGCTGGCGGATGGGACGATTGCCACTTACCAGACGCTTCCTTGGGACCACCGGGGCTGGCATTGCGGCTCCGGTTCCAAGGGCTCCGGCAATAATACCCACATCTCTTTTGAAATTTGCGAGGATGGCCTGACAGACTCCGCCTATTTCAACAAGGTTTACAATGAGGCGGTGGAGCTTTGCGCTTACCTCTGCAAGCAGTACGGCCTGACCGAGAAAAATATCATCTGCCACAGCGAGGGCCATGCGCAGGGCATTGCCTCCAATCACGGGGATGTCATGCACTGGTTCCCGAAGCATGGGAAGAACATGGACACATTCCGCGCAGCGGTGAAAGCCAAGCTGGCTGGTTCTTCTTCCGGCAATACCGGAGGTTCTGCGGGCAGCAGCCCCCTCTACCGGGTGAGAAAGTCTTGGAGCGATGCCTCCTCCCAACTCGGAGCCTTTGCGGTTTTGGATAATGCCAAAGAGCTGGCAGACAAGAATCCCGGCTATGCGGTCTTTGACGAAGCCGGGAAGAAGGTTTATCCCTCCGCCTCTGGCAGCACCGGCAGCGGCACCCTCTATCGGGTGCGCAAGAGTTGGGCGGATGCCGCTTCTCAAAAGGGCGCTTTTAATGTGCTGGACAATGCGAAACGCTGTGCCGACGAAAATCCCGGTTACTCTGTTTTTGACGAGGCGGGAAAGGTTGTATATGCGGGCAGCGCAGCCACTTCTACTTACACGGTGCAGAAAGGCGACAGCTTGTGGGCCATTGCAGAAAAGCGCCTCGGAAACGGCACCCGGTACAATGAGATCAAGAAACTAAACGGCTTGACTTCCGACGTGATTTATGCGGGGCAGGTCTTGAAACTTCCCAACAGGTAAGCATGGTGGGCGGCCCTCCGGGGCCGCTCTTTTCTTTAATTTAATAAGGAGGCGATCCCATGACGAAGGATCAATTTGAGCGCATGAAGGATTTTAGTGCCTCCATGTCGATTGCACGCAAGATGCTGGCAGAACATATTATCACCGAGGCGGATTATGACAAATTGGAGGCTGCATTTGCAGAACGGTATAATCCGCCGCTGGTGTTTGTATCCCCGCAAGAGGCCCTGCTATGACGTGGGATGAAAAAGAAAAAATCGCATATCTGCGTGAAGAAGGTTATGGATACAAAAGCATTGCGACAAAGCTCAGCCTACCGCTGGATACAGTAAAAAGCCATTGTAAAAGGAATGGCTTGGCTGGCGTTGCGAAAAAGAAAGGGCCAAGTGAAATTTGCAGGTGTTGCGGCAGGCCGCTCTCTCAATCTCGTACCGGACGGAAACGGAAATTCTGCTCCGATCAATGCCGGAACCACTGGTGGAAAGAACATCCGCAGCTTGTAAACCGCTCTGCCTATTATCCTTCGTTTTGCTTTCATTGCGGGAAAGAGTTTGTGGCTTATGGGCATCGGGGGCAGAAATACTGCTCTCATGCCTGCTATATTGCGGCGCGGTTCCCGAAAACTTCTGCGCAGTAGGCGGCATAATCGGAGGACTTCGTATCAAATTTTGTCCCTTTTATCGCTTTTTAGAGGGGCTGAACCCTTGATTGACACCGCCTTTCAGAGTAAGATGTCCTCCACATCTATGAAAGGAGTGGTTTGCATGACCGATAAAGAGAAGAAACGAATGTGTTTTCTCCGCTCTGAGGGCTTTGGCTATGGCACAATAGCAAAAAAGCTCGGTATTTCCGAAAATACCGTTAAGAGCTTTTGCATGAGAAACGGATTGACCGGCGTGGCAAGTAAGCCGGTTATTACCGCCTGCCGCTATTGCGGAAAAGAGCTGACTCAAGAAGAAGGGCGACCAATCAGAGCCAGAAAATTTTGCTCAGAAGAGTGCCGCCGCGCATGGTGGAAAGCACATCCGGAGCTGCTCTGTAATAAGGTGTCCGACATACGCATCTGCAATTATTGCGGGAAAAAATTTAAGGTTTATGCCGGAAATCATGGACGCAAATATTGCTGTCATCATTGCTATATTATGGCCCGCTTTGGAGATAAGCCGCGGAAATGGGAGGTGTTGGAACGTGGAAAGAAAGATTAAGAGGATTCAGCCTGCAAGGCGCACTGCTCCTAAGAATAAGCGGGTGGCCGCTTATGCGCGGGTATCCAGTGGCAGAGAGGCCCCGCTCCATTCCCTCTCTGCGCAGATCAGCCATTACAGTGAGCTGATCCAGAAAACTCCCGGCTGGGAGTATGCCGGTGTATATGCGGACGAGGCTCTATCCGGCACCAAGGATAGCCGGGGTGAATTTCAGCGGTTATTGGCCGACTGCAAAGCCGGAAAGATTGACCTTGTACTTACAAAGTCTGTTTCCCGTTTTGCCCGTAATACGGTAACGACGCTGAAAACCATCCGGGAGCTTCGGCTCATGGGGGTGGACGTTTTCTTTGAAGAACAGAATATCCACACAATGGGCGAGGACGGTGAATTTCTGCTTACCCTCCTCGCTGCCTATGCAGAGGAGGAAGCCCGCTCGGTATCCGAAAACCAGAAGTGGCGTATCAAATCCAACTATGAGCAGGGCCTGCCTTGGAGCATCACCATGTATGGTTACAGGCAGGTCAACGGGCGGCTGGAAGTCGTACCGGAAGAAGCCGAGATCATACGGCTGGCCGCTGACCTCTATCTGGAAGGTTACGGGCGGTGTAAGCTGGAGGATGCCTTTGCCACCGTGAATATCAAAGGCAGGCATGGTGCCAACATGGGAGGGAACTCCATCGTTGACCTGATTTGCAACGAGAAAATCGTTGGGGATATGTTGCTGCAAAAGACTTTTGTGGTAGACCCCATCACAAAAGAGGTTCGCAAGAACAACGGCGAAAAGCCACAGTATTTTGTAGAGGGCAGCCATGAAGGGATTCTTGACCGGGAAACCTATGAGAAGGTTCTGGCGGAACGTGCCCGCCGGGCTGCCGCCTATAAACCGCGCTCCGGGAGCTATGAGCGGAACCGCTTTCCGTTTTCCAGCAAAGTGCGCTGTGGAAAATGCGGAAAATGCTTTACCCGAAAAACGGTGGCTCCAAAGACCCCGTATGAAAAGCAGGTCTGGATTTGTCGCACCTTCAACCAGAAAGGCAAGGCGCACTGCGATGCCAAGCAGATCCCGGAGGAAATTTTGAAACGGGTGAGCGCCGAGGCCATGGGCCTGCCGGAATTTGACGAGGCGGCCTTTGCGGCCAAGGTGGAAGAAATTCAGGTGCCGGACAACAGTATGCTGGTCTTTGTTTTCTATGACGGCCATACTATAAAAAAGAAGTGGGACAATCCCTCCCGCCGCCATAGCTGGAACCCTGAGAACCGACAGCGAGCGCGTGAACTGGCGCTCCGGCAGGCCGCAGAAAGGAGGTTTGCACAATGCCGCCAGTAACAGCGAAAGTAACCGTTATCCCGGCCAAGAAACAGAGGCTTCCGCTCAATCCAGAAACCAGCGAGGTTCGCAAGCTGCGGGTGGCGGCCTATGCCCGTGTATCCACCAACAACGAGGAACAGCTCAGCAGTTATGAGGCGCAGGTGGATCACTACACCCGGTATATTCAATCGAAGGACGAGTGGGAATTTGTAGAGGTCTATACCGACGAAGGTATTTCCGCCACCAACACCAAAAAGCGCGATGGATTTAACCGCATGGTAGCTGATGCGCTGGCAGGTAAAATCGACCTGATTATCACCAAATCTATCAGCCGGTTTGCCCGCAATACGGTGGATACCTTAACCACGGTGCGCAAGCTCAAAGAAAAGGGTATTGAGGTTTTCTTCGAGAAAGAGAATATCCGCACTCTTGACAGCAAAGGCGAGCTGCTCATTACCATTATGTCCTCGCTGGCGCAGGAAGAAAGCCGCTCCATTTCCGAGAACGTCACATGGGGCCAGCGCAAGCGGTTTGCGGATGGCAAAGTGAGCCTGCCTTATAAACGCTTCCTCGGCTACAAGCGTGGTGCAGATGGCCTGCCGGAAATCGACGAAAAAGAGGCAGAGATCATCCGCCTGATTTACCGGCTGTTCCTTTATGGCAAATCTCCATCGGCCATTGCCGCTTATCTCACCGGGGAAGGGATACCCACCCCAGGTGGGAAAACCATCTGGCGGGCCAAAGTGGTGGAGAGTATCCTCACCAACGAAAAATACAAGGGCGACGCGCTCTTGCAGAAGAAATTCACAGTGGATTTCCTCACCAAAAAGCAGAAGGTCAATGAGGGCGAGGTGCCGCAATACTATGTGGCAAACAGCCATCCGGCCATTATCGAACCGGAGCTTTTCGACCTCGTACAATACGAGCTGAAAACCCGCAAGACGGATGGGCGTTTTACAAGCTGCCTGCATCCATTTTCCGGGCGCATTATCTGCGGCGAGTGTGGCGGCATTTATGGCAGCAAGGTCTGGCACTCCAACACGGAAAACCGGAGCCTTGTATGGCAGTGTAACGAAAAATACCGGGGTCAGCATTGCTCCACGCCCCATCTTACAGAGGATGAAATCAAAGCCGCATTTCTGGCCGCCTTCAATATCGTGCTGGGGAACCGGGACGAGATTATAGAGGCATACGAGGAAGTGATCGCGGCACTGACCGATACGGCAGACTTGGATGCAGAACAGGAAACCTTGGAAAATGAAAGCGAGGTTGTACTGGGGCTTATTCAGAAAATCATTTCTGAAAATGCGCAGACCGCCATGGATCAGGAAGAATACAACCGCCGGTATGATGCTTACTCTGAGCGGTTTGAAGCCGCCCGGAAACGGCTGGCGGAAATCGCAGAGCTTCGGCAGGAACGCAATGCCAAAAAGACAAGAATCCGGCTGTTCATGGAAAACATGAACAACCATCAGGAACTGGTGCAATCCTTTGACGAGGAGCTTTGGTATTCCACGGTGGACTATGTGACGGTTTACGAAGATAAAAGGCTGGTGTTCACCTTCCGCGATGGGCGGCAGATCGAAATCACGGCAGAATTATGGAGGGCAGCATAATGGAGAAGGAAGCAAGGAAAACAATGCGGGTGGCGGTCTATTGCCGCCTCGCCCGCGCGGATCAAAACGATACCTTGTTAGAGGTGCAGAAGGAACGGCTGCGCGTATATGCCAAAGAGCGCGGCTATGATATTGTGGCGGAAATAGCCGAGATCGGCAGCGGCCTTTCCCTGAACCGCCCCGGTATCCGGGAAATGGCCGGGCTGGCCCACCGCCACATGATAGACGCGGTTTTAGTCAGCGATATTTCCCGCCTTTGCCGGGATTGCGGACAGACGCTGCGGTTAGAAGGAAAGCTCAAAAAGCAAGGGGTTTCCATTGAGAGCATGAAGGGCAACCCGCTCCCGGAATACCGGAGGGCCAGAATTGCGCTGGGCTGTATAATGAAATAAGGCAAAGAGAAAACCGCAGGTTCCGGCCTGCGGTCTTTTTCTTTGCCCTCTACTGTAAGGTGCTTATAAATTCAAGCAGCAGGGCTTTTTGCTTCTCGGTGAGTGTACTCCATTTTGCAAAAAGCTCGCGCTGTTCATCCGTTATTTCCACAGCTTCTCCGCCTTCCGCGAAAAACTGTGCTAAGGTTATTCCAAACGCACGACAAATCACTTCCAGCGTGGGAAGCGTCGGCGCATTATTCCTTTTGAAAACATTGGTTATTGTGGAGTGAGATAGGTTTGCCTCTTTTGCCAGCCTGTAATCCGTCCAGCCGCGCTCCTCCATGAGCTGCTTGATCCGCTTCTGTGCGTCCATTCCATCACCTGCCCATCTGTATCTATTCTAATTCCCAAATGGGTGGTATAATAGTCACAATCAGTGGCTACCATATTTCCCAAGTGGGGCATAGAGTAGTTTATATCATGGGCCGAACATGGAGATACTACTCATACAGACAGGAGGCTTTACATTGCAAGAGAATAAAAAAGATTTCTTCGCCATGCTGGCGGAGCGGGATCATACGACCGTGGAAAAGGTCAAAGAGAAAATCTCAAAGCGGATATGGAAGGGTCTGCATGACCCTGATCCGGAGCGCCGGGCGCAATGGGAACGGATACCATGCGCCGGGGATGTGCCTACCCCGGAGGAATGGCTGCGCTATTCTGTGGAACGGCTGAGAGAAGATGGCCGAGAGGATTTACTGCGGCACTACCTCATAGATTAGGGTGTGCATTTCAAAGGCGAAGAAATACAAGATATAGATATGCAGGCAGAAAAATAGCGGGAATAAACACCTCATGTTGTGTTTTCCCGCTTTTTATTTCCGCCGTACTGTATGAAATGTTGTCCCTTTAGACAAATCAGTTACCGTTGTTGATACAATTTCAACAACGGTAATTTTTTATTTGTTCCCGTTCTGGGGATGTATTTGGCATGAAACCGGGGATATTCCGAACATTTCCGGCCATAAGCAAATTGTATGTCCGGATTTGACGCAGCCATGGTCTGAAAAGACAAGGCTTGGTAAAATGACAATCGTTATAAGAATATAAACGACAAATTATTATTTATCTCAAAATAAATTACTCAAAGAATTATATTGTTCTTCCAATCAGCTCAGCCGATTGGACCTTTCAAATAATACCAACCTGGAGCGTCTATATTGTGCCTCGAATCGGTTGACGGAGCTGAATGTGACAAGCTGTTCGAAGCTCTTGTCACTTAACTGCGAGCGCAACAGACTTGCTAGTTTGGATTTGTCAGGGAATCCGGAACTGGTGAACCTTTATTGCAGGCACAATCAGCTGACCCAGTTGGATGTCAGCCATAATACCAAGCTGGTGTTTATTGAAACGTTTGATAATCAGCTGACTTCTTTTGACTGCACGATGCTCAAGGACTTGGAGTTTTTGCATATTGACTATAACAAGCTTACGACCTTGGACATGAGCCAAAATCCGAATTTAAAGGATAATGGATTTGTTGCTGCTAATAATCAGCTGGAAGATTTAACCATGCCGAATATTCCCGGAGCTGAAATAGAAGCCGCTGTTTTTTATGAACAGAATCCGAAACAGGGGTATGAAACGGTTGAGCGGTTTTATGACTCGGCCCGTTTGCAGCAGGTGCAGGAAACGGACATGATTCCTGCGAACGGCCAGAAGATTTATGCGAAATGGATTCCGAATCCCTATACGGTGTATTATCATTCCAATGGCGGTCAGGGGGAAATCCCGCCGCAATCGGTAGAGTATGATCAGACATTTACTCTTGCCAACAATACGTTTACCAGAACAGGATATACTTTTCAAAACTGGAACACTTCAAGCAACGCGGTTGGCGGAAGGCCTTTTCAAGATGGGCAGGAAGTAGTCAATCTGGCTGGTAAAAACCCTAATAATAACCGCCTTACTCTTTACGCGCAGTGGAAAGCGAATACATACACGATTCGTTGCGATGCCAACGGAGGAGAAGGCAGTACGGAAGATACCCCAGCGGTATATGATCAGCCGGTATCGCTTTCCAAAGGTCAGTTTACCAGAGCGGACCATGTTCTGGCGGGATGGTCGCTTACCGCAGGAGACCAGAACAGCAAAGATTATTTTCCTGAGCAGACCGTACAAAATTTGACATCGGTGGATCAGCAGGTGGTTACGCTTTATGCTGTCTGGATTTCTTATGGAGAGATACAGCAGGAATATCAGGACTGGCTTTCGGATTTCTTCAGCGCAACAGATAAAAACCAAAGAACAGCGGGCGGAAGAAATTGCGCAGAGCTGGGAATCGGCCCACGACGAGATTTCATCTAAAATCGCTGTTGCTGTTCCTATGGATCAATTAGAGGAATACCGGTTGAAAGCGGAACTGGCTGTTTCTCATTCCGAACCTGCGTGGCTCGCACAGCAAAGCACTTTGTTGGACCCGGTCAGTCAGCAGGCCGCGGTCAGTGACGCGCAAAGCAGGATAAGCTCAAAAGTACAGCAGCTTTATTACATGCAGGGGGCAATGGTGTGGCTGGATTCGGTAAAGGATTCCTACCAAATACCGATGGGGTCTGTAAAATCGACCGATGTCGAGCTTTATTCCGGCCAAATATCCGAATATAACGCCCTTCCTTGGGAAGAGAAGAGTTATTGCGATTCTGCTGTTTTGAATCAGCTGGTGTTAAGAAAACAATTTGCGGAAGAAAAGTGGAATGCTCTGCAAAGCCTTGACACGTATTTTTCTTCCATAGAGCTGTCGGATTATACCGAGGAAAACCAGAAAAAACTGGCAGAGATTATGGATGGGGCACAGGTGAATATTGAAAACGCCGATGCAGTTGGAATGGCGGACCGTCTGCTTTTGGAGAGCCTTGACAACCTCAAAAATGTAGAGCAGATTGTACGGCAAAAGGTTCCTTCCATAGAGGTCTTGCCGGTGGCATCCGCTATAACAAGAGGCCAGAAGCTTGAAGAGAGCCGTTTAACGGGGGGCAAGGCCGAGACAGAAGGAACGTTTTCGTGGAAAGACGGCAGTGTTGTCCCTACACAGACAGGGGCATATACGGTCATTTTTACCCCGAAGGACGGTAATGGAACACAGTTATAAAGATGACAACCTTGAATTGAGGGGGTAAGGAAGGATGTAATAATTCCAAATGTATCGTTGAAAAACACCTGCCTGTGTCTTTTCTCGAAAAAGTATTGACAACCAGCCGGTTTTATGGTAAGTTATATATAAATATATGCAGAAAGAGGCTTGACAAAAATGGCGGCAGGCGCAACACTGGAAGCAAGCAAGCAAGCAAGCAAGCAAGCAAGCAAGCAAGCAAGCAAAGCGTAGCTCTGCCCTTTTTTCCTGCCAAGCTGAAAACCGCACAAAGACAGAAGGCGTATTCTGCCCGTTTCCATACGGGTGGGATGCGCCTTTTTTGTGTGTCGCCGGACAGTAAAAATTAAGAAATCAGGGAGGTAAAACACATGAAAACAAAGAAAGGGCTTGCGGTGTTGCTGGCTGTTATGCTGGCTTTTTCCTGTTTGTCCCTTACGGCCTTCGCATCGGAGGACGATGCGTTTCAGGTCATTACACCGGAGGGGACGATAACTGGGTATAAGACTGTAAAGGATGCACGCAGCGCCATGCAGGATGGCTATACATTAAAGCTTTTGAAGGACTATGTTTCGACTGAGGATTATAATTACGGAATATCGATAGACAAACGTAATATTACAATCGACTTGAACGGATACAGCGTTACTTCCAATAATACAAAACCTTCCAATGGGTATGCGATTAAATTGGAACAGAAGTATAGCGGTGCATATGACAATACGGTGACAATAAAAAACAGCGGGAGCAAGCAGTCCGTATTGAGCAGCAGCAGCTATCAGGTAACCACCAAGAGCGGCGACAGCCATTACAATCAGGTCGTGAAATTTGAGGGAGATATTGTTTTCCGGAATATAAACGGGGAAGAACCGCTTGGGATCAAGCTTGGAACAGGAGCAAAACTGCTGGATACGGAGAGTGCCCGCGCCTTAATCCCGAACGGCGGATTCTCAGTAAAAGAAGCGGACGGCAGCAGCTATATTTACGGAAATCTTGCGAATGCGGCGGGCCGTTCGGCGGACGGGAACATTGTATTGCTGAACGATTATGTGGGCTCTGACAAAATTGCTTCCGGTCAGAAAGACGGGGCCCTTGATCTGGACGGCCATACATACACCTATACGGGAGGTGACGCCGCCATAGATGTAAATTACCCCGGCGTAACGCTGACGGTTAAAAACGGCAGTGTTGTTGTTACGGATGAAAGTGCAGACGGGGCTGTCCTGGTCGGCGCGCCGGACACGGATAATATGAACAACAGAGGGCTTGTGCTTGACAATGTGCAACTGACAGTGCCCGGCAATGCGTATGGCATTGTTACAAACGGCACGGAAACAGGCAATACGGTGACTCTTAAAAACAATTCCGTCCTCAATGTGAAAAACGGCTTTGGCATTTACTTCCCGTCGGACGGTGAGGTAACAATCGACAATTCGACGATCAATGCGAAACATGTAGGCGTACAGCTTTGCGCAGGTGATCTCACGGTAACAGGTGAGAGCGCGATCACTGTAACAGGGCAGCCTCAGGAAAAAACAGAGGGTGACGGCCCCGTTGCGGATGGTGCGGCTGTGTCCATCATCAATCGTGACGGGTACCAGGAATTGGGAACAGTAAAAATAGAAAGCGGCGATTTTAATGCCGCGGCTGATGTAACGGCGGTCAAGGCGTATTCGTTTAACAATACGGATAAGACGGAGGATGAATGGGCCGAAGCTGGGAATGTTGTTGGAGTAACCGGCGGAAGCTTCTCCTCCAGCATCGCGGCAGATATCATAGACAGCGATACACAGGCTGCCGTAACCTCTGGCGGTCAAACAAAAGTGGTGATCGGTAAGCAGACTGTGGAAAAGGCCGCAGCAAATCTCCAAACCGGGGATAAGATAGATTTTCAGTCCGTTTCTGAGGATGCGGTTGTTAATCTTCCGGAAGGTGTGGAAGTAACAAACAGCACAGGAAAGAATATGAATATCAACGGGATCACGGTTGAGGCCGGAGAAACCATTACCGTTGAAAAAGAATCAACAGATCCAGAGGAGCAACCGGAACCATCCGATCCGGAAACTCCATCAGAGCCGGAAACTCCGGCCGAGCCTGAAACTCCGGCCGAGCCGCCGAAAGATACCGATAAACCGGCCGGCGGCAGCCAGACAGGCGATTTCACCTCCCCGCAGACGGGCGACGACAGCAATATCGCCCTTTGGATTGGGGTACTGCTTGCTGCGGGCGCTGCCCTGACCGGCACAGCCGTTTACAGCCGCAAGAGAAAATACAGCAAATAACCGGCATAAACAGTAACACATTCGCAAAGCTCCCTCCTATCGGGTACAATGTATCTGACAGGAGGGATTTTTTATGGAACGGAAAGCACATATCACAGATGAGCGGACAGGTATCGGCTATACGCTCTGCGAGGACTACTATCTTCCCGACTTGGTATTGCCTGAAGAAAAGGCTTATGAGCTTGGTCGTTTCGGTAGAGCAAAATACCGGCACCTGCAAAACTGCCATAGGGTATTGCTGACTACCCTGCGGACAAGCGGAACGCTCAGCGAATACCTGCACAGCGTAGATGTGACCTGCGAGGAAACCTTCTCCCGTCTGGTAAAGCAGTATGCCGAGCGTGAGGGCGTGACCGAGCAGATGGTTCGCGCCACCAACGCCCGCACCTTCTCCGGCCGAGGCTTTACCCTCTTTTTGGAGCTGAATAAATCGGCGGAGGAACTGGGCATCAAGAGCCACAATTACTTTATTTATGATACGGCAGATACCGTAAAACAGTATGACCTGATGCGCAAGGTGGAGACCAACCATGTTCAGGCAACGGTCTGCTTGAACAACGCGTTTCCGGAATGTTCGCCTCCGGGGACCTGCATGATGTACTTTACCACTATGTTCATGTCGGACGACTGGGGCAATGTGTCCGAAACCGATTATTTCAAGGCGAAAGACCGTGTAGCGGAGGATATGATCCGCGTGTTTGAGCGGGAGACCGGTTGCCGAATCCGTGACGCGATTGAGGAAATCGCGGTCGCTTCTCCGACCACTTACGCGCGTTACTGCGGGCATCCGCAGGGCGTGATCTACGGGTACGAGACTGCGGATTGGGACAGCCTCATGCCGCGCATGATGATGATGAAAGAGGACGCGAAGCTCTTCCCGGGACTTCGTTTTGCGGGTGGTTACGCCATGCGTTCGAGCGGATATTCCAGCGCGTATGTTTCCGGCGATCTGTCCGGGCGTCAAACGGTAGGCGATTTGAAACGGGAGGTGCGGTAAGATGAACTTTAAGAAACAGATTTTCGGTTTTATGGATATGCTTCGCTTCAAAAAGTTGGTTCCCAACCGTCGGGAAGCGCTCGCGTCCGGACCGGATACTCCGCTTCCGCAGGAGTACCGCACCAATCTGCTGGCAAAGGCGCTTCATCCCGGAACCATGGAGGTGGAGCTCACCGGTATTCGTCCGCTTACCGACCGGATGAAGGAATTGACCTTCCGCCGGGTGGATGCAAACCAGTTCCCGTTTTTCCGTGCGGGACAGTATGTTTCGCTTCAGGGAAAGGTGGGCGGCAATGTGGTAAGCCGTCCGTACTCGATTGTTTCCAGCCCGCGGGAAGCGCTGGACAACAAACTCGTGCTGGGCGTGGAAGACGCGGGCTTCTTTTCCGGTTATCTCAACCGTGAGGCGAAGGTAGGGGAACGGTTCACGATGGCTGAGCCTACCGGTGAATTCCACTATGAGACTCTGCGTGACCGCAAGCAGATCGTCTGCATTGCGGGCGGAAGCGGCATCACCCCGTTTTTGTCCATGGCAAAAAGCATGGAAGAAGGGGACGAATGCTACGAAATGACCCTGTTTTACGGTGCGAGGGATGAAGCGCACATTGCGTATAAAGCTGAACTGGACGCTCTTGCTGAAAAGGGACTTAAGGTAGTCTACGTTCTCAGTGACGAGGAGCAGGAAGGTTATGAACACGGCTTTGTGACCTCGCAGCTTCTGGAACGGTATGTGGATATCCCCAATGTGACCTTCTTCCTCTGCGGACCGGTCGCCATGTACAATTTCGTGTTAAAACAGCTGGAACCATACGGCCTTCCGGTCAAAGCGGTGCATAAGGATGCCACCTGCTGTGCCGACCGTGAGATGGATACACCGCGCACCTTTGACCTGACGGTACACATCCGCGGAGATGTCTATACCATCAAGGCGAAAGAGAACGAAACACTGCTCACCGCCATGGAGCGCGCTGCAATCCACGCGCCCAACAAATGCCGTGCCGGCGGCTGCGGCTACTGTCACAGCAAATGGCTGAGCGGGGAATATCTGGTTGCGGAAAACCGCGACGGGCGCCGTGAGGCAGACCGGAAATTCGGGTTTATCCATCCCTGTGTGACCTATCCGCTTGGCGATATGGAAATTGATGTGCCGCCGGCGGAATGATACGCCAGTTGTGCAAAACAGAACTTTGCTGTGGTAACACGATTTTGTGTGGCTGTGGCTGAAGGTGAAAAAAGACGGGCAGATGATCTGCCCGTCTTTTTTGGTATTGTGGTGTTGAGAGGTATTGCTTAAAAAGCAGTCGTTAACTGTTGACCGCCCGCTCAATGAGGTGGTTGATGGTTTCACGAATGTTTAAAATCCACTCCGCGCTGCGCGGATACCGGGAAAAGGTGATTGTATCCTGCTGTTCCAACAGGCGAATACCGTTGATCCCGAACCGGTGAAGATCCTTCATGTCGTGGAACAGCACTTCGGCAGAGCGGTAACCGCCAAGGTCGAAGTTCCAGTCCCAGAGCATGTGGTAATCGTAGTCAAAACTGTCGCCGATAAATTGCTGCTGCCATTTTTGAACATATGCCTGCTTATAATCAGACGGATTCTGTTCCAAAGCCCAGCGCACTCCCTCGGCAAACAGGCAGTTTTCCGGGATTTCAGAAAGCCCGATTTGCACCGCTTCCATTGGGTCATCCACAACGAAAGCGGCGGCAATGACTGCGGCCATGAACATGGAACCGTATACGCCGTTGCGGCGGTGATTGGTAAAAGCGTCACGGTAAGCAAGCTCCGCGGCTTTTTCCGGCCAGCCTGCGCAGACATAACCGTAACTGTCCGCCCGCGTCCACGCGGCAATGTTTTGCAGGTTGGG
>USBI01000047.1 GCA_900552945.1 uncultured Oscillospiraceae bacterium
CGGAACCAGTTGACGTTGAAGATCTTCGGAGCTTTGTCGCCCAGCTTCTTGCCCATATCGAGCCAGTGCTGGAAGTAGTCACCCATGTGGTAACCGCAGAACGGACGCATCGCCATCGGGTCACGACGAACAACGCCGACCGCACCGGTCGCAGCAGCGGTGGTCTCGGAAGCCATGGTAGAACCAACGAATACACCGTGGGTCCAATCAAAGGACTGGTAAACCAGCGGAGCAGTTTTCGCGCGGCGTCCGCCAAAGATCATAGCGGAGATCGGCACACCGTTCGGGTTGTCGAATTCCGGGCTGACGCACGGGCAGTTTTTCGCAGGAGCAGTAAAGCGGCTGTTCGGATGAGCGCCTTTCTCTGTGGACTCTTTGCCGTTCCACGGATTGCCCTTCCAGTCAAGCGCATGCTCCGGCGGATTTTTGTCAAGGCCTTCCCACCAAACGGTGTTGGTGTCAAGGTTCAGAACAACGTTTGTGAAGATGGTGTTCTTCTTGGTGGATTCAAGCGCATTCGGGTTGGATTTTGCGTTGGTACCCGGTGCAACACCGAAGAAGCCATTCTCCGGGTTGATAGCGTACAGTCTGCCATCCGCACCCTGTCTCATCCAAGCGATATCGTCGCCGACACACCATACTTTGTAGCCTTTGTCTGCATAGACCTTCGGCGGAATGAGCATTGCCAGGTTGGTCTTACCGCAAGCAGACGGGAACGCAGCAGAGATGTATTTTACCTCGCCCTGCGGATTCTCAATGCCGAGGATGAGCATATGCTCAGCCATCCAGCCCTCGTTCTTGCCCTGGTAAGAAGCAATACGGAGCGCGAAGCATTTTTTGCCGAGAAGAACGTTTCCGCCGTAACCGGAGTTAATGGACCAGATGGTGTTATCCTCCGGGAAGTGAACGATGTAACGATTTTCCGGATCAACATCCGCTTTGGAATGAAGACCACGTACAAAGTCGTCAGAAGTATCGCCAAGGTTTTCAAAAGCAGCCTTGCCCATACGGGTCATGATATCCATGTTGAGAACAACATAGATGGAGTCGGTCAGCTCAACACCAACTTTAGCGAGCGGAGAACCGATCGGGCCCATGGAGTACGGAATAACGTACATGGTGCGGCCTTTCATAACGCCGTCATACATCGGGGTGAGTTTTGCGTACATTTCTTTCGGATCACACCAGTTGTTGATCGGGCCTGCGTCCTCTTCTTTTCTGGTGCAGATAAAAGTTCTGTCCTCAACACGGGCAACGTCGTTCGGAACAGTTCTATGCAGATAACAACCCGGAAGCTCTTCCTGGTTGAGCGGCATCATTTCACCGGTTTTGGTCGCTTCAGCGCGCAGCTCATTGAGCTGTTCCTCGCTGCCGTCAATCCAGACAACTTTATCCGGTTTGCAGAGCGCAACCATTTCGTCGACCCATTTGAGTACGTTTTTATTATTCGTCAGCATTTGGGGGTCCCCTTTCCAAGAAATTAATGAAAAATGAAAATTTTCACTGCTATAAGTATATCCCAAATTACGTCAATTTGCAAGGCGAAGTCGTTAAAATTTCAACAAATTTCATAATCCTTGCAACCTGTCGAGGTTTTATTTGGTTTTCTGAGTGATTTTGGTAAAATCCGCTAAATCCACCGGAAGAGACGCGACCGCGTTCAAGCTCATGTCCGCCATATGGCCGGCCTTCCATTCATAATACCCCTGAGAGGCAATCATAGCCGCGTTATCTCCACACAGGGAAAGCGGCGGCGCGCAGAAGGAAAAGCCGCGTTTTACGCATTCCTCTTCCGTGCGGGCACGCAACCCGGAGTTTGCGGACACCCCGCCCGCAAGAACGATTTTCTCATAGCCGAATTCTTCGGCGGCCGCCATCAGACGGGGAACCAGAATATCGCACACCGTTTTCTGAAAACTGGCGGCGAGATCATTCGGGTCAAGTGTCTGACCTTTCTGGGCCGCGTTATGGGCCAGATTGATGACCGCTGTCTTCAAACCGGAAAAGCTGAAATCGTAAGGGGAACCCTCCACGCGGGGCCGCGGCAGATGAAATGCGTTCGGGTCACCGAGCGCCGCCGCTTTGTCCATATACACGCCGCCGGGATACGGGAACCCCAGCACACGTGCCGCTTTGTCGTAAGCCTCACCAGCGGCGTCGTCCCGTGTGCGGCCGATGACGTGAAAGCTTGTATAATCTTTCACCTCAATGATGTGACTGTGTCCGCCGGACGCCACCAGACAAAGAAAAGGTGGTTCCAGTTCCGGGTGGGCGAGATAGTTCGCCGCAATGTGCCCCCGAAGGTGATGCACCGGCACCAGCGGTTTGCCGGCAGCCATGGCGAGCCCTTTGGCAAAATTCACCCCGACTAGCAGCGCGCCGATGAGCCCCGGCGCGAAGGTGACCGCCACCGCGTCAATCTGCTCAAGGGTCAGCGATGCCTGCTCCAAGGCGCTGTCCACCACGCCGACAATGTCCTCACAATGCCGTCTTGAGGCGATCTCCGGCACAACGCCGCCGTATTTTTTATGTTCTTCCACCTGCGAAGCGACCACCGAGGACAGGATATGTCTGCCGTCTTCCACAACGGCGGCGGCTGTCTCATCGCAGGAGGATTCAATCCCAAGGATCTTAGCCATCTTTTTCAAGCTCCTTTTTCATAATCAGCGCATCTTCTTCCGGCATGCGGTAAAACCGTTTGCGAACACCCACCGTTCGAAAGCCGGAAGATGTGTAAAGCCCACAGGCCGCACGGTTGCCCGCCCGCACTTCTAATGTGATCTCTTCGCCGCCCAGCTGTTCTGCACGGCGGATAAGCTCCTGCAACAACAGGCGCCCCACCCCTGTCCGTCGGCTTTCCGGACGGACGCAAAAGGTGTTGATGTGTACGTTTTCAAGCACATGGTGAGCATTTAAGTACCCTTCTACCCTCTCGCCGCGCACAGCGACCAAAGTGATGCTGTATTCACAGCCAAGCTCTTCCTCAAAAGCCTGCTCACTCCATGGGTCGCTGAACGTCTGCGCTTCCAACGCCGCGAGGGTCTTGCAGTCCTCCCGGCACAACTCACGAAGGGTTATTCCGCACATAAAGGATGCTCCTTAAAATACCGCTCAAAAAACGCCGCCATCTGTTTGAAACAACTGCGATACACGTCAAGATCACCGCCGAACGGATCTTCCACCTGCATGACAGTGATTTTTTCCTCCGCCCCCGGCACCGCCCCGGAAAGCAACGCCTTATGCGGTTCAGACATGACAAAAATATGTGCCGCGTCCGCAACATCCTCCAGCGTGATCCGCCGTGCCTTGTGCCCGGAAAGGTCGAGCCCCTGCTCCGCCGCCGCTTTCACAGCGTTTTCGGAAGCAGGCTGCCCATCGTAAGCGGCAACGCCCGCACTGGCGGCGCAAAAGGTTTCGGAAAGCCCTTCTTTTTCAAGGTAATCGTTCAAAACCGCAGCAGCCATGGGGCTGCGACAGGTATTGCCGGTACAAACGACCAGCAGGGTCTGTTTCGTCTGTTCTTCTGCCATCGATCTCATCCTCCCGATGAAAGGTTATTACTCTTTCGCATCATACCAGGTTTTGCCGGAAGAAACATCCACCGTAAGCGTGACCTTCAACTCGGCGGCATGCTCCATCTCTTCCTTTAAGCAGAGCTTTGCACGCTCGGCATCGGCTTCCTTTACTTCCAAAATCAACTCATCGTGCACCTGCAAAATGAGTTTGCCGTCAATCTTCTCCCGCTTCAGCCGTTCATACACCCGCACCATGGCAATTTTGATGATATCTGCCGCGGTGCCCTGAATGGGAGCGTTCATGGCGGCTCGCTCGCCGAAATTGCGGATGTTCTTGTTGTGGGATTTCAGTTCGTCCAAAATTCTCCGGCGCCCGAACATGGTGGTCACATACCCGCGCTCTTTGGAACGTTCCACCGTCTCTTTCATAAACCGGTCAACGCCGCTGTAGGTCGCCAGATAGTTTTTGATATAATCGGATGCCTGCGCAACGGTAACACCAATATCCTGCGAAAGGGAAAACGCGCTGATGCCGTAAACGATGCCGAAATTGATGGCTTTTGCACGGGTGCGCATCTCATGGGTGACCATCTCGGGCGGCACGCCGAACACCTCAGAAGCGGTGATGGCATGAATGTCCGCGCCGTTGTTGAACGCGTCGATCATCCGTTTGTCGTCCGCGATATGCGCCAGAATGCGCAGCTCGATCTGGGAATAGTCGGCGTCAATCAGAACACAGCCCTCTTTCGCCACAAAGAACCGGCGCATCTGCCGGCCCAGTTCGGTGCGGGCGGGGATGTTCTGCATATTCGGTTCGGTGGAGCTGATCCGCCCGGTGCGGGTCTCGGTCTGCTTAAAGGTGGAATGCACCCTACCCCCGGCGTCCACCACCTTGCGCAAGCCCACCACATAGGTGGAATAGAGCTTGCTGAGCTTGCGGTACTCGAGCAGGGTCGGGATGATCTCGTGTTCCCCGCGGATGGCTTCCAACGCGTCCACATTGGTGGAATACCCGCTCTTGGTTTTCTTTTTCGGGGTCAGTTTCAGTTTCTCGAACAGGATGACGTTGAGTTCTTTGGTGGAGTTGGGGTTAAACTCTTCCCCGGCCAGCTCCATCATATAGGAGCGGAGGGTCTCAATCTGGGCGGAAAGCATCTCGCCGAACTGATTGATGCCGTCCATATCCACTGCAAAGCCTTCGTACTCCATAGAAGCCAGAACCAGTGCCAGCGGCATTTCAATCGTTTCAAACAGCCGGAGCATCCCTTCTTCGGAAAGCTGACGTTTCATTCGGGTGCAAAGTTCCGGCAGTACCGCCGCCGGCTGGTATGCTTCCTCCACCTGCGGCAGGTTCATCCCGCTTTGCTTAGCCAGTGTGACGAGGTCATAACTACGGCCTCCGGCATCCAGCAGATAAGCGGCAAGCATGCCGTCGAACAGCACATTGGAAAGCTCGGCTCCCCGCTCCATACAGAACCGGTAGACCGGTTTCACGTCGAAGGTGCGCTTAGGCTTTTCACTGCCGCAGACCAGTTCAAAAAACGCCTGCTCCGCCTGAAAGCGGAAGGAGAACACCGTGTCCCCCGCCGTGATTGCAAGGCCGCTCATGCCGCCGTTCTCGTCAAAATCAGCCAAAAAATCAACAGACGCGCAGGGTTCCAGCGCGGCACGCACCGTTTCGACCGCCGGCTCGCAGACGACCTGCTCCGGTCCGTCGGCTTCCAGCACAATCTGGGGTTTTGTTTCTTCGCCCGGGTCGATGTGCAGCTTTTGCAGGTAAGAACGCATCTCGTACCGCTCGAACAACTCGGCGAGCTTTGCGTCATCCCGCTCGGAGGGGAGATAATGGGAAAGTTCCCCGTCAATCGGCGCCTCACAGCAGATGGTTGCGAGCGTTTTGCTCAAAAAGGCGGAATCCTTTCCGCTTTCCAGCAGTTTTTTCACACGCGGGGTCGCCTCAATGGCGTCTACATCCGCGTAAATGGCCTCGATGGTGCCGTATTTCTGGATGAGCGAAAACGCAGTCTTTTCACCGATCCCCTTTACGCCGGGGATATTGTCGGAAGAATCACCCATCAACGCTTTGACGTCGATGAGCTGGATTGGCTGAACGCCGTATTCGTCAAAATATTTCTGCGGGGTGTAAAGGATGGCTTCGCGGGTGGTAGCAAGCCGCACGCTGACCTCATCGGTGATGAGCTGCAGGCAGTCGCGGTCGCCGGTGGCGATCACGCATTGTTCCCCCGCTTCGGTACACATCCGCGCCAGTGTGCCGACAATGTCGTCCGCCTCATAGCCCGGCTGCTCAATGACCTTGTAACCCAGCGCACGGATGATCTCCTTTGCGACCGGCATCTGCATCAGCAGTTCTTCAGGCGTTCCTTTGCGGGTGCCTTTGTAATCGTCAAACAGCTTGTGGCGAAAGGTGGGCGCGTGTACATCAAACGCAACAGCGACCGCGTCCGGCGCAAGCTCGTTTTGCATCTTGATTAAAATATTCAAAAAACCGACCAGCGCGTTTGTAAAAAAGCCGTCTTTCGTGGTTAAAAACTTCACCCCGTAAAATGAACGGTTCAAAATACTGTTCCCGTCAATGGCGAGAAGCTTCATATGCACACCCCTTTTTCATGGCCCGGTTCGTCCGGTTGACGAATCCGCGGGAATCGATTAAAATTGACTGAAAGCGGATGACCCGTTTCATAATCGTTTTATTATACCATATTATACCCGCTGTTTCAATAAATCCACACGCGGTCCCGGCCGATTTCATCCGGGTCACGCGGTGTTTTGTTTTACGGCGGATAAAGCCATATACTGCGTTTTTTATCAACAAATAAGGAGAATGTTGTGAAGACCATATTCATCGGTAATGTAGAAATTGAGCAGACCGCCAGTCTTGCTCCCATGGCTTCGGTAGCCGACCGAACCTTCCGTGCCCTCTGCCGCTCTTACGGAGCCGCCATGGTGACGGGAGAAATGGCAAGCGCCAAAGGAATGATGTATTCCGACAAAAAGACCGCTGAGCTTTTAGAAGTCACGCCGGAGGAACGTCCCATGGCGGTGCAGCTGTTTGGAGATGATCCGCGTTTTATGGCGCTTGCTGCCGAAAAAGCCATGCGCTATAAACCGGACTTAATCGACATCAACATGGGGTGCCCGGTGCCGAAAGTGGTTGCCAACAACAGCGGCAGCGCGCTGATGAAGGACCCGAAGCTCGCCGGGGCCATCCTGCGGGAGGTGGCAAACGCCGTTCCCGTTCCTGTGACCGCAAAAATCCGCACCGGGTGGAACGACGACTCGCTCAACGCGGTGGAAGTCGCAAAAATACTGGAACAGAGCGGTGCGGCCGCCATCACGGTGCACGGGCGCACCCGCCAGCAGATGTATGCACCGCCGGTCAATCTTACTATGATCGCAAAGGTAAAACAGGCGGTTTCGGTGCCGGTCATCGGCAACGGAGATATACAGACCCCGGAGGACGCCAAACGGATGTACGAAGCGACCGGCTGCGATCTGGTCATGGTGGGGCGTGGCTCCTACGGCAGGCCGTGGCTGTTCGCGCAGATCCGCGATTATCTTGCCACCGGTGCTTATCAGCCCGACCCGCCGCTCACCCGGCGGATGGAGATCATGAAAGGACATATCACTGCCCTGTGCGCCCACAAGGGCGAACGGATGGGCATGCGGGAAGCCCGCCATCACGCCGCATGGTATCTAAAAGGGCTGCACGGAGCGGCTTCCATGCGCCGGATGTGCGGTGAGCTCAAGGTGCTGGAAGACATCGACCGTCTGATCGAACAGGTGCTGCTGCAAAACCCGGAGGAAAGCATATGAACCCGGTTGTACGAAAAGCAGAATACGGCGATCTTTGCGACCTGTTGGAGCTATACACCCATCTGCACGAACCATCTGTTCCGGAGCGGGATGAACGGCTGGAACGCGTTTGGGACGATATCCTGCGCACGAAAGGGTATTCCGTTCTGGTCGCGGAAGAAAATGGCAGGATCGTCTCCTCTTGCACGCTCATCATCCTACTAAACCTCACTCGGGGCCAGCGCCCTTACGCTCTCATCGAAAACGTTGTTACCCATGCCGCTTTCCGGGGCAGAGGGTTTGCCCGTGCCTGTATGGATGAGGCACGCCGCCTTGCCAAAGAAGCCGGGTGTTACAAAATCATGCTCCTGACCGGCTCCAAAAGTGAAGGGGTCCTTCGTTTTTACCAAAGCTGCGGTTACAATTCGTCCGACAAAACAGGGTTCGTCCAATGGCTCTAATCCTTTTTACTGCGATGGACACAGCAGGAAACCGAGCAAGACAACAGACGGCCGCTCTGCATAAAAACAGAGCGGCCTGTTTTTATCCTGCGCCCAATCCACCGCGCAAAGTTATTCAATCGGCGTGGCATCCGTCCAGCCGTTGACATTCACCCAAAAAGGTTTTACAATAGAAAAGACTTTTATGTGGTAAAGCACCAAATAAAGCAAATCCAGTTAAAGGCGGTATTTTTATGAACAGTGATGCAGTAACAAAAGGCGTGAAAAGCGCCACCCACCGTGCGTTATTCAACGCGCTGGGATATACAAAAGAGGAGATGGAACGCCCGCTCGTAGGCATTGTAAGTTCTTATAACGAGATCGTTCCGGGGCACATGAACATTGACAAGATCGTGGAAGCGGTCAAGACCGGCGTTTCCATGGCGGGAGGCACCCCGATCGTCTTCCCAGCCATTGCGGTCTGTGACGGCATCGCAATGGGTCATCAGGGAATGAAATACTCCTTAGTCACCCGTGACCTGATTGCCGATTCCACCGAAGCGATGGCGATGGCGCACGCGTTCGACGCGCTGGTCATGATTCCCAACTGCGACAAAAACGTTCCGGGGCTTCTCATGGCGGCGGCACGGCTCAATATCCCGACCATCTTCGTCAGCGGCGGCCCGATGCTCGCCGGTAAGGTAGATGGCTGCAAGACCAGTTTCTCCAGCATTTCCGAAGCGGTCGGCGCTTACAACGGCGGGAAGATCACCAAAGAAAAACTGGACGAGTACGAAGAGAACACCTGCCCGACCTGCGGCTCCTGCTCCGGCATGTACACGGCAAACAGCATGAACTGCCTGACCGAAGTGCTCGGCATGGGTCTTCCCGGAAACGGCACCATCCCGGCGGTTTATTCGGCGCGCATTCGGCTTGCAAAACACGCCGGCATGAAGATCATGGAACTCCTTGAAAAAAACATCCGTCCGCGTGACATCATGACCGAAGCCGCGTTCAAAAACGCGCTGACCATGGACATGGCGCTCGGATGCTCCACCAACAGCATGCTCCATCTGCCTGCCATTGCGCACGAAGCCGGCATTGAGCTTAACGTGGACATGGCAAACGCCATCAGCGAAAAAACGCCGAACCTTTGCCATCTCGCACCGGCTGGCCGCCACTATGTGGAAGAGCTCAACGAAGCGGGTGGCATTCCGGCTGTTATGAGCGAGATCAACAAACTCGGCCTGCTTGAGACCGATCTCATCACCTGCACCGGTAAGACCGTTGCGGAAAACATTGCGAATGCAGTCAACAAAAACCCGGAGATCATCCGCCCGGTGGAAAATCCGTACAGCAAGACCGGCGGCATCGCCGTTCTGCGCGGCAATCTCGCGCCGGACTCCTGCGTCGTCAAACGTTCCGCGGTCGCGCCGGAAATGCTCAAGCACTCCGGCCCTGCGCGTGTCTTTGACTGTGAAGAGGACGCGATGGCAGCCATCAACGGCGGAAAAATCGTGGAAGGCGATGTTGTCATCATCCGCTACGAAGGCCCGAAAGGCGGCCCGGGCATGCGTGAGATGCTCAACCCCACCTCCGCAATCGTAGGACGCGGCCTCGGCAGCACCGTCGCACTGATCACCGACGGCCGTTTCTCCGGCGCGACCCGCGGCGCTGCAATCGGGCACGTATCACCCGAAGCAGCGGTAGGCGGTAACATCGCGCTCATTGAGGAAGGCGATATCATCGACATTGACATCAACGCCAATACCATCAATGTTCGTGTCAGCGATGAAGAGCTTCAAAAACGCCGTGCGGCATGGAAACCTCGCCAGCCGAAGATCACAACCGGCTACCTCGCGCGTTATGCGGCGCTGGTCACCTCCGGCAACCGCGGCGCTATTTTGGAAGTCCCGAAAAAATAAAGCTGTTAAAATAAAGAAAAGCGCCTGCTTTTGCAGGCGCTTTTCTTTATTTTCCGTTACAAGGTTTTATGAAAACAGTACACACAAAGAACAAACAAATGGTATCAGCACAGCCTTCATGTTCCCGCATTACCGTCGAAGAAAGATTAGGGCACGTACCGCAAACCAATTGATCGCGCAAAAAAGCACCGGGTAAAACCCGGTGCTTTGGTTTTAGCCGCCGAAATTCTTTTTCAGCGTTTCAAAAAAGCTTTTCTTTTTTTCATGCTGCTTTTCATTGAGCAGCGCGTCAAAACTGCGCAAAGCGTCCTTCTGCTGTTTGCTGAGATTCTTCGGGACCTCAATGTTCATCTTCACATACTGGTCACCGCGTCCACGCGCGTTGATCCGCTGAACGCCCTTTCCACGCAACCGAACCACCGTTTCCGGCTGGAATCCTTCCGGAATGGTATACTTTACCTTGCCGTCAATGGTCGGAACAACGATCTCATCTCCCAGCACAGCCTGCGCATAGGTGATGGGAATATCACACCAGATATCAAACCCACGGCGGGTGAAAAGCGGGTCCGGACGCACATTAACATTCACGATCAAATCGCCGGCCGGTCCGCCGTTCATGCCATGATCACCGCGGCCCGAAATAGAAAACGCCTGACCATCATCAATACCGGCAGGAATATTGACATGCACCGACTTGCTGGTGCGCACCCGGCCGCCGCCATGGCACTTCGGGCAGGGATTTTCCACAATTTTTCCTTTCCCTCCGCAACGGGAACAGGGGCGAGTCGTCTGCACCACACCAAACGGAGTACGCTGACTGACCCGAACTTGACCTCTGCCTCCGCAGTCCGGACAGGTTTTCGCGGTCGTTCCCTTTGCCGCGCCGGAGCCGCCGCATTCCGGGCATGCGTCCATCGAAGAAATGGTGACATCTTTTTCACAGCCTTTACAGGCTTCGAGGAAGCCGATGGTAATATTGGCTTCCACATCCGCACCACGGCGCGGCCCATTCGGGTTGCTGCGGGCTGCACCACCGAATCCACCGCCGAAAAAGCCTTCAAAAATATCACCGATATCGCCAAAATCAAATCCGCCGAATCCGGCACCGCCGTAACCTGCGCCGCCGGCACCCGCACCGTAGTTCGGGTCAACGCCCGCATGGCCAAACTGGTCATAACGCGCTTTTTTTGTGCTGTCGGAAAGGACTTCGTACGCTTCGTTGACCTCTTTGAATTTTGCTTCGGCCTCTTTGTTGCCAGGGTTCAAATCCGGATGGTATTTCTTGGCCATCTTCCGGTATGCTTTTTTTATTTCATCGTCGCTGGCGTTCTTTGTCACGCCAAGGACTTCATAGTAATCGCGTTTCTCTGCCAAATTATGCCCACCCTTTACCAATTATGTACCGGAAAAACCGGTTTTAAATCACCACAGCACCCCCACCGAAAAGGCAGGGGTGCAACATGGTGAAGATTATTTTATTTCTTGTCGTCGTCCGCTTCGGTGAAATCTGCGTCAACAACATCATCCTGCGGAGCCGTTCCCGCGTTGCCGCCCGGCTGACCGCCCTGAGCAGCCTGAGCCTGAGCCGCCTGCTGTGCTGCCTGATACAGCTTCTCAGAAACCTTGTAGAACGCCTGCTGCGCTTCTTCGGTCTTTGCCTTGATCGCGTCAGTATCCGTACCTTTGAGCGCCTCTTTCAGTTCATCGATCTTACCCTGGATTTCTTTCTTTTCATCCTCGGTGATCTTGTCTCCAATCTCGCCCAAAGTCTTTTCAGTCTGGTAAACAAGCTGGTCTGCGTTGTTGCGGATATCAACGTTTTCGCGGTTTTTCTTGTCTTCCGCTGCATACTGCTCTGCTTCTTTTACCGCACGGTCAATGTCCTCTTTGGACATGTTGGTCGAAGCGGTGATAGTAATGTTTTGCTCTTTTCCAGTACCAAGGTCTTTCGCGGAAACGTGAACAATGCCGTTCGCGTCAATATCGAAGGTGACTTCGATCTGCGGCACGCCGCGCGGAGCCGCCGGGATACCGTCAAGATGGAACATACCGAGGGATTTATTGTCTCTTGCAAACTCACGCTCGCCCTGCAGAACGTTGACCTCAACAGAAGTCTGGCCATCCGCCGCAGTGGAGAAAATCTGCGATTTTTTGGTCGGGATGGTGGTATTACGCTCAATGATCTTGGTGCAAACACCGCCCATGGTCTCAATGCCAAGAGAAAGCGGGGTGACATCCAGCAGGAGCAAACCTTTTACGTCGCCGGTAAGAACGCCGCCCTGAATTGCAGCGCCGATCGCAACACATTCATCCGGGTTGATGCCCTTGAACGGATCTTTGCCGGTATGCGCTTTTACCGCGTCCTGAACCGCCGGGATACGGGAAGAACCGCCGACCAACAGAACTTTATCGAGCTGGGAAGGCTGGAGTCCAGCGTCGGAAAGTGCCTGACGAACCGGGCCCATGGTCGCTTCAACCAAGTCTGCGGTGAGTTCGTTGAATTTCGCACGGCTGAGGGTCAGGTCAAGGTGTTTCGGGCCGGTCGCGTCCGCTGTGATGAACGGAAGGTTGATCTGCGACTGGGTCATGCCGGAAAGCTCAATTTTCGCTTTCTCCGCCGCCTCTTTCAAACGCTGCATCGCCATTTTATCAGAGGAAAGATCCACACCGTTGTCACGTTTGAACTCAGCGACCATCCAGTCAATGATGCGCTGGTCGAAGTCATCGCCGCCCAGACGGTTGTTACCCGCAGTCGCGAGAACTTCCTGAACGCCGTCGCCCATCTCAATGATGGAAACATCGAACGTACCGCCGCCAAGGTCATAAACCATGATCTTCTGATCGTTTTCTTTATCAATACCATACGCAAGCGCTGCCGCAGTAGGCTCGTTGATGATACGTTTTACATCAAGGCCGGCGATTTTACCAGCATCTTTGGTTGCCTGACGCTGTGCGTCGGTAAAGTAAGCCGGAACCGTAATAACTGCTTCGGAAATGGTTTCACCAAGATAAGCTTCCGCGTCCGATTTCAGTTTTTGCAGAATCATTGCGGAAATC
>USBI01000048.1 GCA_900552945.1 uncultured Oscillospiraceae bacterium
GTCTCGTGGACTCAGAGATGTGTATAAGAGACAGGCATTCGGCACTGGTACGGCAGCGGTTATCTCTCCGGTTGGCGAACTCAAATACGGCGACCTGAAAATGACCATCAACAACAATCAGATCGGTGAAATTTCTCAGCGTCTGTATGATGAACTGACCGGCATCCAGTGGGGCCGTAAAGAGGATACCCGCGGCTGGATCGTTAAAGTCTGCAAAGGCTGATGCGGATCATAACCTGTCAGGTGAATTCCGGCGCAGGCTGTTCTGTTTGGCAGTATTTAAAAGGTTGCCACGGTTGCTCCAGGCGGTTTTTGAACCGCCTCAAGCAGGGCCGTGGCAGCCTTTTTCTCGGCGGTGCTCCAGTGGAATCGGTCGCGCGCACACTGGTGCGTGAAGGGGATACTCTCTCTCTTGTACTGGAAGAGGAAACGGTGGATTTTATTCCCAACGCGGCGCTGTCCGCCCCTGTGGTGTATGAGGATGAAGACCTCGTGGTGTTTAACAAACCGCCCGGCATGCCGGTACACCCTTCTCACCGCCATTTGGAGGATACACTGGCAAACCTGTTTGCCGCCCGTTGCCTGGAACAAGGGGAAACGGCTGGTTTCCACCCCATCAACCGGTTGGACCGGGATACATCCGGTCTGTGCGTGGTCGCCAAGCACGCGCTTGCCGCCGCCGCGCTTTCGGGTGAGGTGGAGAAGGTGTATTACGCGGTTGCCGAAGGGAATGTCGCTCCGTCGGATGGATTTATAAAACAACCCATCGCGCGGGCGGGGGAAAGCATCATCCTGCGCAGAGTCTCGCCGGATGGGAAACCGGCGTCCACCCACTACCGGGTACTTTTTCGCCAAAATGGGCACAACCTGCTTGCTGTACGTCTTCAAACCGGAAGGACCCACCAGATTCGGGTGCATTTTGCGTTTCTGGGGCATCCGCTTGCGGGGGACGACCTCTACGGCGGAACGAGGGGATGGATTACCCGTCAGGCGCTCCACTGCGGATTGGTGCGGTTTATCCACCCGGTGACAGGCGAGCGGGTTTGCCTGAAAGCGCATCTCCCGCCGGATATGACGGCAGTTTTGCGTATACAGTGAATGAATAAACTTGGTCATATTCGCTAAATTTGTTCGCAGGCGTCCAACGGAGATGTATAAATATAAGAAAAAATGAATAATGTTGCAAAAATCCTTGAATTTTATGCAGGAGTGTGCTATTGTTAAGTACAACAAATTGATTGAGTTCAAATGGAGGAGAGTAACTATGAAAAAACTGCTTGCAGTTGTTGCTGCCGCAGCCCTCGGCCTTTGCATGCTGAGCGGATGTTCCGGCAGCTCGTACCAGACCGTAGACCAGATCAAAGAAGCTGGCAAAATCGTTATGTATACAGACGCGGCGTTCCCGCCGTTTGAGTACACTTCCGGCGACCAGGTTCTCGGCGTTGACGTTGAGATCGGTCAGGAGATCGCGAAAGACCTCGGTGTTGAGCTGGATGTTAAAAACGTAAAATTCGACAGCATCGTTCCGGGTATCCAGAGCGGCAAAGCGGATTTCGGCGCTGCCGGTATCACCGTGACCGACGAACGGAAAGAAGCGGTTGATTTTTCCATTGAGTACTATACTTCTGTGCAGTACATCATCTGCAAAGAAGGCGACACTTACGAGAACCTGAGCGACCTTACCGGTAAGACCATCGGCGTACAGCTCGGCACCACCGGTGACTTCCTTGTCAGCGACGCTGTCAACGGTACGGAAGACGAAGAGACCGGCGAGCATGTAGCTGGTGCTTTGGAAGGCACTGGCGCAGAGTGCAAACAGTACGCGAACGCGTTGGAAGCTTCTCAGGACCTGCTCAACGGACGTATCGATGCGGTTGTTATCGATAAGCTCCCGGCTGAGTCGATCGTTGCGAACAACACCGGCATTAAATGTGTAAAAGTCGGCGATGCGGAGCCGGAATCCTACGGCATCTGTGTGGCAAAAGGCAACACCGAACTGCTTGATTCCATCAACAGCACTTTGGAGCGTCTCCAGAGCGAAGGCAAGATCGAAGAGTATGTAGTCGCTCATTCCGAAGCCTGATTCGGTCTGTAACAAACAGTGAATTCTGCGTCCCAGCGTGTACCGTTACACGCTGGGTTTAACGCGTCTTATAAAAACAGCGGATCAAGAAAGGAATTTGAAGCATGACAGTTTTGCCTCTCAATATGTTCGATGGGTTTGCAAACAGCTTTTACAAAACGTTCATTGAAGAAAACCGCTGGGCGTCTTTCCTGAATGGTTTCTGCAATACGTTGATCATCGCTTTGTTTGCCACCCTTCTGGGCGTTATGATCGGCCTGCTGGTTTCAGTAGTAAAGGTTTATAACGCGCAGAGCGGAAAGTTAAAAATTCTCAACTGGATCTGCAACGCGTATACAGCGGTCATTCGCGGTACACCGGTTATGATTCAGTTGCTCATTATGTACAATATCATTCTTGTCGGTGTTCCGGATGACTTTGTTCTCATCACCGCCATTCTCTCGTTCGGCATCAACTCCGGCGCCTATGTTTCCGAAATCATCCGCGGCGGTATCCAGTCGGTTGACCGCGGTCAGATGGAAGCGGGCCGTTCGCTGGGCCTCACGCAGGGGCAGACGATGAAGAGCATCATTCTGCCGCAGGCGGTTAAAAACATCCTCCCGGCATTGGGTAACGAATTTATCGCTTTGCTGAAAGAAACATCGATCGTGGGTTACATTGCGGTTGTTGACCTTACCCGTGCGGCGGATCTGGTTCGGAGCCGTACCTTCGATGCGTTTTTCCCGCTTATTTCGGTTGCGATTATCTATTTCTTCCTGGTAATGGGCATCAGCAAGCTCATTAAAATTGCGGAAAGGAGGATGGCGAAGAGTGATCGACGTTAAGAATCTGACCAAAACGTTTGACGAACACGTTGTGCTCGACGGCATTAACGAACACATTGAAAAAGGGGAAAAGGTTGTTATTGTCGGGCCGTCCGGTTCCGGAAAATCCACCTTTCTGCGCTGCCTGAATCTGCTTGAAACACCAACAGACGGTGAGATTTGGTTTGAAGGCGAGCAGATCAACAGCAAGAAGACCGACATCAACAGGCTGCGTCAGAAAATGGGTATGGTGTTTCAGCATTTTAACCTGTTCCCGCATCTGACTGTTTTGCAGAATATTACCCTTGCACCCATAAAGCTCAAACTTATGAGCAAGGAAGAGGCCGAGCAGAACGCCATGCGTCTGCTGGAACGGATCGGCCTTGCGGATAAGGCGTCAGCCTATCCGTCCATGATCTCCGGTGGTCAGAAACAGCGTATCGCCATTGTTCGTGCGCTTGCCATGAACCCGGACGTCATGCTGTTTGACGAACCGACTTCCGCGCTCGACCCGGAAATGGTCGGCGAAGTGCTCGATCTGATGAAAGAACTTGCGGACGATGGTATGACCATGGTCGTTGTCACCCACGAAATGGGCTTTGCCCGCGAAGTGGCAACCCGCGTGTTGTTTATGGATGAAGGGCATATCAAAGAGCAGAATGCTCCGAAGGAATTTTTTGAACATCCGCAGAATCCCCGTCTGCAGGAATTCCTTTCCAAAGTGCTTTAAAATGATTTCATGTTTCCGTCTGCTGTGTTCCATGTGGGAATAGCAGGCGGAAATTTTTTAAGGTGCAAATGCCCGCAAAATGTGTTACAATGAAGAAAAATACAACAAGGATGGAGTCGATCTTTATGGAAAAAATCGCCAGTTTTACTGTGGATCATGATACACTCGGACTCGGCATGTACATTTCCCGCATCGACGGGGATATCACCACTTACGATATTCGCATGAAACTGCCGAACAAAGGGGATTACCTGGATGTTCCGGGAATGCATACCATCGAGCATCTGTTTGCTACCTATGCCCGCAACACTGAATGGAAGGATCAGATTATTTATGTAGGCCCAATGGGGTGCCGCACCGGGTTTTATCTGCTCACCCGCAATGTTCCGAACGAAGCGGCTATCAAGCTGACCTATGACGCCATGCGGTTCATTGAGCAGTTTGAAGGGGAGATTCCGGGAACAGCGAGTTCGAAAGAATGCGGCAATTACAAAGAGCATGATCTGGCAAAAGCCAAAGCGGATATTGGTCCGATTACCGAAGTGCTGAAGGATTATCCGGTGGAACGATTGGATTATAATTACAGCGCCAATAAGTAAAATGATGAAAAAGCCTGCCGGCAACGGCAGGCTTTTTGTTTGCGGATACACTGCTTTCCGGCAAACTTAGCGCATTTATCTTGCACGAATTGACCGCATTTATTGTTTGATGAAATTATTACAAAACGTTGTTTTTCAAGCTGGAAGGGAACGGAAAATGCGCAGGAAAAAGGTTGAAAAAAGAAACATTCTTGCAGATAAAGCTTGCAATTTTCTTTTTTTTCAGTATAATGAATATTGTTGTAACTAATTTGTAATCATTTGGAGACCAACAAGCAAATGCAAATGATCTTTAAAAAAGAAAGGAGCTGTTGTATATGGCATTCCGCTTTGGAAAACGCACAGCGGAAAAAGAGCCTGAACAACGTCCTGAGCAAACGCTTTCGGTCAGCCGTGTATTAGACATTATCGGTTCTGTTTGTTCGGAGTTTTATCATCAGTATGGCGAGCCTCTCTTCCGTGAGACCTACCGTACTTGCATGCTTACAATTAAAGGTGTTATCCGCCGTTTAAAACGGTTTTATCGTTTTTTGTTCAGAAAGTTCTCCCCGAAACTGAAGGAGGCGAAAGTTTCGTGCCTTCGTTTGTGGGAGGAGATTCAGCACGGGGTGCGCGCTCCGTTTTTTAAAGTCCGCCGCGGCTTTTATTTGATGGAGCGTAATTACCGCATGGCGGCTGAAGCAGAAGGGCGCCGGAACGGCCTTCTTCTTTGCATCCGTACGTTCGCGGAAGGGTTTGCGAACAACCGCCGGTTGATTCGGCATACGCTCAACTATGTTCTTCCGGTCGTTCTGGTGCTGATCCTGTCCGGTGTTGTCATGGTTGGCCAGAATCTGACTTTTGCGGTGCAGGTGTACTACAACGGGCAGGCGGTCGGCTACATTGAGGACGAAACCGTGTTTGAGGATGCTGAGCGGCTGATGCAGCAGCGGATCATCTACGAACAGGGAGAAGAAACGATTGATATTATCCCGCAGTATACAGTTTCTTTGGTAAACCGCGCGGATATTTTGGATGAAAACCAGCTTGCGGACAATATGATCCAGCTTTCCGATTTAAATATTGTAGAGGCGGAGGGCTTATATATCGGCGATGAATTTTACGGTGCTGTGACCGATTCCGAAGTTGTGGTAAACGCGTTAGAAGGTATTCTGGATTCTTATCGTGCTGATACTTCGGTGCAGAACGTTGAATTTGAGCAACCGTATGAATTCCGTAAGGGCCTTTATCTTGCTTCCAGCGTTGTGGATGCAAATGAACTTGCCACCCTTGTCACCTCTGATAAGGAAGCGGAGCTTTCTTACACGGTGCAGGCAGGCGATACACCTTATGAAATCGCACAGGCGAACGGCATTTCGTTGGATTCGCTCGTCGCGCTCAACCCGAACATCCTCACCAGCTGTTTTCCGGGTGATGTTGTAAAAATTTCCGGCTCGGTGCCGTTTATGTCGGTCAAGGTTTCCAAGACCGTCACCTACGAGGAATCCATCCCGTATGAAACGGTGGAAGTATCCGACAAGAAATACATGAAAGGCACCAAGGTCACCACACAGGAAGGTGAAAACGGTGTGCGTCAGGTAACTGCCACCATCGACTATGTCAACGGAATAGAGGTTAACCGCACCGTTCTGGATAGTGTTGTCACAAAAGAACCGGTGCAAAAACAGGTCACAGTCGGCAGCGCCGAACCGATTTCCATTGCGCCGAGCGGTTCTTCTCCGCAGACCGGCAGCGGCGCGTTCATCAACCCGTGCCCGTCCGGCTATGTCAGCCAGGAATACGGCCATTACGGCCATAAGGGCATGGATATCGCATCTGGCTACGGCAACCCGATTTACGCTTCCGCGGGCGGTACCGTCATTCTTGCCCGTTGGTATTCCGGTTACGGAAAATGCGTGATGATCGATCACGGCAACGGCGTTGTCACCCTGTATGGCCACGCCAGTGCGCTGTATGTCTCCGCAGGGCAGACGGTCGCACAGGGGCAGGTCATCGCTGCCGTGGGAAGCACGGGCCAGTCGACCGGTAACCACTGCCACTTTGAAGTGCGTGTCAATGGCCGCACGACCAATCCGCGGTATTATCTGTAAAAGTAAGAAAAAGCACCTGTTTGCCAGGTGCTTTTTTGTTGCAAAAAAGGGGTATCGCGCGTTGATTTGATCGCCGCACGGGAAATAGCAGGGAAGGGCCATCCCTTAAAAAATTGACAGTAAGGTCCATGATGAGCTAGCCGTTTTGACGGGAACGGGTACGGCGGTTGGTCATCACAACAAAAAAGAGAGGGTTGGGGCACCCTCCGTAAGGAAGGTGCCCCAAGGGCTTTTGTATCTCAATGAAATATTGTTGTGTGAATGCGGTGTAGCCATTGGCTATGCCGTTTTTTCCTTTAAGAAAGGCTTTTTGCTGATGTGTTCTTGGAAGTATTCTTCCATTTCTTCGGCTGTCGGCTCTCGGATAATGCCAACACCGTTGTAATGGATTGCAACCTCCTGATAACGCTTGCCGTCTTTGTATTCGGGGGCGGATACCACGATTTTCTCAATAAATTCGTGTACCAGTTCGGGCGTGAGGGATTCCAGACGGGTAACCTGTTTTGCTTTGTCAATGAACCGCTGTAAGCCTTCGGTCTTGACTTTGGCATTTTCCAGCTCATTTTCCAAAGAGGGAATACGGTCTTTTAACTTGCTCTGCTCATTTTCAAGGGACACCGACATCGTGGCAAAACGCTCGTCGCTGATTTTGCCGGTTGCGTTGTCCTCGTAGAGCTTTTGAATAATTCCGTCAATCTCCCGCACACGCAGCTTTGCCTTATCAAGCTCCCTGCGCTTTTCAGCAAGCTCTTTCTTTTGCTTCTCGCCGAATTCCTCCAACTGTCTTTGTGCAAATAGCTTTTCATAACTCTGCACATACCACAGTACCCTCTGCATACTCTCAAGCACAAGCTGCTCCACGACTTTTTCACGGATATAGTGAGCCGAGCAGATATCGGAGTTCTTACGGTACGCAGAACAGAAGAAGTAGGCTTGCTCCCGCTTGTAATTGTTGGTTACGCTGTAATACAGCTTTTCTCCGCAGTCGGCGCAATAGAGCAATCCCGAAAACATACTGACGATCCCGCTTTTAGCAGGTCTGCGGCGGTGTCGGCGCAGTTCCTGCACCAGCGCAAATACCTCCCGGTCAATGATGGCGGGGTGAGTATTCAGGAATATCTTCCATTCGTCTTTCGGTTTATCGAGCTTTTTCTTCATTTTGAAAGACTTGCGATAAGTTCGAAAGTTGACGGTATCACCGCAGTATTCCTGTTTATCAAGAATGCCCGATACAGTGTTTGCAACCCAGCCATACGGAATGGCGGGCGGTTTACTGCATTTTCTTCCGATACTGTTCCAATACTCCGTGGGAGTTAAGACCTTTTCTGCTTTCAGGCGTTTGGCGATCTGCGTCGGTCCGAGCCCTGAAACACACAAGTCAAAGATTTTCCTGACAATCTTTGCGGCAGGCTCGTCCACAATCCATTCGTCTTTGTCGTCCGAGCTTTTCATATACCCGAAAGGCGGATTTGTAGTAAGCGGTTTGCCTGACATTCCCTTGCTCTGCATGACCTTGCGCACCTTATCACTGGTGTTTTTTGCGTGCCATTCATTGAATAAATCCTGCATCGGGACAAGATCGCTGATCCCTTTGGCGGTGTCTATGTTGTCCATAATGGCGATATACCGAATATCCAAACGGACAAAATCTTCCTCCAAAAGCTGGCCGACAACAAGACGGTTTCTGCCAAGCCGGGAATGGTCTTTGACCACAATCGTTCCGATCAAGCCCTGTTCGGCAAGTTCCATAATCTCCATGAACGCCGGCCTTGTAAAGGTTACACCTGAGAATCCATCGTCATAGAAGAAACGGGGATTCGGCAGCTTATTGTCCTTTGCGAACTTTTCAAGAATGACTTTTTGATTTTGAATGCTGCCCGATACTCCTTCTTTCTCGTCGTCACGGGAAAGCCTTGCATACAGGGCGGTAATTCGTTTATCTGACTGTTTTGTATTCATATAGCTCCTTTCTGCAGCCAGATATGATAGGATTTGCAGGTGCATTTATCATACCATATCCGCCACTGAACTTCAATGCTTTAAAGTGATGATTTTGTTATGGCTTGCTTAAAATAATACGCTGCGCTTTTTCCTGCAAGCTCTCGTTTGCGGTTTTGTTGAAATGGCTGGATACAGAATAGACCGTATTGCCGATTTCCATATCAAAGTTGATGGGATACGGATACCTGCTTTCACGAAACCACTCGATACGCTCCTCCTTTGTCATGGAGAGAAGCATTCTCGTTGTTTTGTCAATCGCTTCGTGAATATCTCTGTAATCGTCACAGGGGTAGCCCTGCTCATCAAAATAGAGGATATTATCCGTCATCGTGCGTCACGCTCCTTTCTCTGTGATTTTCTGTTCTGTTCGGCTTCTTTGGCTCTGTATTCATTGGCATAGAGCAGGTCGGTTTTCTCCTGTATTTTAATTGACCGTTCCTCAATGCCCTTGTTTAATTTCAGCTGTTTTCGCAAAGTGGTAATCTGCTCCGTAACCTTAGATTTTTCTTCTCTAAGCATTTCTTTTTCGGCTGGTGAGGCTCGGCGGATTTTGTTTTGCAGCTTGGTGCGGTAAGCAATCAGCTTATCCATTTCGCCCTGTAATCTATCCCTGTCCGCATACAGGTCGTCAAAGGTTTCAATGCCGTATTTACTCATATACCGAACCTGCTCGGACAGTTCGTCCAGCTTCTTTAAATCCTCTTTGAGATAGGGGCTTGTGGGGCGGTAGGTGGTTTTCTTCGGCAGGACGCCTAACAGATAGCAGTAGTGCAGATACAGCCGGTAGATGTGGCTTGTCTTTTGAAAAGGCTTAAACCAGTCCCGTAGGCTCTGCGGCATTTGAGGCGGATAGGTGATTGTCGCCCTTCGGTTTCCGAAGGAAGCGTAAGCGCCCATTGTCCTTTGGATATGTTCAGGCGTCCATCTTTCATCCAGCGTGTCCAGCCTTGTAAAATGCTCATACTGCGGCAATCGTATCTTCCAATGCTTGCCGGTAAAGTCGGTGATATATCCCTTTCGCCGCAGATATTCCTCCATATAGTAGGGGCGGCGGCTGAAATTGATGGCTTCTTTTACATCTTCCCGGTAGACATTGTATCTTGTCGGCTTGCCGCTTTTCTCGTCCAGCCACACCTGTCTTGACGGCGCTTTATGCGGTTTTTCTATGACGGATAATCCGTGTTCCCGGCAGATCCGGTCGGATACCTCACGGAGCTTTCTTTGCTCTGATTTGGAATAGTTATATTTCTTTCAGTCCAGAAAGGATACGGAATTAAAGCAAAAATGATTGTGCAGATGTTCTTTATCAAGGTGGGTAGTGACGATGATCTGAAAACGATCTCCCCACATTTCCTTTGCCAACTGCAAGCCGATTTGGTGCGCCTGTTCGGGTGTAACTTCGTCAGGTTTAAAACTTTGATAACCGTGCCAGGCGATATATCCGTTTTCTTTGCCGTACTGCCTTTTCGTTAAAATCATCTGCTGCAAGGCAATCTCTTTGAGGCAGTTGATAGACGAAACATATTCGCCCTCTTCAGTCGCTTCGGGGCGGCTGACATAGGAAAATATATCCCATAACGATTGCAAGTTAGGATTATCTGTTCTTGTTTTTTCAGGATTTTCTACATAGGAAATCAGGTCTTTCAGCCTGCCCTCGATATGCCATAAACTTGTAGTAGCCACGTCGCATCACACTCCATTCATCGCTTCCGCCGCAAGCGCCGAAAGCTCACCATTCCGTGGATGCTCCTTTTCCCCGCAAAGCAGGCTTTGCGGGGTCCCCGTTTTTGCCTCCTGTAACTCAAAAATCAAGCATTCAATTTCTTTACATATTTCAAGTGCAGATGGCTCGAATTTTGCACAGCTTTTAAAACTGTTATGGACAGAGTAGAGTGCTTCAAGCACTTCCCAAAATTCTTTTTGGGGTTGTGGCTTGGGCGCTTTGCCTTTGCAAAGCTGGCGGATCAATGCCGATTGAGACAGCCCGCACGCTGCTGCACAGCGCTTCAGTTTTTCATTCTCTTCTTCGGATAAGCGTACCTTGATACGCACTTTTTTATCGCTTTCTTTATTCAAAAATATCATCTCCATTCTTGGGTTTTAGCTTCTTTAGCAGGGTCATAGGGCGGCACGCCCTGAGTTAGTCCACACGCCTTCAGGATGTGGATACGACCACCTTTTAGCGTGGTCGGGATTGTGGGTGTCACAATCCGATGCTCGTTACTGTTGTGGACGTCGTCGCTGTCTTTTCCGTATATGTTTTGCCGGTCTGTCTGAATGTCGTTTTTCTCTCCCTGCCCCGGAGTCTCACCGCAGCGTTGCTGTGCTCGCTCCCATCAAAGGGTGATCATCGCACGGTCATATCCCATCCAGCCGATCATTCCGTTGTAACCGGCTTTCGGGCAACAAAAAAGCCGGCACACAAATGCGTACCGACTTCCCGCAAAAGGATAGACCTATCCCCTGCGGTGGTGGCTTCACATTCATGTAACCGGCTTTGAAATTCAAAGTCGAAACTGTCCTTTACGCTTTTCCGACTGCCGACAGTCCAAAGCAGTTTCAGAAGCGGCGGTACTTTCTCTTAGCGTACCACAGGCGTTATCCGGCTGAAAGCCGTCTCTCTCACTCTAATGCGAAGAATGCTGTTCAATTGTAGTCCCCAAACGAGAACATTTGTATTATATCAGAAATCCTGCCGGAAAGCAAGTTGTTTCCAGCAGGGTTTCGGTATAATTTTGAAGCAACGAAAACACATACCCTTTTAAATTGTTTTAGTCTTATCATACCGCCACGGTAACGATCCGGCATTCGCTTTTGATTTTTTGTATGTCAACAGCAGACAGCAGTTTCTTTTGTGCAAGAGCAGCGGCAAGCTTTTCAAAGAATTCCCAGTTTGATGAAAGAATTTCTTTTGCTTTCCGGTAATATTTTTCGACCTCAACCGCAACCGCCTCTTCCTGTGCTGACATAAGACGCTGCGAATCGTTGTATTCAGCTGCATGAAGATGAAATCCGATCATGCAGGTATTGACGATCAAATCCCTTGTCATGTTAAATGCTTGATCCAGATCCCGTTCGCAGCCAATGTCTGAAATCCCGAATTTCTGTTCTATTGCCGCAACACCGCCAAGTGAACCGATAATACGGCTTTTATTCCAATAGAGCGGCGTTTTGCTGTTATCATTATAATAACTTGTAAATCCGCCTCTCTTTCGAGCTGCGTTGTATGCTGAGACAAGCGTTACGCTTTCCGGGCAAAGCACTTCGGATATTACGGCATGCCCTGCTTCGTGATATACAATCTGCGAGACAACATGATTCGGGTCGGAAAGGCCGCAGTAAAAATCATCTGGTTCGTTTGCAAGATCATCTTCGTCATCCGGAAAAGCTTGAAACACCGTCCGCATACAGGCCTTCAAAAAGTGCTCCATCGTGATGACTTTGGCACGCTCATACCCTGCATACAAACCCGCTTCGTTGATTACGGTTTCCAACTCGGCGCAGGAGCGTCCGTCCATGATTTTCGCAATGACGGTGGGATCGATATCATCAACAAAGCTTTTGGATTTTAGGTAATGGGTAATAATTTTCACGGCGTCCTCTCCGTGGGGAGCGTTCACCTCAATGGTACGGTCGAACCGCCCTGCGCGGCGAAGAGATCGGGGAAGACAGCGGATGTTGTTCACCGTAGCCAAGACGAATACCTGCTTATCCTTTGTTTCATCGATGCACGACTGCACCGTGACATATTCCTCTGCATCCGGATGCCGCTCGTCCCCGTTGGTAAACTTGTCCATATCGTCGAGATAAACGATAGACGGAGCATTCTGTACGGCCTTGTCAAAGGTGGCCTTTATTTTTTTGATGAAATCACCGTTTGGCGAATCCTTGCGGCAGCAAAACACCTTGCGCCCGCTTTCTTTTATAACAGCGCTTGCCATCAAAGACTTCCCGACGCCCGGTTCCCCGTAAAGCAGCAGACCTCTCGGTGCGGATACGCCCAGTCTGTCATAGGCTTCCCGGTTCTTCAGCGTGTCGCTGATTTGCTTCAGCTCCTTTTTTATAGAAGAATACCCGATAATTTTATCAAATGCGTTCATGAAAAACATCCTTGTATTATAGAGTAGTAGTTATTAGAGCCCCTCTCCAAGGGCTGTGTGCTACACTGTAAGGGATGCTGTGGATTGGTGCAAATCTCCTACCACAAGATGGTTCAAGAAAGGTTCCAACCACAGCCCCTTACAATTTTGTTGATCAGTTAAATACCGCCAGACGGTTTATGTGGAACAAGGCTACAAA
>USBI01000049.1 GCA_900552945.1 uncultured Oscillospiraceae bacterium
CTGAAAAGTTTACAGAAAATACGGAGGATGATGAATGACAAATACCGGGAATCTTGGTACAATAGAAGCAACCAATCCTGTACTGACAGTTGCCCCTTTGAAGGAGGATACAGAAATGTTACGGGCAACTGATAAAATCACCGCACTCTATTGCCGCCTCTCCCAAGAGGATGCCAACGAGGGCGACAGTAATTCCATCACCAACCAAAAGGACATCCTGCTCCGATACGCAAAAGAGCACCGCTTCCCGAATCCAACATTTTTTGTGGATGACGGATACAGCGGCACAAACTATGACCGCCCCGGATTTCAGCAGATGCTGTCAGAAATTGAAGCGGGGAAAGTGGCTGTTGTGCTGTCGAAAGACCTGTCCCGTCTGGGGCGAAATTCCTCGCTGACGGGCTTGTATATCAACTTCACTTTTCCGAAATATGGTGTGCGCTATATCGCCATCAACGACCACTTTGACACCATTGACCCCAACAGCACCGACAACGATGTTGCGGGAATCAAAAACTGGTTCAATGAGTTTTTTGCCAAGGATACCAGCCGCAAAATCCGTGCGGTACAGAAGGCCAAGGGCGAGCAGGGAATCCCGCTGACAACCAATGTCCCCTTTGGCTACCGCAAAGACTCGGAGAATCGAACAAAGTGGGTTGTGGACGAGGCAGCCGCTCTTGTGGTCAAGCGTATTTTCAAGTTGTGTATGGAAGGCCGGGGGCCGATGCAGATCGCGAAACTCTTGCAGGCGGAACAGGTGCTCAACCCTACCGCCTATAAGCGGAAAGAGGGCATTAACACCCCAAGCCCTGAAACTACCGATCCGTACCATTGGAACCCCAATACCGTTGTTCACATTCTGGAACGGCGGGAATACACGGGCTGTACGGTTAACTTCAAGACCTACACCAACTCTATCTGGGACAAGAAGCAGCGGGAAACGCCCATTGAGAAGCAGGCGGTATTCTACAACACCCATCCGGCTATCATTGAGCAGGAAGTCTTTGACAAGGTGCAGGAAATCCGCAAGCAGCGCCACCGAAGGACAAAAACAGGAAAAAGCAGCCTGTTCTCCGGCATGGTTTACTGTGCTGATTGCGGGGCAAAAATGCGCTACTGCACCACCAACTACTTTGAGAAGCGGCAAGACTATTTTGTATGCGCCAGCTACCGCAGCAACACGGGAACCTGTTCAGCTCACTTCATCCGGGCGGTTGTACTGGAAGAATTGGTCTGGATGCACATGAAAACGGTAATATCCTATGTAACCAGGCATGAAGCCCATTTTCGGACAGTTATGGAGCATAGACTCCGGCTGTCCAGCGTAGAAGCTGTCCGGGGACACAAGAAGCGTCTGGCACAGGCAGAACGCCGTCTTGGGGAACTTGACCGGCTGTTCATCCGTATCTATGAGGATAATGTGGCCGGGAAACTCTCTGATGAACGGTTTGCGCTGATGAGCAAAACCTATGAGGACGAGCAGGCGCAGCTTAAAGTGGAAATCCAGACCTTGCAGCAGGAAATCGAAGTACAGGAACGACAGATTGAAAATTTGGAGCAGTTCATCCAGCGGGTACACAAATACGAGGATTTGCAGGAAATGACCCCCTACGCCCTGCGAGAACTTGTCAAAGGCATCTACATCGAAGCGCCTGACAAGAGCAGCGGGAAGCGCAGACAGGGCATCCGCATCTCCTATGACCTTGTGGGCTTTATCCCCGTGGACGAACTGATGAAACAGGAAACGGCATGACCGAAGCCATGCCGTTCCTGCAAAAAGCAATATTACTTTCTTATGACCCCCGGCCATTTGCCGGGGGCTTTTTGATTGAAACTTAAGTATCACACAAACACACAAGCTCACTTGAACCGGTCGTTCATCCTTTTCAGCCGCAGAACCGTTTCGGCCGAAAGGCAGTGTTCCAACAGTTCTGCTTCCTCCAAAAAATCCCGCTCCTCACCGTCATACAAAATGCTTAAGAACTCAAAAACCGTATCGTGCCGCCACAGAAGGTACTTCCCTGCCGCCTCTCCTTGTTCGGTCAAACGGATCTCGCCATACCGATAATAATGAATAAACCCAAGCTTATTGAGCCGGTAAAACATTTTGGTCACCGATGACGGCTTAACGCAAAGCCAGTCGGACAGCGCACCTGCTTTTACACTACCGTCTTCCTGTATCCGCCGAAAAATCATTTCAAGATAATCTTCCAGCGCAGGGGTAAGCCCTGTTCCATCCTGAAGTTTATGCATCTGGTACCCTCTTACCGTGTGAAACGCCCCGTTCTGCTTTTTTCCTCTTTCTTCACCATTCATTCATCCACCCCCAGTTTCTCTACAATATATGTCACCTTTCCGCCTCTTACCACATAGATTAGCTTAGGGAAACTTTTTCCGAACACAAAAAGAAAAGGAGTTCTTTTTTTCATGATAGATCACTCTCCCCGTCCCTTAAACCAGCTGCCGATCGGGCAGGAAGCTGTCGTTGAGGAATTAATCACACATACATCCGAGCGCAGAAGAATGCTCGATCTGGGACTGGTGAAAGGGACTCGCGTCAAAGCTTTGCAAAAAAGCCCTTCCGGCGATCCGGTCGCGTATTTTATCCGAGGGGCGGTCATTGCTCTGCGAACAGAAGACGCTCAAAAAATTATTGTAAACGGCTGCTGACCGCGGTAAATATTTTCAAAAAATTGCAGGAATCAATAAAAACCGGTCTCATAACACAGCAGATCAACCTGCTGTGCCAAAGCCGGAATGATTCCTGTTTCAACACCGATAAACGGCGAAGGCTTTTCCCAGCTTTCGCTGTTTGTTTTGGGTGTTTGAGGCATACCCGCCGAATGATTAAACCTTTTTAAAAAATCCGCCGCAAATATACTTTTATATATTACAGAACTTCACAGCACTGCCTTCCGACCAATCTGCGGCCGAATGCTTTATAAAAACCGCTGTTCTGCATTCAACAGCACCGCCAAAATTCAAACGAGGCAAGGAGGATCATTTTTATGGGCCTTACCAGAAAATCGACCGGCATCTCGGCCGTGGGAGAAACACTGGTCATACACAAAAACAGTCCGAACGACCGTGTCATCGCTCTTGCTGGAAATCCGAACGTTGGAAAAAGCACCGTGTTCAACGCGTTGACCGGTATGAAACAGCACACCGGAAACTGGCCGGGCAAAACGGTGACCAACGCGCAAGGAGAATACGAACGAAACGGAACGCGTTATATCATGGTGGATATACCCGGTACATACTCGCTGATGGCCAATTCCGCAGAAGAAGAGGTCGCGCGGGACTTTCTCTGTTTTGGAGAACCGGACGCAACCATTGTGGTCGCAGACGCGACCTGCCTGGAGCGTAATCTCAACCTGCTTTTGCAAACAATGGAGATCACACCAAACACCATACTTTGTGTGAATCTTCTGGATGAAGCCGCAAAAAAACGGATTCGCATTGACTTAAACGAACTTTCCTGTCAGCTCGGTATTCCGGTTGTGGGAGCGAGCGCGCGGGCAGGCAAAGGGCTGGAAGAACTGATGGAAACAGTGGCCGCAGTCACATCGGGTAAAAAAACAACCAGCCCAATATCTGTCGATTACGGAGCGGCAGCAGAACAGGCACTCGCCGTAGTGGAAAGCGCTGTCGCCCCGTTCGTACATGGGCGACTTAACCCTCGCTGGGTGGGTTTAAAGCTGCTGGATGCCGACCACAGCCTTCAAACCGGAATGACAAACTTTCTGGGGATTGATCTTCTGCAAAAAGAGGAAGTACAGCAGGCGGTAAAGGAAGGCTGGCGGCTTCTTTCCGGCGCAGGATTCACGCCGGAAAGCTTCCGGGACCACATTGTAGCCTGTCTTGTGGAGAGGGCTGAACGAATCAGCCGGTTTGCCGTGACACTTCCAAAAGGAAATTACAGCGCGCATGACCGTAAGCTGGATCGTCTTTTTACATCCAAAGTGACTGGTATCCCGATCATGCTGCTCCTGCTGGGCGGAATCTTCTGGATTACCATTGCCGGAGCGAATTATCCGTCCGATTTGCTTTCCACTGCCCTTTTCTGGGTAGAAGACCGGCTATCTGAATGGTTTATCGCCATGAACGCTCCGGAATGGACACGCGGACTTTTCGTGGAAGGAATGTACCGCACCCTTGCATGGGTCGTTTCGGTAATGCTGCCACCCATGGCAATCTTTTTCCCTCTTTTTACCCTGCTTGAAGATTCCGGTTATCTTCCGCGAATCGCCTTCAACATGGACCGTTTTTTTCAAAAAGCCCGCACCCACGGAAAACAGGCACTCACCATGTGCATGGGACTTGGATGCAACGCCTGCGGCGTGGTGGGGTGCCGAATCATTGATTCCCCCAGAGAACGTTTGATCGCCACCATCACCAATTGTTTCATGCCTTGTAACGGACGGTTTCCCACATTGATTACGCTTATCAGTCTGTTTTTTGTGGGAGGTGTTCTGCTGCCCCTGCAGTCGGTTGTTTCTGCTCTATGGCTTCTGGCAATCCTCGTGCTTGGAGTAGCCGCTACCCTGCTTATCTCCCGACTTCTTTCCGCCACTCTTCTAAAAGGAATGCCGTCTTCTTTTACATTGGAATTACCCCCTTACCGCCGCCCGCAGATTGGAAAAGTATTGGTTCGTTCCATTTTTGACCGCACACTGTTTGTTCTGGGCCGCGCAGTAACCGTAGCGGCGCCGGCCGGCCTTATTATTTGGCTTATGGCCAATATTACAGTCAATGACGCCAGCCTGCTTGCTCACTGCGCTTCCTTTCTGGACCCGTTCGGGCGTTTCATTGGTTTGGACGGCGTGATTCTTGTGGCTTTCCTGCTTGGATTTCCCGCAAATGAGATCGTTTTGCCGCTCATCATCATGGCTTATCTCGCCAACGGCAGCATGATTGAAATGACCGATTTGAACGCCCTGCGTGAACTGCTTGTCGCAAACGGATGGACTCCCGTAACCGCCCTGTGCACTATGCTGTTTTCTCTTTTGCACTTTCCCTGCGCGACTACCTGCCTGACCATACACAAAGAAACCCACAGCATCAAATGGACTGCGATTTCATTTCTGCTGCCCACTGCGCTGGGGGTTGTCGTCTGTATGATCGTGGCAAATGCGGCGCACTTGTTCGGCTTTTAAATCAAGCCGTTTTCAATATAAAAAAATTTCTTTATCCACAGCTTTAACATGCTCTGTTTTGGGTACAACAAGCCGAAACGATTCAGTGAAAAACCGTCTTTGTTGCTTTTCTATCCAACCATCCCGCCCGCCGGTTTTGCATTCAGACAAAGCAGGCGGGCCTTTGGCTTTCCTGCCCAAAAAGGGTGCCGTTTTTTCCCCGTTTTTCACATTGACAGCGGAAAAGCCTCATAGTATAATGTGGTTGTGAATTAACTGTCAATGTTGCTTTTGGGGAGGTATTTTGCTTTGGACGTTACCATCTGTATCGGCAGCTCCTGCCACTTGAAAGGTTCGCGGGATATTATCAAGATTCTCGAACGTCTGGTGGCGCTTCATCACCTGGAAAACGACGTCAACCTTCAGGGGTCTTTCTGCATGGGAGAGTGCACGAAAAACGGCGTCTGTGTCAAGGTAGGAGACGAGCTGTTCGCTGTCACGCCAACATCTGTTGATGAATTCTTTGAAAACCAGATTCTAAAGAAGGTGAATCCATGAGTGTAATTGGTTTAAAACGTGCAAACTGTAAAAACTGTTATAAATGCCTGCGCGTCTGTCCGGTAAAATCCATTACCTTCAAAGACGACCGCGCGGAGATCATGCCGGAGGAATGTATCCTCTGCGGCCACTGTCTGGAGGCTTGCCCTCAGAACGCCAAAACGCTTCACAGTGACCTGGATAAAGTACTTACTTTTCTCGCGTCCGATGCAAAAGTCATCGTTTCTCTCGCACCTTCCTTTATTGGCTCATTTACTTTTAAACGCCCCGCACAGCTTGTAACCGCGCTGAAAAAGCTGGGCTTTGATGCGGTTGCAGAAACCGCGGAAGGCGCTTCCATGGTAACCGATGAATACTGCCGTCTGCTGCAGACAGAGCAGTATCAGACAGCGATTACCACCTGCTGCCCAACGGTAAACAATTTGATTGAAAAATATTATCCGGAACTCATTCCGTATATGCTTCCGTCCATTACCCCGATGATTGCCCACGGCCGCCTTTTGAAAAGCCGGTTTGGTCTTGCAACCAAGGTCGTATTCATCGGGCCGTGCATCGCTAAAATTGAAGAAGCGAACGATGTGATGCATGCGAACGATGTAGACGCCGTTCTCACCTTCGATGAGGTTGCAAACTGGCTGGAAAAAGAAGGAATCGTTGTCTCTGAACTGGAGGATTCCCCGTTTGAAGATGCACAGCCGGGCATCAACCGCATGTACCCGATCACCGACGGTATCATCGCGTCTCTCGAACAGCGCGGCGCACTGGAAGGGCGCAAGGTCATCAGCATTGACGGTACTGACCGCTGCATCGACCTGTTCAAAGCTTTGAAGGCCGGTGAACTGGAACCCTGCCTCATTGAAGCCAATGCCTGCAAGGGCGGCTGTGTTTACGGCCCTGCCGTTCACGGCAACCGTACCCGCCGGTTCCAGGCCACCCTGGATATCCGCGATTATATGCAGGAAAACGGCCGGGAGTTCCCGAAAATTGAAGCCGATGTGGAAATGCACAAGGCTTTCATCGACAAAACCAAGAAAAATGATATTCCAGACGAAGCGACCATCCGCTCGATTCTGGCAAGCATCGGCAAAGACACGCCGGACAAGGAACAGAACTGCGGTTTCTGCGGTTATCCTTCCTGCCGTGACAAAGCCATTGCCGTTTACCAGAAAAAGGCTAAACTTTACATGTGTCTGCCTTATATGAGCGAGATGACCAAATCCCTCTCCAACGTTATTCTGGCTGAAACGCCGAATATCATCATTGCGGTGGATACCGATATGGTCATTCAGGAGATGAACCTCGCCGCGGAAAAAGCCTTTAAAACCAAACGTTATCTTGGCATTGGCCGCTACTTGTACGAGTTTATTGATACCTCCTACTTCGAACTGGTGGCACAAACACATGAAAACATTACCGACAAACGGGTGGAATACCCGCAGTACGGCATCGTGACCCTGCAGAACATCACCTATGTTCCTGACCAGAAGATCATCATTGGTATTTTCAATGATATCACCGACGAGGTAGAACAGCAGGATAAAATGTACAAACTTCGTGTGGATACGGTCGACATGGCGCAGAAGGTTATTGACAACCAGATGCGTGTCGCTCAGCAGATCGCGAGCCTGCTTGGTGAAACCACCGCGGAAACCAAGGTAACGCTGACCAAATTAAAGGATATGATTGTTTACGACGATGACGAGATGGGGAGTTAAGCCTTGAACATTTACATCGATACAGCTTATAAGAGCTTAAACAAGTATACCGAAGAGCTGTGCGGCGACCGGGTGGAGATCATCCGCACCCCGGAATTTGTAATTCTTGTTCTGGCGGATGGACTGGGCAGTGGTGTAAAGGCAAACATTCTTTCCACCCTGACTTCCAAGATCATCGCCACCATGCTCTCAAACGGGGCGAAGGTTGAAGACTGCGTTGATACGATCGCCAGCACCCTGCCGATCTGTAACGTGCGGCACCTTGCCTACTCTACCTTCAGCATCCTGCAGATTTTTTACACCGGCGAAGTGTATCTGGTCGAATTCGACAATCCAACCTGCGTATTTCTGCGCGGAAACAAACTGATGGAAATCCCGTTTGAAAACCGGGTCGTGTCCTCTAAAAACATCCGCGAGGCACGGTTCCAGACCGCTGTCGGTGACAGCTTTGTTCTGTTCTCCGACGGTGTTATCCATGCGGGTGTTGGCGCAGTGCTCAATTTCGGCTTCCAGTGGGAAAACGCTGCTGCTCATCTGCAAAGTGTTGTGCAAAAGGAAAAAACGGCTGCGCGCCTGGCTCTTTCACTTTCTCAGGTTTGTGAAAGCCTGTACGCCGGAAAACCGGGTGACGACACCACTGTAGCCGCAGTCAAAATCCTGCCGGAAAAAGTGGTCAACCTGTTCACCGGTCCGCCGAGCAGCAAAGAAAAAGACCCGGAACTGCTGCATGATTTTATGGCGGAACGCGGCAAACGGGTTGTCTGCGGCGGAAGCAGTGCGCAGATTATCAGCCGGCTGCTCAACCGTCCGGTGAAAACCAGCATCAATTACACCGACCCGGAACTTCCGCCGATCGGTTATATTGACGGCATGGATTTGGTTACCGAAGGCGTGCTGACTTTGAGCAAAACCAACGAGATCCTCACGGAATTCCGTAAAAACGACTTCGAGTATGACCACATTAAGGAACTGGACCGCGACAACGGTGCTTCCAAACTGGCAAAACTCCTGTTGGAAGACTGTACCCGCTTAAACCTCTTTGTAGGTAAAGCGGTTAACGCCGCCCACCAGAACCCGAACTTGCCGGTTGACCTGAATATCCGTCAGCATATTGTCAATCAGCTGACCGATAATCTCCGTGCAATCGGAAAAATTGTAAACGTAAAGTATTATTGATGAACAGAAAGATGGTAAAATGGCAAAGATTACAAATTTCACCAGTGATGCAGTACAGATCAAATACGACGTCTTAAAACGTGTTGCAGAATTAGCGTATGAGGGCACGCTGGAAAAGCACCTCGACGAAATCCCGTTCGATTTGATTCCCGGAAATGTAGCACGCTTTCGCTGCTGTGTTTACAAGGAGCGCGAGATCATCCGCGGCCGTGTGCGGCTGACACAGGGAAAATCCGCTCAGCCGGGTGAAGAAGCCCACGTCGTAAATGTCATTAAGGCGGCGTGCGAAGGATGCCCGATCAACCGCTTCCGCGTGACGGAAAACTGCCAGCGCTGCATGGCGAAACATTGTATTGCCGCCTGTCCGTTTAACGCAATTTCCATTTCCGGTAAAGGCGCTTACATCGACCCGGACAAATGCCGTGAATGTGGACGGTGCGCAAAGGCCTGCCCATATAACGCAATCGCCGACCTGGTGCGCCCTTGCAAACGCAGCTGCCCTGTTGACGCCATCACCATGGATCAGCAGAGCAAAATCGCAGCGATTCAGCCGGAAAAATGCATCAGCTGCGGAAACTGTGTACGCTCCTGCCCATTCGGCGCTATTTCAGACATTTCGTATATTGTTGATGTCATCAATCTGATCCAGCAGGACGAACACGTCTATGCGATCTTTGCGCCGGCAATCGAAGGGCAGTTCGGACCGACTGTAACAGTGCCGATGATTAAAGCAGCTATTCAGAAACTCGGCTTCCGTGAAGCTTATGAAGTTGCAATCGGTGCAGACGCAGTCGCGAAGCATGAAGGCGAGGAACTTCGTCATGCCTTTGAAAATGGCCAGAAAATGACGACTTCCTGCTGCCCTGCTTTTGTTTTGATGATTGAGAAACATTTTCCGGACCTGATTCCGCGCATGTCCACTACGGTTTCTCCGATGGTAGCAACCGCGCGCTGGATCAAATCGGTCGACCGTCATGCAAAAATTGTTTTCATCGGGCCATGTATCGCTAAAAAATCCGAAGGGATGACGCCGGGCAATGACATTGACTTCGTTCTTACCTTCGAAGAACTGGCAGCGATGATTGAAAGCCAAAACATCAGCTTCGAGGAGATCGAAATCCCGAATCAGGGCAGCATCTACGGGCGTAAATTCGCCCAGAGCGGCGGTGTATTTGATGCAGTAGCAGAATCGCTGCAGGAGGATGATGTTGAACTCTCTGTTGCATGCGTAAAATGCAATGGTGCGGAAGAATGCAAAAAGGCGCTCCTGTTGCTCAAAAACGGTCGCCTTACCGAAGATTTCATTGAAGGTATGGCTTGTGAGGGCGGCTGTATTGCAGGACCCGCAGCGATCGCGCCGGTCAATCAGGTGCGTGCTGCCCGTAACAAACTGCTGCAGCTCGATAAAATTGACGAGATTAACACAGTACTGGAAGAGCACGATTTTTCCAAGATCAAAATGACTCGTTGATTTTATTTTGCCGGAGATGCAACTATGTCAAATCATTCTTTACCACGGGAAACGGTTTCCCGCCTTCCAAAATATTTGCGCTATCTGCGAGAATTTGCGCTTGAAGGGAAAGCCAAAGTTTCTTCCAGCGAACTGGCAGACCGGCTTGGCATAACAGCTTCACAGGTTCGAAGAGACCTTGGGCAAATCGGAGTCAATGGGCACAATGGATTCGGTTACATTGTAAGCGATGCTCATCGTTGTATAGCAGCGGAAATCGGGCTGTACAGTGTTCAGCGTGTTGCGATCATTGGCGCCGGGAACATTGGTCACGCCCTGACCACTCATCGAATGTTTAACGGGCGTGGTTTTGCGCTGATTGGAATATACGACCGCCAGCCTGAGCGTATTGGCTGCAAAGTTGGGCAATATATTGTTGAGGATATTAAAAGGCTGGAGCAGCTTACACCGGAACAACGACCGGATATTGCGGTTCTTGCCGTTTCAAGTGAAAATGCCAATCAAGCTGCGCAGTTCTTAGTCAAGCTAGGAATCCATGCGATTTTAAACTTCTGCTATACCGATCTTCAGGTGCCGGAAAGCGTATTGGTTGAAAATATTCACATTGACGACAGTCTCATGATGCTTTCTTACCAATTAACGCATCATAAGCCCTAAAAAGAAAGACAAAAACCGGGAGGATGCAAAAACGCTTGCATTTTCCCGGCTTTTATGTTAAAATACTGCTGTTCATGCAGGAAACACCAAAAGGAGTTTCAACATGAAATTAAAAAATCATTATGACATCGCAATCATCGGCGGCGGTCCGGGCGGACTCATGGCCGCGTGGCGATTAAGCCAAAAACTGCCTGAACTTTCCATTCTTTTATTGGAAAAAGGCGGGGAAATCACAGAACGAATTTGCCCGATTATTTCCAAAAAAACAAAATCCTGTATCCGGTGTAAAAGCTGTGCCATTATGGAAGGCATGGCAGGGGCCGGCGCTTTTTCCGACGGAAAATATGTAATCTCTACTGAGTACGGCGGTTGGCTCACTGAGTTCCTTCCACCTGAAATGGTCCTCGATTATATCGAACAGGCAGATGCAATCCTTATGGAAAACGGCGCTCCAACAGAGCGTTACCAGCCCAGCAACGAACTCAAAAAACTTTGCCTCACACATGATTTGCATATGAGTCAGGCACAGCTGAAACATCTTGGGACTGATGCGAATTTTGATACAATGCGCAATATGATTGACTTATTGCGTGAACGTGTTGAAATCCTTACCCACGCCAATGTAACGGACGTGGATCGATCATCCCATCGGGTCACATTTAAAAAAAACAAGAAAGAACATACTGTCACCGCGGAAAAGATTATTTTTGCGGTAGGGCGCGCAGGAAGCGGCTTTTTTGCTAACTGGTGCCGGAAGAACGGTATCCCGCTGTCTAACAATCAGGTGGATATTGGTGTGCGTGTTGAACTGCCCGCCATAATATGGGAAGATTTTTCCAAAAAGATTTACGAGCCAAAAATTTGGTACCGCTCCAAGCAATATGGAGACACCACCCGTATGTTCTGCTTCAACGAAGGCGGATTGGTCGTTACTGAAAACACAGGCGGCGTATTGACTGTAAATGGTCATGCCTATAAAGACAAACAGCGCAAAACGGCTAATTCTAATTTCGCGCTTCTCTCTACCATTCGGTTTACACAGCCATTCAACGAACCCATTGAATACGCGCGCCATGTTGCAAGCCTTGCCAACCTCATCAGCGGCGGTTCTGTACTTGTTCAGCGACTGGGTGATTTGGAGCAAGGACGGCGGACTGATGAAAAACGGCTGACACAATCCACAACACGGCCAACGCTCAACGCAGTGGCTGGTGACCTGAGTCTCTGTCTTCCGAAACGACAACTTGATAACATTGTTGAAACACTTCACGCCCTTGACGTCATTGCTCCGGGTACCGCCAACTATGATACCCTTCTTT
>USBI01000050.1 GCA_900552945.1 uncultured Oscillospiraceae bacterium
GCTATTCGTCGGCAGCGTCAGATGTGTATAAGAGACAGCCGTAAAGCAGAGAAAAAGGCGATTGAAGACGCGCGTTTTGTTCTCCCCAACGCCTGTGATACCAAGATGATTGCTACGTTTAACGCGCGGAGCCTGTTAAACTTTTTTGCGCACCGTTGCTGCAACCGCGCTCAGTGGGAGATTCGCGAACTCTCCAATGAGATGCTGAGGCTGGTGCTGGAAGTGTCGCCGAACCTGTTTGCGAAGGCAGGACCGCCTTGTCTTCGAGGCAACTGCCCGGAGGGGAAAATGAGCTGCGGAAAGCCGGAAGAGGTGCGTGCGTATTATCGCGCCATGCGGGGGAAAACTGAATGAATGGAAGACTGGTTGTACTGGACGGATTGGACGGGAGCGGAAAATCCACCCAGCTTGCTTTATTGGAACAAAGTTTAAAGGCGCGCGGACGGGAGGTAACGCCTATTTCTTTCCCGGATTACGCGGAGCCTTCTTCGGCGCTGGTCAAAATGTACCTGGCCGGTGAGTTTGGCGGAGAGCCGGGCGATGTCAACGCTTATGCCGCTTCATCTTTTTACGCGGTTGACCGTTACGCGAGCTATAAGAAATTCTGGCAGAAACCGTACGAAAACGGCGGCTTTATTCTGGCGGCGCGTTATACGACCTCCAACGCCATCCATCAGATGTCAAAATTGCCCCGGCAGGAGTGGGACAATTATCTTTCCTGGCTGGAGGATTATGAATACCGCCTGCTCGGGCTTCCCAAACCGGATGCCGTTGTGTTTTTGGACATGCCGCCGGAGGTTTCGCAAACGCTTTTATCCGGGCGGTATCATGGCGATGAGCAGAAAAAGGACATTCACGAAAAGGATGTTTCGTACCTGCTTTCCTGCCGGATTTCCGCTTTGTACGCGGCAGAGAAACGCGGCTGGCAGGTTGTGTCCTGCGTGGATGAGCAGGGCCAGGTCCGCAGCGTGGAAGAAATTCAACAACAGCTTTTATCAATAATGGATAGGATGTAAAACAACATGGTTACAACAAAACTGCAATTTCGAAAAATTGAGCTTTCTGATAAGCCTTGGATCGACGAATTGTTGAAAAAAAGTGATTTTTACGGCAGTGAATACTGCTTTGGCAACAATTTTATCTGGGCCAACGCGTATCATTCCAAAATCGGACGGTATAAGGACTTTTATCTTCAATTTAATGAAGACGCCAAACATTTTTCCTTTCCGGCGGGTGAGGGCGATTTAAAAGAGGTAATCGAGCTGATGATGGATTATGCCGAGGAAAACGGTTTTCCGTTTGTCATGCACGTCAGCCATGAGCGAAATCGGAAAAAGCTGGAGGAACTGTTCCCTGGCCGGTTCGATTTCGCTGAGCGGCGGGATTACTTTGATTATATCTATTCTTCCGAAAGCCTTATGACGCTCAAAGGGAAAAAACTTCATTCCAAACGAAACTTTATCAACCGTTTTATTGAAAAAGAGTGGAGCGCGGAACCGGTCACCGAAGAAAACATTCATTTGTGTAAGGAATTCAACGCTTTTTGGTGTGCGCAGAATGACTGTGGAGAAGATGAGAGCAAGCGGGAAGAAATGTGCGCAGTGCGTAAAGCGCTTGACCACTTTTTTGAACTTGGATTCAAGGGGTGTATTTTAAAACAGGAGGGGCGGGTCGTCGCTTATTCGTTCGGCGAACCGGTCAACTCCAACACGTTTATCGTTCATGTGGAAAAGGCTGACTCGCAGGTTCCTGGTGCTTATCCTATGATCAACCGGGAGTTTGTGCGGATGTTCGCTTCCGATTACGAGTTTGTCAACCGTGAGGAGGATTTGGGTGTAGAAGGCCTCCGGCGCGCGAAGCTTTCTTATAATCCGGTGAAATTTACCGTCCGTTACCGGGTGACACCACGATGAGTGAAGGGTATTGCATCAACAAGGCTGGCCCGGCGGATCTTGCTGCGTGCAGAATGATCTGGCAGCGCTGTTTCGGAGACGGCGATGCTTATCTGGATTTTTATTATCAGCATGGGTTTCCGCTGTTTGAGACACTTGTTCTGCGGGCGGAAGACGAGATCCGTTCTATGCTCACACTCATCCCTGCGGAGTACCGTGCAAACGATATCTGTTATCCTGCGGCGTATGTTTACGCGGTGGCGACTGACCCTGCCGCTCAGGGAAAAGGATATGCGTCCGCTTTGTTGAAGGCGGCACATGAGCATCTTTTAAACAAAGGAGTCACTGTTTCAGCATTGTTCCCGGCTTCGGACAGCCTGTATGAATACTATGCCCGTCTGGGTTATCGTACGGCTTTTTCTGTTTGTGTAAAGCGGTACGAAAATCCTTTCGGTCTGCCGGCTTACGGCAGTATTGCTCCGGCGCAGCGAGAAACGTTCTGCTCTCTTCGCCGCGAATATCTTTCCAAAATGAGTCATTCGTTTTCCTTTTCTGAAAAGGCGACCGGTTACCTGTTTGACGAATCCGCGTTCACAGGCGGTGAAATTCTGCATCTTACAGATGGTAAGGGTTTACAAGGCTATGCGGTTTGTACTAAAATAGAGAAAACAGTTGTCGTAAAAGAGACAAATTTGGAAGAACCTGTATTGAAGCAGTTTTTGCCCGGACTGTTTAAACGGTATGAGGCGGAATCGGTTCAGGTCAAATTCCCCTGCGTGCACGGTGAAACGGTGTTGCGGCACGGGATGCTGTGCCCGCTGGAGCCTGCTTCTGCGAATATAATCAGTTCCCGTGCGGATGGTTATATGAACCTTGTTCTGGACTGAATGCCGGTGGCATTGACGAATGATATAACAGGAGGGATTTTCATGATTTATGTGTTTTTGGCAGACGGTTTTGAGGAGATCGAAGCGCTTACCCCTGTGGATTATCTCCGTCGGTGTGAGCTGGAAGTAAAAATGGTTGGCGTGACCGGCGTGATGGTAAAAAGCTCGCACGGAATCCGTGTAATGCCGGATGTTTTGCTCAGCCATATGGACCTCAACGCGGCGGATATGATCATCCTGCCGGGAGGCATGCCGGGAACGCTTAACTTGGAGCAGTCACAGGCGGTGCAGGACGCAGTGGATTTCTGCGCACGCCATGACCGGTGGATCGGCGCTATTTGCGCGGCTCCTTCTATTTTGGGCCACAAAGGCCTTTTGGACGGAAAAACCGCAACCTGTTATCCGGGCTTTGAAGCGCAGATGGGGAATGCGAAACTGGCGGAACAACCTGGTGTTTATGTAGACGGTAAAATTATTACAGCAACGTCGGTCCATTTCGCGGAGCAGTTCGCGTTTACATTGGGCGAATGCCTGCTTGGCAGCGGGAGAATGGATTTGCTGAAAACGGCTGTGGTTTACCGCTGATCTTTTTTGAGAGGGTGAAGAACCTTGACCTCAAATATGAAACTGTTAAAGCAGGAGATCCGCGCGGAGTATAAGAAAAAACGCCGCGCAATTCCGCCGGAAGTAAAGGCGGAGCGGGACCGGAAGATTTTTGATTTTGTGCTTCAGATGCCGGCTTATCAAAAAGCGCAGGCTCTGTTTTGTTATGTATCCCTGCCGGACGAGGTGGATACGATTCCGCTTTTATTGGACGCTCTTTCGAAGGGCAAGCAGGTCTGTGTGCCGGTGTCTCTGCCGGAAACTTGTACGGTGGATTTTTATGAAATCCATTCGCTGGATGATCTGCGCCCGGGCACCTACGGGGTGCTGGAGCCAGACCCTCTGCGCTGTAAAAAAATCACTTCTTTTTCGCGCAATTCGATCTGCATTGTTCCGGGATTGGTGTTTGACGAAGAAGGGTTTCGTCTTGGTTATGGAAAAGGTTATTATGACCGTTTTTTGCAAAAGTATTGCGGTACCCGGGTTGGGGTGTGTTACCGTGAAATGCGGGTGAAATTGCTTCCGCATGGATATTATGACCGTCCGGTTCACTGGCTTGTCAGTGAGGATGAGATAAAACGAATTAGGATAGTTCAGGGGAGGAACCAGGGTGGACGAAAACAAAAACAATGGCACACAGCAAAACGGACAGGATCCGCAAACCGTTCCGGTGCCCGAGGCGGAAGAAAACCGCATGCCGGATCAGGCCGAAATCAAGGCAAAAACGGCATTTCAACTTGATGAGATCGATTTTGATAAAGCCTATGAAGAGCTGAAAAAAGAATCTCTTCTGCCGGATATGGAAACCAAAGATAAGATTCAGAAATTCCGTGAAGAAACAAAACGTGAGGAAAAGGAATTCAAACGGATCCGCCGGAAAAACAAGACCCGCTGGCTTCGTGTGCTTATTTTTATCGTGTGTATTCTGGGAATATCGGCAGCTATTTCGCTGACGGTTTTGGAAGGCTTCCGCGATATTATGGGCATGAACAAGGAAGAAGGAAAGACAATCTCCATCGAGATCCCCAGAGATTCGACTGCGGATGAAATCGCCGATCAGCTTGGGGAAGAGGGAGTTATTTCTTATCCGTGGCTGTTTAAACTCGTTATTAAACTGGATGGAACCGGAAGCACTCTTCAGGCAGGCCTTCATGACATTCCGCAGCATGCTTCTTACGCCGAGATCGTTCAGATCCTTCAGCAGATCCCGCCGGAAGACAGCAGCGTTGTGGAAATCCAGATCACGGAAGGCGACAACCTTTATGAGATTGCTCAAAAACTGGAACAGGGTGGCGTTTGCAATGCGGCGAGCTTTATCAGTGTTGCCAACGGAACTCCGTTTGGTTTTGCGTTTGAGGATGAGATCACCGATAACAGCGAACGTTTTTACCGTATGGAGGGCTATTTCTTCCCCGACCGGTATAAATTTTATGTAGACGACGATCCAGCCGATGTAGCAGAGAAGATCTTCCGTAACTTCGAAGAAAAGATCGAGCCTTACCGCGCGGAGATTGAACAGAGTGGAAAATCTTTGGAAGAGATCATTATTATGGCTTCGCTCATTCAGGCGGAGGCCGCGAATGAAGAGGAAATGCCGACGATTGCTTCCGTTTTCTACAACCGTTTGAATAATCCGTCCCAGTACCCGCATTTGCAGACTGATCCGACGGTGCTGTATGTGGAAGAGGTCATCAAGCCGAACATCGACGCGCCGAACCAGCAGATGTATGATGCGTATAACACGAATGTTTGTGAAGGGCTTCCCGCTGGGCCGATTTGCAACCCGGGTGAGGCGGCAATTAAAGCGGCGCTTAATCCGGAAAGCACTGGATATTACTATTTTGTTCACAACACAGAAACCGGTGAAACGCTGTTTGCTTCTACCTATGAGCAGCACCAGGCAAACTGTGCGAAATTTGGCATTACCGCCTGATGAAGGAGGAAAATATCATGTTGCCGTCTGTTCCAGAAGTATTATCTCCCGCGGGGGATTTTGAGTGCCTGCAGGCAGCGATTCGTTTTGGAGCGGATGCGGTCTACCTTGGCGGGACCCGCTTTGGCATGCGGGTTGCTTCTGCGAATTTTGACGATGAACTGCTTCAAAAAGGGGTCGCGCTCGCGCATGAGCATGGGGTGCGGGTCTATTTAACCTGCAATACTCTGCCGACGAATGAAGAGATTGACGCGTTACCGGAGTTTCTGAAAAGCGTTCAGGCGGCCGGAGTTGATGCGGTCATCGTCACCGACCTGGGCGTTCTTTCCCTTGTCAAACAGTATATCCCGGAAATGGAAGTACACATTTCCACCCAGACCGGTGTAGTCAACTACCGCACGGCGACCGAGCTTTACCACATGGGCGCCAAACGGGTGGTGCTTGCGCGGGAACTTTCGTTTGAAGAGATTGCTTGTATTCGTGATAAAACCCCGCCGGAACTGGATATTGAGGCGTTTGTGCACGGCGCCATGTGCGTTTCTTTTTCTGGCCGGTGCCTGCTTTCCAGCTATCTGACCGGCCGTGATGCAAACCGCGGGGAGTGTGCACAGCCTTGCCGTTGGGGATATCACCTTATGGAAGAAAAACGCCCCGGTATGTATTTTCCCATTGAGGAAGACGAGAAGGGCACCTATATCCTCAACGCAAAAGACCTTTGCATGATTGAGCATATTGATCGGCTTGTATCCGCGGGAATCACCAGCCTGAAAATTGAAGGGCGCGCGAAATCCTCTTACTATGTTTCGGTCGTGACCAATGCCTACCGCAACGCGGTGGACCTCTACCGGAAAGACCCGGAGCACTTCAAGCTGCCGCAGTGGCTGTTTGATGAGGTGCGCAAGGTGAGCCACCGTCAGTACTCCACCGGCTTTTATTTTGGCCGTCCGGAACAGGGGCAGTATTACGAAACCGGGGGATATGTGCGCGGTTATGATGTGGTCGCGCTGGTGGATGACTGTCGTGACGGCGTTTTGTACTGTACCCAGAAGAATAAGTTCAGCGTGGGCGATACGCTGGAATTGCTTGAACCACGGGCCGGAGTGCGCAGCTTTACCGTGACTGCGTTGGAGGATGAGGAGGGGACTGCTTTGGAAAGCGTTCCGCATCCGCAGATGAAGTTCCGCTTGCTTGCCGGTTTTTCGGCAAAAGCTGGTTCTATCCTTCGGCGGGCACGGCCGATGGGTGAGTGATCAGCCTGTTGATTGTTGTTTTAAAAATGTTTCATAATGAAAAAGCCGTCTGCATTGCAGACGGCTTTTTGTTTTTGTTGTGGTTTTTAAGAGTGCGCAAACAGCAGAGCCGTACAACGGCTGCACTGGTTTTATATTCGCTCCATGTCTTTGGATGCAATGACATCCACGCCGGTGCCGAGCAGGTCTTTGACCAGAACGTCACCGCGCCGGATGGGCGCTTGTGCGTGAATCAGGCGCAGGGCTTCCGCCGCTTGAAACATCATCTCTTTCGGGATTTCTCCATTGGTTTTGACCGGCAGGCGCGGATGGAGCGCGCCGGTGATGGCAACGGTGGTGGTCAGTGTACGGGAAGGAGCGGTCAGCTCCTTTTTTCCGTAGGCTTCCCCGCGCGGGCATCCAGCTCCGCTCACGTAAAAACCGTTTTGCTCATCTACCAGCAGATGACAGCCTTTCGGGCATACGATACAGGTCAGCTCAGTCATGCCGGTTCCCCTCCTTTTACAGAAACACAGAGTTCATCCGCTCCCGGTGCAAGCAGTTTCTGGACGGGCAGCAGGATGCGTTCCATCTCGCCCGGAGCCATACGCTCCCGAGAAAACCGCGCAATGATTTCCTCGCCGCGGGCGACCAGAATCTCCCCGCCCCGATAAACGCTGCGCACCCGGAAGTACAGTTCGGCAGTCTTTTCCAGATGTTCCGGCCGGATTTTCTGCGGTACCGTGTAACTTACCCCTTCGCCGTTTGTCACCTTAAGCACAGCGCCGTCCGCACGCTTCCCAAGCAGATGTTCCGCTGCCGCTTTGCCGGCTTTTTCGCTCTCGCCCGAGACAAAATCAACCAGGTCATGCACATGCAGTACATTTCCGCAGGCGAAAACGCCGGGCAGAGAGGTTTCGCGGTTTTCATACACAACCGCGCCGTTCGTACGCGGGTCTATTTCTATGCCCGCTTCGCGGGTCAGCTCGTTTTCCGGAATCAGCCCGACCGACAGCAGAAGTGTGTCGCAGTCAAAGACCATTTCGGTGCCCGGTATCGGCTTGCGTGATTCATCCACACGGCTTACGGTGACCTGTTCCACACGGCGGCTTCCCTTGATGTTTGTCACCGTGTGGGAGAGATAAAGCGGAATGTTATAATCTTCCAGACACTGGACCAGGTTGCGGGTCAGCCCGTTGGAGTAAGGCATGAGCTCCACGCAGGCGAGCACCTTGGCGCCTTCCAGCGTCAGCCGTCTGGCCATGATGAGTCCGATGTCGCCGGAACCCAGAATAACGACCCGTTTGCCGCACTGTTTCCCCTCAATGTTGACATACCGTTGTGCCGTGCCGGCAGTAAACACGCCTGAAGGCCGATCGCCCGGAATGCCGATGGCGCCTCGAGTCCGTTCCCGGCAGCCCATGGCAAGGATCACGGCTTTTGCGTCAATGATCATATATCCATCCTTTGGGTTGATGGCATGCACCTGCTTTTCGGGGGTGACATGTAGCGCCATGGTATCCAGCTTGACCTCAACACCGGTTTTTTGAAGCAGCTCAATGAACCGCCCGGCATATTCCGGACCAGTCAGCTCTTCTTTGAAATAGTGCAGACCAAACCCGTTGTGGATACACTGATTTAAAATTCCTCCAAGTTCCTGATCCCGTTCCAGAATGAGAATGTTCCTCGCCCCGTTTTCCCAGGCGCTGTATGCGGCGGCAAGCCCGGCCGGGCCTCCGCCGATGACGACAATATCGTAAGAAAGATTCATTTCACCGCACCTCCGTCTCATCGTTTGGAAGGAGGATATAGCTCCCCGCTTTGTCCTTGAGCACCTGTTCGGGTGCGATGCCACGTTCCCGGGCGATGATGTGGAGCACACGGGGTGAGCAGAACCCGCCTTGGCAGCGCCCCATGCCGGCACTGGTCCGCCGTTTGACCGCGTCGATGGTCGGGGGAGCGATCGGGCTTTTGAGCGCGTCGACGATCTCCCCTTCGGTAATGCTTTCACACCGGCAGATGATCCGCCCGTACAGCGGATTTTGTTCGATCATACGGCTTTGTTCTTGGATGGAAAGCGTTTTCATCCGCACCGGTTTTTTTGGTTCAGTCAGGCTTTCCTTCAGCTTCAGCGCAAGCCCCGCGCCTTTCAGCAGTTCCACCGCTTCGAGCGCGATGGAGGGGGCGGAGGTGAGCCCGGGCGACTGGATCCCCGCGAGTTCAATGAATCCTGGGAAACCGTTTACCTCCCGGATGATAAAATCTTCTTTTCCGGTGATTGCCCGAAGCCCTGCAAAATTGCGGATGGCTTTGCGGTAGTCGAGCTTGTCACAGCTCAGCGCCGCTGCTTTGCGTATATAGGCGAGTCCGTCTGCACTGGTGGAAAGGTCCTCTTTCCGGTCGCTGTCTACCCGGTCGGGCCCGATGATGAGATTGCCGTCTACCGTTGGGGAAACGAGCACCCCTTTGCCCAACTCGTTCGGGCACTGGAAGATCACCTCGTGAACCAGATTTCCTTCGCTCTGGTCGAACAGATAATACTGCCCTTTTCCCGCTGTGATGGAGAAATCCGGTTCTTCCAGCATGGCGTGTACCGCATCGGCATAAACACCTGCTGCGTTAACAAGATAGCGGGTTTTTACCTCGATGCCATCTTCTAATTGGAGCGTGTAACCATTTTCTGTTTTCTCAATAGAAGTGACTGCATGGCCTAAAAGCGCGTCTGCGCCGTTTTCCACCGCATGTTCCGCCAGCGCAATGCAGAGCTGCCACGGGTTGACGATGCCGGCAGTCGGCGCATAGAGCGCGCCGCGCACCGCGTGGTTGAGGTTCGGCTCTCGCTCGAGAAGCTCGTCTTTTGTTAAGATGCGCAGTCCTGGCACGCCGTTTTGTCTGCCGCGGTGGTAGAGCTCTTCCAGCAGCTTGTCATCTTCTTCCTTAAACGAGAGAACAAGGGAACCGCAGTTTTTGTAAGGGACTGAAAACTCCTCGCAAAGAGAAGGATACATAGCGCAGCCCCGCACATTGTGAAAGGCCATTTTGGTACCGGGATGCGGGTCATATCCTGCATGGACAATGGCGCTGTTTGCTTTGGTTGTACCTTCCGCCACATCGTTTTCCCGGTCGATAACCGCGATCCGCAGCTGGTACTTTGCCAGTTCGTGCAGTACACAGGCACCGGTGATCCCGGCGCCGATGATGACAACATCGTATTCGTTTTGCATAAGGACCTCCGTGATGGTTGATATCGATAAAATAAGTGATGATAGATGATAAAGTCCATGATTCTTTTTCATTTTATATCGCAGGCAACAAAATGGCAAGCGGGTTTTTACCAGCAATTGATTTTGATGTGCAAAAACATAAAATGGTCAGTTTATGTTGAAAACCGTTTGCGTTCGGTGGCTGGTCTGTTGTAAAATAAAAAGGTAAACTCCCAAAAGGAAGTGCTGTTATGAAACTTTTGTTCATCCGGCATGGAGACCCGGATTATGAAATCGATTCTCTAACTGAAAAAGGCTGGCGGGAAGCAAAGCTCCTGAGCAAGCGGATGATGAAAGAACGCCCGGATGCTATTTATTGTTCGCCGCTTGGCCGCGCGCGGGATACAGCGAGCTTTACGCTCAACGCGTTGCAGAAGCCTGCAACTATTTACGATTGGCTTCGGGAATTTGACGTTCCGGTCACCCATCCGGTAACAGGAGAAAAACGCCATATCGCGTGGGACCTGCTTCCGCAGTATTGGTGCAACTGCCCCGAATTGTATGAGAAAGACGGCTGGCGACAGGCGGAACTCCTTCACGGGAGCCGGGTTTCCCAAGAATACGATCGGGTTTGTACCGGGTTGGATGAGGTTTTAGAACAGCATGGTTACCATAGAGAAGGGAACCTTTACCTTGCGAAACATCCCAACCGGGATACGGTTGCGGTGTTCTGCCATTTCGGCGTGACCTGCGTCATGCTGTCTCATCTGCTGGGGATTTCGCCGTTTGTTCTCTGGCACCATTTTGTATCGGCTCCCACTTCAGTGACAGTATTATATACCGAAGAGAGGGAAAAAGGGCTTGCCAGTTTTCGCTGCCAGTCGTTCGGTGATATCTCTCATCTTTATGCCGGAGATGAGCCGCCTGCTTTTGCGGCGCGTTTTTGCGAAACGTATGATTGTGCGGAAGAACGGCATTAATGCTGGACAGAATTAAATCGGAGTCAAGCCCAATTCCTATATATAAACTATTTCAATAAAAAACGCCCTGCGGATGTACATTTGCCGCAGGGCGTTTTTTATATGCTTTTATAAACCGCTTCAAAACGGATGTCCTGATTATAGTTTCCGAAATCATGCCCGAACAGCGTTACACCGCCGGAGGCGATGCTGCGGGTCCGGTTGACCGCAAGACGAAACGCGATATTCGTTTTGAAATCAATGCCGATGTCATCTACGGTGGTGTCACTGATCTTGGCTCCGTCAATAAACACGCCGTTTGAGGTGACGGACAATACCTTTAAATGCCCTGCCTGCGCCCAGCTTTCCGGCCACCAGGTGGGGGTATACCGCCCTCGCGCAATGTTCAGATTGCCCGGGCTGCTCCAGAACCCAAGAGGTATGTCATTGATGGAAAAATTGATGTTGCACGGAAACTCTTCGCTAGAACCGGGAGTTTGCGAGGAAATTTCAAACGAAAACCGCAGTTCTTTTACCTTTTGTCCTTGTTTTAAATAATTGGGGATGCGGTATTCCAGAAAGCCGTTCGAAAACCACAGAACTCCAACACTTGCGCGTTCCGGTGCGCAAAAATAGCGCGGATCGTCCAACTCACCAACTAGATTAAACGGCGTTGCCAATCCGCAAGCCGGGTTGACATCGTAGTTACAGTAACTGCCGATAGGAATATCCGCTGCGTAACTGTTGGTTGCACAACTGGTGTGAAATGGGTTTAACAAAACTTTCATGTCTTTGAGCGAACAAATCTTTTGCGAGCCTCGCCGGCCGGAAGAATGGGTGATTTCAATAATCCCGGCATCAGACAAAAGTTTGATGTGCGCGGTCATCGCGCCGTTGGTTACTCCCAACACTTCGGATAGTTCGTTCAGATTCATGGAATGATTTTCCTGCAGCAGCTTGATGATTTTAATGCGAATGTCAGATCCTAGTGCCTTGCAAAATAAATATGTTTCGTTTAAGTTGTTGATTTCTCTCATACGATCACCGCTTTCCGTGTTGTGAGGGGGCAGCGTGGGCATAAGAGCTGTGCAGGTCGATTAATTTATTATAACATATTTATTGATTTTGGTAAATA
>USBI01000051.1 GCA_900552945.1 uncultured Oscillospiraceae bacterium
AGATAGGCTCCGGTCTCGTGGGCTCGGAGATGTGTATAAGAGACAGGACATAACCGTAACTGTCCGCCCGCGTCCACGCGGCAATGTTTTGCAGGTTGGGGTTGCGGAACAATCCCGCTTCCGGAAGGGTCATGCCGTTTAACAGGCATTTCGACATCTGCCGTTCGCCCCACCAGCATCCGCGCTGTCCCGGGTCGTCTTCCTTGGGGCCGAGTGGGAGATACCTTTTCCAAACCTCCGCAAGATTTTCCCCTGTGAAGTCAAACCCGTATTGTTCCATGAGAAGCAGCCCGAGCAGGGTGTACACGGTGTCGTCATCCGGCGGAACAGCATCCATGTGCCCTTTTGTCAGGTCAATGTTTTTTCCGGTAATGTAATGGCTGGACATGGGGTCTTTCACATGGGACCAGTAATCGGCAGGGGGAAATTGATCGCCGAAATGAAGAGCCCACGCTTTTGCTTTTTCCACCGGCTCAAATTCAAGCGCTGCCCCCAGCGTACAGCCTGCCATTCGGCCGTACAACGCGCCTTCCAGCCGTTTGCGGTAGTCTTTCGGAAGGTGGTCGGTTAGTTTGCGTGCGCCTGCCGGACGGAGCGTGCGGATCGTTTTCAGGTCATCCGGTTCATCCGGGTCGTTCTGATTGAGTACGAGAGCCTGATAACGGTCTGCCAGACCATCCAAATATGCTTGAAATTCGTCGAATAGCTTTTTGCCTTCGGCACCGCAGCCGTACTCCGCGGATAAATGCAGATAGCGGATCAGTTCGTCGACCTTTTCCTGAATGAGAAAGTTAGAAACGGGTGTGTAAGAGATGTTGTTGATCATGTCAATGAAATCCTGTTTCGGTTTTACTCTGTTTGTAAATGGATGATTGCGAAAATAGGAAAAAGCAAAAACTCCCCATAACACAAAGCGCCCCGTGGAATCGGAGCGCTTTGTGTTATGGGGAGAGTATTTTTAACAAGGCAGAAGGGTGTGATTTATCCTCCTACATGGGCAGTTTTCAGCTGTAAACGCAATTTGTCAGCAATCATGGCAATGAATTCCGAATTGGTCGGCTTGCCGCGGCTGTTGTGAATGGTATAACCAAAGTAAGCGTTGAGTGTATCGACATCGCCGCGGTCCCACGCTACTTCAATTGCGTGACGGATGGCGCGTTCCACTCTGGAGGAGGTCGTGTTAAATGTCTTCGCTACGGTTGGGTACAGTAACTTGGTTACAGAATTGATCATTTCCGGGTCTTCAATCGAAAGCCGGATGGACTCTCTTAAATAATGATATCCTTTGATGTGCGCCGGAACGCCGATTTGATGAATGATTTCGGTGATCATGACTTCAAGATCGGTTCCGTTTGTTTTAGAAACGGATTCAGCAGGAAGATGGAATTCGCTGAGCGCGACTACGCGGTCAATCAGATCACTGAGGTCGAATGGTTTCAACATAAAATAAGCCGCTCCGCAGCTCATCAGTTCGCTCTGAAGGAATGAACTGTCATATGCGGTGGTGATGATGAATGCCGGGCGTTTGGGTGAATCTTTGAACAGTTTGATGAGTTTGATGGCGTCCATCTGTTGCATCAATGCGTCGATGATGACAACGCTTGGGTTTTCTGTGAGGATCGCTTCATATATAATCTGCCCGTTTTTGGGCTCGGTTAAGACATCAAACCCTTTTTCGCGCAGCATGTCGGCACATATTTTCCCATATTCCACAGATTCGTCACCAATGATGATTTTACGTTTATTTACCACGACTGCTCCTCCTTGTCAGGTTCTTTCATGTCACAATATTACCATATATTGGAAAATAATGCAAGTGCTTTTTTACATTTTTTTCCAAATATGCGTAAATGTAGTTCTTTCCGGCAGTTTTACTTCAAAATATTGGGCTTCTGCTCAAACTGGCACCGATCAGGAGGCATTCTGAAGGATGGAAACGTTTTGGTACATATTTTCTGCGAAAATGGCATATCCACGAGTCGGATCGTTTACAAAAACATGGGTGACGGCGCCAACCAGTTTTCCATTTTGCAGGATGGGGCTTCCGCTCATTCCCTGTACAATTCCTCCGCACAGTTCCAGCAGTTCAGGGTCTGTAATACGAATCACCATATTTTTGGTCGGGCTGTTTTCAAATAGATTAAACTTTTCGATTTCAATTTCATATTCTTTCGGCGTGCTTCCGTTGATTGTTGTCAGAATGGTGGCTTTGCCTGTCTGAATCTCCTGCTTGAGTCCCATAGGGACCAAACGGTCGTAGTATGGTGCTTCATACATAGTGCCAAATACGCCGGAATCGTTGTTTACCGTAATTGTACCACAACTTTCATTTGAAACAAAGCTGCCGCGCAGCTCTCCTGGGGTGCCGACCGTTCCTTTTACAATGTCGTGGATCTTTACATTGACTACATCGCCTTTTAGAACAGGAAGTACTTCACCGGTGTCCACATCGGAAATGGCGTGTCCCAGTCCGCCGAACGCACCGGTTTGCGGGTCATAAAAGCTAACGGTGCCAATTCCAGCGGAGCTGTCCCGTACCCAAAGCCCGGCTTTGTAGGTATTGTCGATAGAGGAAAGGGCGGGTGTTAGGGGGAGGGTCAGGTTTTTACCGTCCCGTTGAAGTTCTACTGATACCGTTTCACCCTTGCTGGAGGAGATCGCTTTTGCGACATCATCGTTGGAAGAGACTTCTACGCCGTTGATTTTATAAATGATATCGCCGGTCTGAATGTTAGCCTGTTTTCCGGGATTGACTGTGCCGTCTGCCGTGGTAATATCGTTTAATCCAACTACAATGACCCCGTCCGTCAGAATTTTCACGCCGAACGGTGTGCCGCAGGGCGCGAGCATGATTTCAGGAACCGTGTCAACTGTTGCGGTTTTAATAGGGATGATGCCGAACAACGAAAGCCCTACCTGCTGGCTGACGGGAGTGTCTGTCCCTGCCTGAGCGGCGGCGTCTTCCTCGTAAGAAGTATTTACCTGAATTCCGAACATGGACGAGATAGAGAAGGTTTCGCCCTCAACGTTATAGTAATGGTCCGGCGCCGCCAGATTGATGTAGGCCGTCAGCCCCAACAGCACCATTGAAACAGCGCCAACAACTGCTGTCGCCGCATGAATGATTGTTCTGATCCGTTTCATATCCGTTTACCGAAAACAAAATTGTTCCCTTTCATTTAAAATTGTTACAGTTATACTATTTGCAGATTTTTTGGTTCTATTAGCCGGAAATTTGAAAAGTCGTGAAAGATTGACAAGATTCCTGAAATAACCATTTGTAATCGTTTGTTTCCTGTGCTATAATAAATTGGTATAAATCAATTAGCAAAAAGCGCTTTTGCTCATTAGAAAGTGCCTGCTAAAAACAAGAATTTCAGCAGATGCTCTGATGAAAGTATTTGCTGTTCGGAGTCGTTACATGAGCTTGAATTTCAAAAAAGTTACCGTGATCACCGGGCATTATGGCTGTGGTAAAACAAACCTGGCTGTCAATTTGGCTTTGTTTTTCGCAAAACAGGGTGAACCTGTCACGGTGATCGATCTTGATATTGTAAACCCATATTATCGTACGAACGATTTTAAAGATTTGTTTGATGAATATGGTATTCATACGCTGGCGCCCAACTTTGCGTCGACTAATCTGGATGTACCGTCTCTGCCCGGGAGCATTCAGGGCCTTCTGCGGACGGGAAACGGCGGCAGGATTATTATGGATGTCGGCGGTGATGACGCCGGCGCGGTTGCCCTCGGCCAGTACAGCCGTCTCATTATGTCGCAGGATTATGAAATGCTTTATCTGTTTAACCCTTACCGGCTGCTGACCGCAACGCCGGAGGAAGCGGCCGCCGTAATGCGTGAGGTGGAATACGCTTCCCGCATGCGGGTGACAGGGCTTGTCAATACAGCAAACCTCGGGCCATGCACAACAAAAGAAACGGTTGCCGAAAGTCTTTTGTATGGGGAGAAGCTCTCTGAGCTGACAGGACTTCCGGTTCGTTTTCTCGCTTGTGCGCCTGAAAATATACCAGATACGACAAAACTTGACTGTTTTCCGGTTGAGGTTTATGTCAACGCTGCAAAAACAGAACAGGAGGGATAATATGGCAAAAACAACGATTGCCGTCGACCGTTGCAAGGGATGCGGCCTTTGTACCACAGTCTGCCCGAAGAAGATCATTGAACTGTCTAAAACAACGCTCAATGCAAAAGGGTATACGCCGGCTGAGATCGTGGATATGTCTGCGTGTATTGGATGCGCGATGTGCGCGACCATCTGCCCGGACTGCGCGATTACCGTAGAAAAATAATCAAACCGAATATATTTTGTAGGATCGGTCTCGATCATACATGGATTGGAGGCAATTATGTCACAGCAATATATGATGAAAGGAAACGAAGCGCTTGCTGAAGCGGCGATCCGCGCGGGCTGCCGGTACTTTTTCGGGTACCCCATCACCCCGCAGACCGAGCTTTCTGCTTACATGGCAAAGCGTATGCCGAAAATCGGAGGAACCTTTTTGCAGGCGGAATCCGAAGTAGCGGCAATCAATATGGTGCTCGGCGCGTCTTCCGCAGGCGCAAGAGTCATGACCTCTTCTTCCTCCCCGGGAATCAGTTTGAAAACAGAGGGTATTTCCTACATAGCGGGTTCCGACCTGCCTTGCCTGATTGTTAACGTTCAGCGCGGCGGCCCGGGCCTCGGCGGCATTCAGCCGTCCCAGTCGGACTATTTCCAGGCGACGAAAGCTCCGGGTCACGGCGATCTCCATGTTATGGTATTTGCACCTGCAAGCATTCAGGAGATTGTTGACCTTGCCGGCCGTGCGTTTGACCGTGCGGATCAGTACCGTGTTCCGGCTATGCTGCTGGCAGACGGTGCGCTGGGTCAGATGATGGAGCCGGTTTCCTTCCCGGATGAAGAAAAAGAAGTTTCACTTCCGGAAAAACCGTGGGCTGCTACCGGTACCGGCGGAAAACGCAAACCGAATATCATCAATTCACTCTTCCTCCAGCCGAATGTGCTTGAGCAGAGCGTTCGTTCCCGGTTTGAGCGGTATGCGCAGATCGAGAAAAACGAAGTGCTTTATGAAGACTATATGACTGAGGATGCAGACGTTATCCTGGTTGCATACGGCGTTACCTCCCGTATTTGTAAAACATCCATTAAGGAAGCGCGCGCGCAGGGAATTAAAGTGGGCATGATTCGCCCGATTACCCTTTGGCCGTTCCCAACGGATATCATTGCCAAGAGAGCGGCAAGCTGCAAAGCGTTCCTCTCGGTTGAAATGAGTATGGGCCAGATGGTGCAGGATGTGCGCCTTGCGGTCAACGGCGCTTGCCCGGTTCACTTCTTCGGGCATACCGGCGGTGTTATCCCGACTCCGAACGAAGTTTTCGAAGAGATCAAAGCAATTGCAGGAGGTGAGCGGTAATGGCAATCGTATTTGAAAAAACAAAAGGCCTTACCGATGTTGCGACCCATTACTGCCCGGGTTGCGGACACGGTATTGTCCACCGTCTGGTGGCAGAATCGCTGGTCGAACTGGATGTACTGGAAAAAACAGTCGGTGTTTGCCCGGTTGGATGTTCGGTTATGGCGTATGACTATTTTAACTGTGACTTTATTGAGGCGCCGCACGGCAGAGCGCCTGCGGTTGCGACCGGCGCAAAACGCGTGCTTGGCAACGATCATGTTGTGTTTACCTATCAGGGTGACGGCGACTTGGCGGCAATCGGTACTGCAGAAACAGTACATGCGGCAACCAGAGGTGAAAACATCACCGTTATTTTCATCAACAACGCGATTTACGGCATGACTGGTGGTCAGATGGCTCCGACCACCCTGCCGGGGCAGGTCACTCAGACCACTCCGTACGGCCGTGACGTAAATACAGCAGGTTACCCGGTGCGTGTCTGTGAGATGCTTTCCACCCTTTCGGGCGTTGTGTATGCGGAACGTGTTACCATTGATTCGGTCCCGCACATTCGTCAGGCAAAAGCGGCGATCAAGAAAGCATTCCAGAACCAGATCGACGGAAAGGGGTTCTCTATCGTAGAAGTCGTTTCCAACTGCCCGACTAACTGGGGCTTCAGCCCGGCGGATTCCATGCAGTGGCTGCGTGACAACATGCTGCCGTATTATCCCCTCGGCGTATATAAAGACAGTGACAAAAAGGGGGATGCGTAATGGATAAGAACATTGTTCTGGCAGGCTTCGGCGGACAGGGTATTCTGTTTGCGGGAAAGGTGCTTGCTTACACCGGCATGATTGACAAATTGCATGTTTCCTGGCTGCCGTCTTATGGCCCGGAGATGCGTGGCGGTACGGCAAACTGTTCGGTCTGCATTTCGGAAAATGAGATCGGTTCTCCTCGTGTGCTTAATCCGAACCTGCTTATTGCTATGAACATTCAGTCGTATGATAAATTCATCACTGAAGTTGTGGACGATGGTATCGCGATCATCAACAGCACGCTCATCAACAAGCGCTGCGACAGCGATAAAATCCATTGTGTCTATATTCCGGCGACCGAGATGGCCAACGAGAATTCCCTTCAGGGATTGGCCAATATCATCTGCCTTGGCGCGTTGCTTAAGCATTCGCAGCTGACCAGCTACGAAACCATGGAAGAGGCAATTAAGAAATGTGTTCCGGCTTCCAAAGCGCATCTGTTGGATGCGAACTTAAAAGCACTTAAGCTGGGTTACGATTTTGTCGGTTAACAGGTATAAAAAAGGACGGCGTGTTTTCACGCCGTCCTTTTATTTTGTCTTTCGTGCGGGGGGATTCCGGTTGTCTCAAAAGCCATGGAATCAGTCCGCAGGTTTTAATTGGTATGCCTTAACATCAAAAAAATGCCCCGAACAAGCTGTATTTGTTCGGGGCATTTTTTGCGAGGAATGCTTATGAAAGCCTGCCTTCTTTGTTTTTCGGAGGATCATCGGGGTGGTTTGGTAAGCGGATGATAACCACCGTTCCGGCGCCTTCTTCGCTGTTGATTGTTAATCCGTAGGAAGATCCAAAATAAAGCTGCAGGCGCTTGTGAACGTTTAAAAGACCGATATGGGTGTGCTTTCCCTGATCTGCTTTGCGGATGTTTTCATTGAGAAGGTTACGCAGTTTATCAGCCGGAATGCCTACGCCATCGTCTTCTACGGTGAGAATCGTATCCGTTCCATCAGTCACGCCAAAAACGGAAATGGTTCCGCCTTCAATTTTAGGGTCAACGCCGTGAGTAATGGCGTTTTCAATGATCGGCTGCAAAATGAATTTTGGGGTCTTCACCTGCAAAAGCGAGGGGTCAATGTTGATGGAAACCTTGATTTTATCGCCATAACGATACTGTTGGATGAGCAGGTAGTTTTTTACATTGCGAATTTCATTTTCCAACGGGACAAAATCTGCTTCGCGCAGCCCTTCACGCATTAAATCGCCCAGCGCTTTCGCAATCTCACCGGCTTCCGGAACGCCGTGGATACGGGAAATCCAGTTGATTGTTTCAAGCGTATTATAGAGAAAATGCGGGTTGATTTGAAATTGCAGAAACTTCAATTCCGCTTGTTGTTTGAGCAGTTCCTTCTGGTAGATGGTCTGGATGAGTTCGTTGGTGTTTTCAATCATGGTATTGAAGTTATCACTGAGAATGCCAACTTCGTCCTGTGAATGATAATCACTGCGAATGTTAAAATTCCCGTTTTGGACCTGCTGCATGGTTTTGGAGAGCCGGCTGATCGGGTTGGAGATGGATTTTGCGAGAAACACCGAAACGCTGAGGCTGAGAAGCAGAATAAAAATGGTAATGATAAAAAATGTTTGCGTCAGCGAAATGAAGTCTTGTTCAAAAGAAGTAGCGCTGACCTCGTAGAACAACCGCCACTGCCCACCGTTGATGTGTTTGCACGCAATATAAACATGTTGTCCGTTTATTGTCTGCAGAGAAAACGGGGTGCCGTCAGACTTAGATACCAAATTTAAGTAGTCTTGGCCTACACGGTTGCCCAATAGCGTTTTATCGCTGTGGGATATAATGTAGCCGTCTTTGTCGGTAATGAAAATTTCGTCTTCATTATAAAGGGAGATGCTGCTGTAAATATCAAACAGAGCTTCTTCCGGCATGTTGATTACCAGATAAAACGCAGGGGACAGATCTGTACTGGAAATGATCAGCCGTACATAGGTGATTGTATCACTTTTTTCACGAAGCCAGATTCCTTTGCTGGAATGGTCAATGACTTGTTTGAGTGCGTCTTCATCGGGAATAAGCGGCTCTGTACTGGGGTTGGAAATCGAGACCGACGGATTATTGCAAAGCACAAGGGAAAGCGAACTGATCAAACCGGAATGGCTGTACAGCTGATCGCGCAGCGCGTCATTTGCAAGTTCAACACCTTGTTGCCGTTCTTCCGGTGTGGAATTGTCAGAACGCAGAAACGCTATGGACTGCTGAATATTTGGATCGTTTGCAAGCTTCATAAAGACGCCGTCAAGTTCACTTACAGTGTTTTCCAAATTCGTTTTCAATTCAGACAGTACGTTGGATGTGTAAACAGAGGATTTTTGCTCCAATATGATTTTTGAATTCGTCAAATAAAAAACAGCCATTAGTGTGACCGGCAGCACGATTAACGCCGCAAATGAAATCAGCAGCTTTTTGCGTATCTGCAGGTCCAGAAATGACTGTTTGATTCGACGAAACGGATGTTTTACCTTCATCGTTCGTCTGCACCAACTTCCAACGGATTGTTGTTGTTCAGCAGATTTTGCCGGAATTCAACAGGTGTCATTCCGTAATACCGTTTAAAAATCTGACTGAAATATTTTGAATCTTTGATTCCTACTGCCAACGCGATTTCGTAAACCTTGTTGTTTGGGTCGCGCAGCATATTGCACGCCTGTTCCATTCGCACCCGTGTCAAAATTTCCAAAAAGGTGTTTCCGGTTTCTTTTTTGACAAGCCGGCTTAAATAAACAGGGCAGAGGTGAACAATCTCACTCGCAGAGCCAAGGGTGATTGTTTCAGAATAATGGCTCTTTAGGTACTGAATCAGCTGCTTTACCGTTTCGTTGGTGAGCATTTCTTCATCCGGAAGCAGTTTGTCAAACAGAGCCATCTGGTTTTCTTTCACCTGGCGCATGAGCGAGCTTTGCTCGCTCATGATCAGGTTCTGCTGTTCGATCTGCAGTTTGGCTTTGTTGACTGCTTCAAAGATTTCTGCCGGATCAGACGGCTTGAGAACAAACGCAACAACACCCAGCTCCACAGCTTCTCTTGCGTATTCAAATTCTTTGTAGCCGGTGAGGAAAATGACCTTTGTGAGAAGCCCTTTTTCTTTGATCATCCGTGCAATTTCAGTGCCTTTGTAGCCTTGCATGTGGATATCGGTCAAAAGAATGTCCGGCTTGAGCTGTTCCACCATTTCCCAGCATTCAGCGCCGTTGGAAGCCACACCTACAACGGTAACATCCACCGACTGCCAGTCAAGAGAACTGAGCCCTTTTCGAATAATGTGTTCATCATCCGCAATAATTAGAGTAGCCATTTTCATCACCATCCTTTTTCCCGGTCTCTACGGCCGGTTGCTGTTTGTGCAAAATTAAAGAACTTCGTAGGTAAAGCTGTAGAAATCAATGTAAGAAGACTCATTGTATTCCAGATCGGCTGCATACATACCGATGAACGCGCCGGTAAAGCCGGTGTTGAAATCATCGGAAAGTACGGTTGTGTCAATGTCGTAGTCGATCTCGGTGAAATTGGTCCCGTCAAACGAATAAGAGAAACGAGCAGTTTCTTTATGAGCAGTAACACGCAGCCATACCTTTTCGGTACCGTTCGGGATTTCAATTTCATTGTCGCCCAGCGGCATTTCAAACTCGCGCTGTTTAAAGCTCATGATGGAGATGGTCTGACAATCTTTCACCTCATCGTAAGCAACCTTGAGCAGATACTGGCTGAGTTCGTCGTAACGGTAGAGCAAACCGCCGAATTTCTTGAAGTGGCGGTTGGGGTTGTTGAGGCAGGTCGTCGCCTGGAAATCCATGTGCATCTGACGGCGCACGAACATATTCTGGCGCTGGTTGGAGTAGAGCGACTCGCCTCCGTAAATGCGCAGGGTATTGTCCGGGCCAACCTGATGGGTACAGGGAACACGCAGTGAGTTGAACTCACGGTAGAATTCATCGGTTCCAAAGGTGTAATCATAGAATTTCTTCTCGTGTTTTTCACCGTAGCCTTCAAATTCAGCATCCGGAACAACTGTTTTATTCTTTAAGTACGGCCAGTCGTTCTCCCAAATCATTTCATTGATGGAAGTTTCACGGCCCAGGACACAGCGCTTGTTATAATAGGGGCGAGAGCAGAGGAACGCGGTGAACCAACGGCCGTCCGGTCCCTGGCACCAGCTTGCGTGTCCGCATTTCTGAATGGGGGATTCCGGCGCGTCTTTGGTGGTGAGCAGGAAGGTGTTCGGATGCATTTCATACGGTCCGTAAATATTTCTGGAACGAGCAACGGTTGCCGCGTGGCCATAGAAGGTGCCGCCTTCCGCTACCAGGATGTAGTACCAGCCGTCTTTTTTATAAATGTGCGGACCTTCCACCCATTTATGGTCGGAACCTTTGAAAACCTTGACCGGTTCAGAAATCGGCTGAAGGGTGACCGGATCAAGCTCGGTCACAAGGATGCCGGAGAAGGTATCCGGGTTCGGTTTGCGGAAATCCCACTCCATATTGACAAAATATTTGCGGCCGTCATCATCGTGGAAGAGGGACGGGTCAAAACCGGAGCTGTTGATGTAAACCGGTTCGCTCCAAGGACCTTTGATGTCCCGCGCGGTGGTGATGTAGTTGTGCGTATCTTTAAACGGAAGATGTTTCCACGCTTTGACATCGGTGAAAACGAGATAGAACATATCGTTGTGGTAGGTCAGGCAGGGAGCCCAAATGCCGGCAGATTCCACATTTCCCTGCATGTCAAGGTAATCGGTGCGGTCCAGCGGAGTGGCAACGCATTCCCAGTTTGCAAGGTCTTTGGACGCACTGATGCGTACACCCGGGAAATACTCAAAGGTGGAGTTTGCAACATAGAAGGTTCCGTCTACGCAGATCATGGAAGGGTCTGCATGAAAGCCGGTTAGGACTGGATTCTGGATCATGGCAAAAATCCTTGTATTATAGAGTAGTAGTTATTAGAGCCCCTCTCCAAGGGCTGTGTGCTACACTGTAAGGGATGCTGTGGATTGGTGCAAATCTCCTACCACAAGATGGTTCAAGAAAGGTTCCAACCACAGCCCCTTACAATTTTGTTGATCAGTTAAATACCGCCAGACGGTTTATGTGGAACAAGGCTACAAA
>USBI01000052.1 GCA_900552945.1 uncultured Oscillospiraceae bacterium
GATGTGTATAAGAGACAGCCATACCGTTCAGCAAGGCAGGTTCCGGCAGCGCCGTCGAACAAAAACAACGGAGCATTTTTTTGCATGGGATCACCTCATCATCAGCGCAATAATAGTATTATTATAGCACAAAAACCATAAAAATGCTATTTTTTCTCACCAGCATTCTGGACAACCCTTTCAAACGGTATTATAATAATTTTATGAAAAACGAATGGAGGTGGTCTGTGTGCTCAAACACGACGTTTTAAAAATACTGGAAGAACACAAAGGAGAACCCGTTTCCGGGCTGGAGATGGGAAAACGCCTGGATGTTTCCCGCAGCGCTGTTTGGAAAGCGGTGGGACAGCTGAAAGAAGACGGGTACCAGATCGAGTCCATTCCCAACAAAGGATATTGTTTAAGCGAAAACAACGATATTATCGATCCGGAAAAAATCGCTTCTTTCCTGCGCACCAAATATCTGGGCCGGGAATTTGAGCTGCTGGAAGAAACCGACTCGACCAATTCCCACTTAAAGCGCAATGCCGATCAGCTCGCCGGGCACAACGGGTACACCGTGGTAGCCCTTCAGCAGACGGGCGGACGCGGGCGAATGGGCCGCAGTTTTTACTCACCCGCACAGCAGGGCGTTTATATGAGTTTTCTGCTGGAACCTCGATTTACCTTTTCCGATATCAGTCTGGCAACGGTACTGGCTGTTGTCGCTGTCTGCCGGGCAATTGAAGAGGTCGCGGGGTTTCGTCCACAGGTTAAATGGGTTAACGATGTGATTTATCACGGCAAAAAGCTGGTGGGAATTCTTACCGAAGCCTCTCTTGAAACCGAAAGCGGACGGATTAAATACCTCATTCCCGGAATCGGCATCAATATCAACCGGGATGAAAACATCCCAACGGAACTGCGGGACATTGTCGGAGCGCTCAATGAATTTTCGGAAGCCCCCTGCGACCGTAACCGGTTGATCGCGTCGGTTTTAAATCACTTCGAAGAGATTTACGAAACCTATCTTTCCGGTAACCGTGACGCAATTCTGGACGAATACCGCAGCCTTTTGTGCGTATTCGGGAAAGAATACAACGTGATTTCGCCATCAGGAAGTTACCCGGCGACGCCCATTGACATTGACCGGGAAGCGCGTTTGATTGTAAAAGACAGGGATGGTGTCATCCATACGCTTAACTCCGGCGAGATCAGCATTCGCCCTCAAAAATAAATATAAAATGAAAAAAAAGCGGCAGGAGCTTCCTGCCGCTTTTCGTTTGTACCACTTGTAAGAGTTCTGACTCATCACAACCGTTTTATTTTGATGAAGGATTCACTTCCAATCCTTTGACAAGGCCATTTGCCACGGCCCAAATATAAAAACTCGCGACACTGCCATAAGGGCTGAACCGCCGGCGGTACCGCTCAAACCGTTCACGGTCAATGGTACGATGATGATAGATCATGCAAATCCCCCGCCGAATCGCCAGATCGTCAAAGCTGAGGATATCCGGCCGCTGCATACAGAACAAAAGAATCATTTCGGCCGTCCACACACCAATGCCTTTTAATGACGTCAGCGCACGGATGGCCTGCTCGTCGGTCATTCCCCACACAGCATCCAGATCAAAAGACCCATCTGACACCTTCTGCGCAAATTCGGTAATATAGCGCGCTTTCCGAAAGGACAACCCGAATTTCTGCAAGCCGTTTTCTCCCACCGACAAAACCGTCTGCGCGTCCACCGTTCCCAGTGTTTCGGTTATCCGCCTCCAAACAGTCTCCAACGCTTTGGCAGAGATCTGCTGGCCGATGATCTGATGAACAACAGCAGAAAACAAATCAGGGTCAACTTCACGTTCCAGATGACCGGCAAGGCGGATGACCTCACCCAGTTTTTTATCTTTTTTCGTCAGGTAATCGGTTTCTTTGCTTCCGTATTGAAAAATCACAACTATTCTCCCATAAACAATACAAATATGATGATTTTATTGTAACACACCTGTTTCTCACAGACAATTTCATTATAACAAACAAGATTCAATGTTTGAAGCACGAATACCCACCGAAATAAAAAGCGCCTTCCCTCAACAGAAAGGCGCTCTATAATATCCGTTAGTCAACATAATCCGGATAATCTTTAAAGATCAGATAAGTGGGTGCGCAGTCCTCTTCAATTTCCGGAATGCGGTCGGACGGTTCAATGAAATGATTGTCAATGTTATCATCGTTAACCGTGGAAACCTCGCCCAGCAACAGCTTGCCCGAACCGGGTTCACAGGCAATTTCATGATACTGCCCCGGCATGAGGGTAATGCTCTGCCCCGGTTTCATCGTCACGGAACCGCCTGCCGGAACGGTGATTTTTCGTCCGTCCATCGTAACAGTAACAGCCTTGTCGGAGTAACCGTCATGATCATTCTTTTCCCACAGGGTAATGATCGCGTTACCACCGCCGCGGTTGATGATGTCTTCCATCTTTTTATAGTGATAATGGGGAGCGAGCTTCTGCCCGTCTTCCACAATCAGCAGTTTTTCACAATAGGGTTTCGGATATACGTCAGAGTGCAGCACACTTCCGTTGCGAAGGGTAAAGATAAGCAAACCGACGTTGTCAAAATCATCGTAACCAAAATCGGTCACGTCCCAGCCAAGCATATTGGTGAAAACCTCGTCATACTCTTCCCGTTTCCCCTTAAAATCCTCCGGTTTCCAGTAGGCAAAATCCGGGAGATGAAAGTGCTGGCTTTCAATGAACTTCATACCGTCTTCAATGACTTGGTTTATTTTAGAGCGTTTCATGGTTGATATCCTCCGTTTGGTAGTTTGTAAAAGGAATTTGCCTCTTTCATTAAACACCAAAGCGATATGAAAATCAATGGGAGAATCAAAGGCAATCTACACAAAAAACACGCGCTGATTTTGGCAATACAGTTTCTAATAAAACATTGCCGCTTAAAAGCCTGCACTTATTACAAAAACACCGCCCGGTTTAAAGCAGGCGGTGTTTTTCTCATTTTGAGCTGAACATATTTTTCTTAACCAGAATAATTCCAACAATTCCCGTCGCCACCAAAGACAGCACCACAGGAAACCAGAAATGGGTGAGCGGAATACCGTCAACGTTCATGCCGTAAAAGCTTGCTACCATAGTCGGAATCGCCATGAGGATAGTGATGGAAGTAAGCACCTTCATGACAATATTTAGGTTATTGGAAATAACTGAAGCGAACGCGTCCATCGTTCCGGACAGGATGCTGGAATAAATGTTAGACATTTCAATGGCCTGTTTGACCTCAATGATAACGTCTTCCAGAAGGTCCTGATCTTCCTCATACATTTTAATCACACGACCGCGCAGGATTTTTTCCAGCGTGATCTCGTCTGATTTAAGGGAAGTGGAAAAATAAACAAGGGATTTTTCCAGCCCAAGCAACTGGATAAGCTCTTTGTTCCGCAGAGAACGGTGCAGCTGACGTTCGATCATATTGGAAAGCTTGTCGATCTGCTTTAAGTATTGCAGATATTTGGTTGCGACCCGCAAAAGCATCATCAGCAAAAAGCGAGTCTTTAGGTGGGTCTGCACATTTTTAATCAGGCCATTTTCAAACTCGGTAATGACAGGATTTTCTTTCAGGCAGACCGAAACGACCAGTTTTTTGGTCAAGATAAAACCAATCGGCATTGTGGTGTAAAGAATGGTGTCTTTATCCGCTTCTTTTTCGGCAAGCGGTGCATCCATAATCACCAGAGTCTGATCCTCTTCGTTTTCAATACGAGAGGACTCCTCATCATCCAGCGCAGCGCGCACAAAATCTGAATCCAGTTCCACCGTTTCGACCAAATAGCGAATTTCGTCTTCTGTTGGACTGACAACCGAAATCCAACAACCCTCACACGGGAACTGAACACGCACGACTTTTCCATTTTCAGTTTTGTAAATACGGATCATAAACTTCTCCCCTTTTCACCGGGAAAAGCCTGTTAACACGCAAATCCCGGCCATATTATCAACACATATTCGACTGCACGGGTCAGGATTCACAATGCCACCTCCATTTATCAAGCTATATAAGCCATATCTTTTTATATTATACCACAAATAACATCGCAATAACAGACCGGAAAGCAACAAAAAAACCCACCATTCTTCATGGTGGGTTTTACATTTTTTACAAAGCCGCAATTGGTCACTTAGCGTTTATTGAACATTTTCATGATCTCATCAAAATCGTCATCCCCAACGCCATTAGAAGCAGTTGAAGCAGAGGAAGCTGAAGGAGAAACGGATGCAGCAGGAGCATCAGACGAATCCGGGCGCTGCCCATCATCAAAACCGGTCGCAATGACAGTGATCTTCATTTCATCCTCATAGCTGTCATCAAACGCAGCACCCCAGATGATATTCGCTTCCGGATGAGCCGCCTTGGAGATCATGGAAGATGCAAGATCAACTTCATCCAATCCAATATCACTGGAAGCAGTAATGTTAATAATAACACCGCGCGCACCGTTAATGGAAGTTTCGAGCAGCGGGCTGGAAATCGCCATTGTAGCAGCAGCTTCCGCCTTATCTTTTCCCTGAGCACGTCCAACACCCATATGCGCATAACCAGCGTCTTTCATTACGCTGGTAACATCTGCAAAGTCAAGGTTGACAAGGCCAGGAATGTTAATCAAGTCTGAAATACTCTGTACGCCCTGACGAAGGACATCATCAGCAGCAAGAAACGCGTTTGCAAGCGTAATCTTTGTGTCCGGAATCAGTTTCAAACGCTCATTCGGAATGACCACAAGAGAGTCTACCTGCCGGCCGAGCGCGGCAATACCCGCTTCTGCCTGAGCCATTCTGCGGGGGCCTTCAAACAGAAATGGTTTCGTAACAATACCAATGGTAAGGATGCCCAATTCGCGCGCTACTTCCGCAACGATCGGCGCGGCACCGGTACCGGTACCACCACCCATACCCGCGGTGATAAACACCATCTGGGTGCCTTTCAAAGCAGCAGCGATCTCTTCGCGGCTTTCTTCCGCAGCTCTTTGCCCACGCTCCGGATCACCGCCGGCACCACGGCCTTTGGTTAATTTTTCACCGATCGGAATCTTGGTTGCAGCCTTGGAGTGAAAAAGAACCTGTTTATCTGTATTAATGGTAATAAACTCAACGCTTTCCATACCGGAAGTAATCATGCGGTTTACTGCATTTCCGCCGCCGCCGCCAACGCCGACAACTTTAATATTAACCGCTTTTTCCATTTCATTGTCCAGCACAAAATTCACTTTACCGTTCCTCCATTGCGATTTGATGCGTCCTGCTAAAGCCTGTTCAGACTTCATTCTATTTGAAGCAATGCCAATAAGCCCTTATAAACTCTATGCTTATAATCATATCATAAAACAAAGGCTGTTTTCAAGTATTTTCTTGACTTTTGACCGAAAAAACCAATGCGGTTTTGTGCATAACGGAAAATTTTACCTGTTTTGCCAAAAACTTCAATTTTATTCCCTTTTTACAGATTCACACCGCAATCTACGCAGCAGAATCAACCGTTTGAGACTCAGTTGTGCTCTCTTCCACACTAGATGATGTTTCCTCGCTGCTTGGGGATTGCTCTTCAGAAGACGCAGCTTGCTCCCCGCCTTGGGTCTGTGAATCGGAAGACACTGATTCATCCTCAAGGCTGCTGGCAGGGCGAAAATATGCTGTACCGGTTTTCTGCACATCAATAATACCTGTTTCGCTCTCACCCAGACGAGTTTCTGCCAGTTCTTTAGCAAATGTGAGTTTATATTCCAAATCGCTGATATTACCCAGGTCCACCCGAAAACGATTATCCAAAAAAACACGAATGTCAACCACGCTGTTAATATCCACCCGGGTAATGTTATCAAGCCCTATATTTTCCGCTGCGGCGTTGATTTCATTGAGAATATCCATTCCCTCGCCGCTGCCCGCGGAAAGAAATGTTCCAACTGTGTTTTCCGGTATCTCCACTCCATTTACCACAAACGTATTTTCAGCCGGTTGGGCAAGGCCGGTTTCCAAAATCCTTCCGGCTTCACTCACCGTACTGTACAAACCGCCGTTTGAAAAACTCATGACAGGCTGGGCATCTGTCACCGTAATAACAATGGAATTCGGAAAAGAACGGGAAATCTGCACATGGTCCACAAACACCAGTGCATCGACAATCTGTTCCTCTGCTCGGCCTGTGTTAATTCGAAAGAGATTATCGCCGGTATGCAGACCCGAAGCCGCGATAATTTCATCCGCGCTATAACGCCCGCTTCCTTCCACCGTGATGGTGTCAATGTTAAAAAACACGGTCAAAGAAAGAACAATGCCCGCAATAACTACAAACAAAAATAATATAATGTAATATAGTGTATATCTTTTTTTCCGTCGGCGCCGATGCCCCGCAGTCACCGAACGCTGAAGACGTTCCCTCTCGTTCAGAGGCTGACCGGCGGGTTTTGTCTGACGGCGCATTTGAGGTTGAGTTTGGGTTGATGAACGCCTGCCCGCAGAGGACTGCTGACGGGTTGAAGTCCTTGCGGATTCCGGAACCCGTGCCGGTCCAGAGGCCTGTGTACGCTGCCGCATACCTGCAGAAGCGTTTCCAGGTTTCGGTTTTCCGCTCTCTTTTGCCGTGCTCCCAGCACGCGGCGGCACAGTGTTTTTCGCTGTACCTTTTTTCGGTTTATCGGGCCGCGGTTTCTTTTTCCGCGGCGGTTTGGCAAGGCCATTGCGCTCATCCAGCTGTTGCCGGGCGCGCTTGACTTCATTCATCCAAAAACATCCTTTGCTTTTAACTCTCTCTATGAATCCTTGCGCCGAGACGCGCAAGTGTTTTTTCGATCCGCTCATATCCACGATCGATATGGAATACTTTGGAGACAGCGGTTATTCCGGACGCCGCGAGCCCCGCAACGACCAGAGAAGCGCCGCCCCGCAAATCAGTGGCTTCCACATTTGCACCATACAATGCCCGAACGCCTTCTACAACGGCAACTTTGCCTTCCACTTTAATCTTGGCGCCCATCCGTGTCAATTCACCCACATGTTTGTAACGATTTTCGAAAACATTTTCCACAAACATTGTCGTGCCGGAAGCAAGCGCAGCAACTGTCATAACCGGAGCCTGCGCATCGGTTGGGAAACCTGGATAAGGCATCGTGCGAATCGTCTTAAACGCTTTTAGCCGAAGCGGCGCTTTTAAGTAAACCGAATGCTGATCAGCACGCAACTTACATCCTGCCTGATCCAACACAGGAAGAATACAGCTGAAATGCTCCGGCAAAACATCGGTAAGCAAAAGTTCCCCACCTGTTACAGCGGCGGCGCACAGGTAGGTCACCGCCACAATACGGTCCGGAATAACACGGTACTCCACACCGTGAAGTTCCGGCACGCCATCGATCACGATGGTGTTTTTACCAGCGCCGTAAATCTTCGCACCGCAAAGGTTTAAAAATTCCGCCAACGCAACGATCTCTGGTTCCTGCGCCGCGTTGGTGATAACCGTTCGTCCAAGAGCGGTAGCAGCTGCAATCATGATATTCTCGGTCGCGCCCACACTGGGGAACGAAAAAGAAATATCACAGCCGACAAACCGTCTGCTTTCCAGCCGGCAGTCCAACAGGCCATATTCTTCATTGATTTTCAGCCCGAGCTGCCTCAAACCGGCTAAATGCAAATCAATCGGTCTGGGGCCCAGTTCACAGCCGCCTGGAAAAGACACCTGCGCACTGTGTGTGCGGGCCGCAATGGCTCCCAGAAAAACCACCGAGGAGCGCATTTCACGCATCAAATCATCCGGAACATCGGAACGGGAAACACTGGAAGCATCCACTTCCACCGAATTTCCGACGCGGGAAATACGGCACCCCAGATAATTTAATATCTTACACGCGGCGTCCACATCTGTCAAATCCGGGCAATTATGTAATACCGTTTTGCCTTTTACCAGAAGCGCCGCCGCAAACAAAGGCAATGCGCTGTTCTTGGCTCCCTGCACCGGGAGTTCTCCGACCAACGGCACCCCGCCAGATATATATAGTTTTTCCATTCAAACACCCTCCCTGATGATGCAGATAAATCCGTAATGCCTGCGGGGCCTTACGGATTATTCTATGCCAGAGAGGCGTATTTGGTGATTTTAATCGTTTTGGGGAACAAGCTCGCGCACAGCGCGGTAGATTTGATCCGCCGTATCCAAAACAGCAAGAGCCGAAGCGTTTCTGGAAAGTTCCTGCAGTTTTTCCGGGTTCATGCACAGGTCTTTGACCACCGCTACAAACTCTTCCTTGTTGTAATTCTTTTCTTCAATGACGATTGCCGCATGATGATTCTGCAAAACAAGCGCATTGTGGTACTGATGGTTTTCACTGACCGTGGGACACGGAATGAGGATGGACGCTTTCCCGGCCACTTCCAATTCACTCAAAGTAATCGCGCCGGAACGGCAGATAACCAAGTCAGCCGCCGCAAGGCAGGTGTCCATGTTGTCAATATACCGGCGCACATCAATACGCTTTTTGCCTTCAAGATTCACGCCGCGGTCCTTGAGCATTTTCGGAAACACTTCCGCACCAAGCTGACCGTAACCATGAATGTGATTGATCGCGTCTGTATTCTGGTGCCATTCCATCAGATCCGCGGCAATGCGGTTGATGGTGATTGCACCAAGACTTCCACCAAAAGACAAAATACAGACCTTATCATCCATACCAAGCTCTTTGCGGGCTTCCGCCTTTGATTTATAAATGATGCTTTCCCGCACCGGGTTTCCGGTTACATATACCTTCCCGCGGATCTTCAACAATTTTCTGGCTTCCTGCACCGCAAGGCAGACAACATCCGCTTTTTTGGCAAGCGCCTTTGTGGTAACTCCGGGAAACGCGTTCTGCTCATGAATGAGTGTTTTGATTCCCATTTTCTGAGCAGTAAAGACGATCGGACCGCTGACATATCCTCCCGTGCCAATCACAATATCCGGCTTAAAGTCGTTGATGATCTTTTTGGCCGTATGAGGAGAGGTCAGCATATAGCAGACCGTTTTCACATTATGCCGAATATCCTCCGGGGAAAAGCCACGCCAAAACCCTTTGACTTGAATGGGGGTAAAGTCATAGCCGGCGTTTTTCACAAGCCTGGCTTCCATTCCATCCGGCGTACCGGCGAAAAGAATTTCGGCATCCGGCTCATGCCGTTTAATACACGCCGCAATGGCAAGAGCCGGGTTGATATGTCCGGCTGTTCCGCCCCCTGCTAACAAAACTCTCATATTCTCACACCTTCATTTACTGCTTCATAATGGCTGAATGCCTTGATATATTCAACACCACTCCCATTTGCAACAACTGCATTAACAGCGCTGTACCGCCGTAACTGAAAAACGGCAGACTGATACCAGTGTTTGGAACAGTATTGGTAACAACCGCGATGTTGACAATTACTTGTATACCGATTTGAGCAGTCAAACCGACTGCAAGCATGGAACCAAACTTATCCGGCGCACGGGAAGCAATGATGAAACCGCGTACCACAAACAACGCAAAAAGGGTTACCAGCACAACCGCGCCGATAAAGCCGAGTTCTTCACAGACGATGGAAAAAATAAAGTCATTCTGCGGTTCCGGCAGATACAGGTATTTCTGCCTTGAGTTTCCAAGGCCCAGCCCGGTAAATCCACCCGAACCAATTGCCAAGAGAGACTGTACCGTCTGGTAGGTATCGCCTTGCGGATCCGAAAACGGATCCAGCCAGCTGGCCAGCCTTGCTTCCACATATCCGATACCGCCGTATAGAATAACTAAGAGCACACCTAGCGCGGCAATGATCAAAAGCGCGACATAGTAGCGATATTTTACACCACCGACAAACATCATAACCAATGCAATGGAAACGATAAGAATTGTACCGGAAAGATGCGGCTCCAAAATCATGAGAACGCATACGATGCCAAGCGGTATCATAAAAGGAAGCACGCCGTACCGGAATGTGCCCATTTTATCATAGTTTTTCATGATAAGATAGGCAAAGAGCAAAACCAGCGCGAATTTCATGATCTCAGACGGCTGAAAGGTGATGATCTTCAGGTCAATCCACCTTCGTGCCCCTTTTTGTTCCGGCATGAACAGTACAATCACAAGAAGCAGCAAGCCGCCGCCAAAGAACCATGGAACAAACTTCAAAAGAACGTGATAATTGATACAGGAAACAAACAGCATGCCAGCAATGCCCATGACCGCAAATATCGCCTGACGTTTGATAAAATACAGACTGTCACCGTACTGGTAATAGGCATAAGCGTAGCTTGCTGAAAACAGCATGATAAGGCCGAATGTGAGAAGCACAAGAATGATGATGAGGAATGTTGCATCCATATGCGGCAAACGTTTTGCCGTTGCCCGTTTTTGTTTTGTTGCCACCGGCATTCCCCTCCAAAAACAAAATTATAAATCAGATCTGCAACGCAAGAAACACCGCCAGCCCACCAAACACAAGCGTAACCAGCGAAAAGACAAGAACAATTTTCACTTCACTCCAGCCGCACATCTCAAAATGATGATGGATCGGGCTCATTTTAAACACCCGTTTTCCGGTCAATTTAAAACTTGTGACCTGAATGACAACCGAAAGTTCTTCACAAATGTAAACAATCCCGATTGGGATAAGCAAAACCGGCAATCCAACGCCCATACCGAGCGCGATGACCATGCCGCCCAAAAACATCGAGCCTAAGTCGCCCATAAAGCATTTTGCCGGATAGAAATTCCAGACAAGGAAGCCCAGGCAGGCGCCTGCCAGAGCAGTGGAAAGAACAGACATATTATCAAAGCGGTAAACCGAAGAAATAACCATATACACAATGGCGACTACAAAAGTAACCGAAGAGGCAAGGCCGTCAATTCCATCGGTCAGATTCACCGCATTGACAAAACCTACGATTCCGATCACGATCAGCGGATAATAGAAGAAACCAAAATCCACCTGACCCAGCAGAGGGAAAACCACAACCGTTGATGTATCCCCGCAAAGATACAGAGTGGCAATGTATGCGGCCGCGATCAAAAACTGCATGACTAATTTTTGCCGCGCTTTGAGTCCAAGATTTCTCTTTTTGACAACCTTGATGTAATCGTCAATAAATCCAACAAAACCAAATGCGAGCGCCATGACGATTCCGGCAAAAAAACGGCCCGCTTCAATCGCCGTAGCTCCTTGTTCGCCGCCCAGATACAGGATCAGATACCCCACCAGCGCCGCTGCCAAAACACCGGCAATCATCATAA
>USBI01000053.1 GCA_900552945.1 uncultured Oscillospiraceae bacterium
TTTTTCGCTGCTCCCAAAACCTGAAATTTCTACTTGACTTTTGTTAGCAGGTCTTCCCATATAGTTTCATGATAAAGCAAATCGGCTTACAAGTCAATGAAATATCCTGTAACAGACAACAAAACCGTTCAATCAATATTTTAACCGTTTTCTCACGCGTATGCCGTACTTTTTGTTGAAGCTGTTTAAAAAAAGTGCTATGATGAAACCAACAAATCAATAAGGTGGGGGTCGTATGATTTTTACAGTGGATGCAGGGAACACCAACATTGTACTCGGCTGTTTTCAAAACGATGAGCTTGTTTTTGTTTCCAGGCTGGCTTCCGATTTATCGAAAATGGAAGATCAGTACGCGGTCGAATTTTTCAATATCCTTTCTCTTTATGGTTACCGTGCCGATGAATTCGAAGGCGCGATCATATCTTCCGTGGTACCGGCCCTAACCCCTGTTTTACGTGAAGCGCTCAAGAAGCTTCTCCGCTGCCCCGTACTGGTGGTAAGCCCCGCCCTTAAAACCGGTCTGGATATCAAAATCCCGCAGCCATCCATTCTGGGCGCCGACCTGATATGCGCGTCGGTCGCGGCAAAAAAACACTTTCTTATGCCCTGTATCATTGTCGATCTTGGCACGGCAACAAAAATCATGGCGCTTGACCAGGACGGCGCTTTTCTGGGGTGCTCTATCTCACCGGGCATCAATATTTCTCTCGAAGCGCTTTCCAGCCGTGCGGCACAGCTGCCCCAGATCAATCTGGAGCAGGTGACCGACGTCATCGGCACCAACTCAATCGACTCGATGAAATCCGGTATTGTTTACGGCACGGCGAGTATGATTGACGGAATGATCGAACGGTATTCCACCATACTCGGGGACAAGATCTCTGTTGTTGCGACAGGCGGACTTTCCGGTGTGATTGTTCCGCATTGCAAAAATCATATCAAAGCGGAAAAAGATCTTGTTTTGAAAGGCCTCTACTATATTTACCATATGAATATACAGAAAGACTAATATTCAGGCAAAACGACAAACATTTTAAAACAAGGAGGGTATATTATGAAACGGATGAACACTCGTCTGCTTGCTCAGCTTGGCATTCTTGTCGCCATTGAGATCATCTTTGCCGTAACACCGCTTGGTTCTCTGCCGATTGGGCCGCTGGTGGCAACGCTTGCCCACATTCCGGTCATTGTAGCCGCCATTGTTCTCGGAACAGGCGCCGGAACGTTTATGGGCTTTATCTTTGGGCTGCTTAGCTTTCTGGTATGGACGTTTATTCCGCCCAGCCCTTTTGCTTTTGTATTCACTCCGTTTTATTCCATGGGCGAGTTTTCCGGAAACGGATGGAGCCTTGTCATCTGCTTCGTGCCGCGCATCCTGCTTGGGCTTTTCGCGTCGCTGATCTACAAAGGAATCTGCCGGTTTGACCGACGCGGTTATGCGGCATGCACCATTTCTGCAGTAGTCGCCACCATTTTGCATTCTGTATTGGTGCTGGGAGGAATCTACCTGTTCTTTGGGCCGCAGTACGCTTCGGCAAACGGAATCGGTTACGACCTGCTGTTCGGCGCCATGGCGGTAACGCTCGGCACCAACACATTGTTGGAAGCTGTTATCGCGGCAGTCGTCGCATTGGCAATCGCCAAGGTGATTCCCGCGCTGACACGAGCGAAACGAAACCGTTCTTAAACCTCGTTTCTTTTCCGAATTTGCTCTTGACAGGATGAATCTGATATGATAAAATAGCTTGGCAAGACAAATTCGGAGAGGTGTCCGAGTGGTTTAAGGAGCTGGTCTTGAAAACCAGTGATCCTGCGAGGGACCGTGGGTTCGAATCCCACCCTCTCCGCCAATTTAAAACACCTTTTACAATTTCATCAGTTGTTAAATTAAGTTACCAGTTTTGGAGATGTACTCAAGTTGGTGACGAGGCGCCCCTGCTAAGGGCGTAGGTCGGGTAACCGGCGCGAGAGTTCGAGTCTCTCCATCTCCGCCAGACTGAGTCTGGACGCACATTGCGTTCCGGACTCAGTTTTTTATTGCAATCAAATTGTCCGTGCCGAAAGCGGGAATCCAGCCGATAGGGCCGGCTCTTTTGCTGCGGTTATTTCAATCTGTATTTCACAATCAGCGCAGCTTTACCCCTGTTTCCGGCGGCAAAATAGAAGCTCAAGAGGTGACCAGGAATCGGTAAAGAAAGCACCCTTTTTCACACGCAAAACAGCGCCGAGTTTTCGCTTAATGAAGCTCAACTTTTGTGATGCAAAATAAGGATTTTTATTGATTTACGGAGGTTTACAATGAAAAAAACAATTGCTGTGATCTTATGCTCGTTTTTAATAAGCGGGCTGTTTACCGGCTGTAACGTCATCGGCGGTCTGTGGAACAGCGTTTCCGGCTCAGGCGAAAGCAGTGAGACGGAAGAGCTTTCATTCAGCATGCATGACACATGGGAGCGATTTTCCGACTATTTTCTGTACATAAACAAAGATTTAAACCAAGGTGAGTCGGAAAGCAGCAGTTCTTCCGGATTCAGTGCATCCGGGTTTGCGCTTGACCAGGGAATGGTTCAGATGAAAGACGACCCGCACACCTATTGGTCCTTTTTCCAGATCATTGACTCATCCATTTATCTGATGCTGGACGAAAACAACGAGGTCGTAGCGGGGTTGATTTTAACCCCGGAAGATACCGATGACCCATACAACGGAAAGCGGGAAGCAATTTCTTTAAGCTACGCGCTTGCTCCTGACAACGCGGAAGACGAAACCGATGATGACCGCAGAAACGAGATCGACACGCTTGGATACGGAAACAGATGCACCTTCGGCAGCGACGAAACCGTAACAATCAGCAAAATGAACTCAGACGGCTATACGCTGTATTTTGAATCCCGTTCAAACGCATCACAAGAATCCAAAGACAATATGCAGGATTGGGTTTCGGATATGGTTCAACATGCAATAGAAATGGAAATGGAAGAATAACCGCAAATGCTGCGAAAACCAAAGAGCAGTCTCTTACTTTCTCGATTCTTCCAACCGGATAAACAAAAAGGACGTGCAAATGCACGTCCTTTTTTATTTCGCTTTAATTTCGTTTAATAAAGCTCCCGAATCAGTTCCACACACTTGTCAATCCCAAGCGTTCCGCTGTTTAAGGTAATGTCATAATTCTGCGCATTGCCCCATTTCATATCGGTGTAAAACCGGTAATAGGCCGCACGGCGCTTATCCTTTTCTTTCAGGCGCTGTTCAGGAGAAGCCTCACGTTCTCCGTATACTTTCACAATCCGTTCCGCTCGAAACTGCATATCCGCATGGATGAAAATCTTCAGGCAATCGGCTTTATCGCGCAGAATATAGTCCGCGCATCTGCCAACAATCACACACGGTCCTTTTTCCGCAAGCTCTGCAATGACGTTGTACTGTATTTCCCAAAGATAATCCGCATTGTTCGGACCAAACGCCGGGTGTGAAAACGCCGATGCCAGAAATCCGCCCGGTGCGGATTCATCGGTATCACGGACATAGTTCTCACGAAAATCGCTTTTCACGGCGATCTTTTGAATCAGTTCGCTGTCATAGCAGGGAATCCCCAGCGCCTCCGCTGTCTTTTTCCCAATCGTGCGGCCGCCGCTGCCGAATTCACGGCTGATGGTAATCACTCTGTTTTTCATATCATTCAAACCCCTTTCACCAAAACGATGACTTCTTCTGTCACTCGGAAACAGGAAATGTCTTCAATTGTTTTCTTTCGTACAGAATCAGCCCCAGCGCAAGCACAAACGCCAGTCCATCCGCAACAGGACCCGTCCAGAGAACACCCGTTACCCCAAGGAAGAGCGGAAGGATGATGATTGTCGGCACAAAGAAGATAATCTGTCTGGATAATGAAAGAATGGCAGACTTCACGGGTTTTCCAATCGCCTGCAGATAAATCGCCGCCACGGTCTGGAACCCAGTCAGCGGGCAGAGCATTAAGAAAATGCGGAAGGACATAACGGCGAATTCGTTATACAGCCCCTCTTCCGAACCAAACACGGACACAACACTCATCGGCGCAAACTGGAACACCAAAAAGGCGATGACCGACACAATCTCAGACGCAACCAGCGCAATATCGAACGCCTTTTTTACCCTTTCAAAATTTTTTGCCCCGTAGTTATAACCAATGATCGGCTGTGCGCCGGTAGCAATACCAACCAGAATGGAAATGAGGATCTGATTGACCTTCATCACAATGCCCATTGCTGTCAACGGTATTTCCGGCCCATAAACAGAAGCCGCGCCGTAAGCTGCCAGCAGATTGTTGGTCAAAGCCATTACAATGGTGATCGCAATCTGAGTAATGAAACTGCTGATACCGAGAGTTAATATGTTTTGACAGACCCGCCGTTTTAAACGGAACATAACTTTATCAAAGTGAAAGGTCTTAAAGCGGGTAATATATATGATCGATACGACAAAAGACGCAACCTGTCCCATCACCGTGGCGATCGCCGCACCCTGAACACCCATGTGAAGCACGAAAATAAATATGGGGTCAAATACGGTATTGATCACCGCGCCGAGCACCATGGAAAACATCGCGTATTTCGGGCTGCCGTCCGCGCGGATCATAGAGTTCAGCGCCGTTGGAATCATCGTGAAAGGAAGACCGATTCCGATGATATAACCATACTCCAAAGCGTAGGGGCGCAGTGCTTCAGTCGCGCCGAACAAGGTCAGGATCGGATCAATAAAGATCAGGAAGACAACCAGCAGGAGAATGCTTACCGCCGGCACCATCACGATGGCGTTTCCCACCCCTTTCTTCGCGCTCGCAACATCGCCCTCACCCAGCTTTAAACTCAGGTAAGCGGCTCCGCCGTCACCGATCATCATGGAAAGCGCCAAAGCAATGATCGTAATCGGGAAAACAACGTTGGTAGCACCGTTGCCAAGATATCCCACGCCCCATCCGATGAAGATCTGGTCCACGATATTGTACAGTGAGTTCACCAAAAGCGAAATGACGCAGGGGACGGCAAATTTTACAATCAGCCGCCCAATCGGTTCGGTTGCAAAAGGACTTTTACTCTGCGGTACAGCTTGTTCCATCTTATCATACCCTCCTTTTAAGTAACTAGTTACATATTTAGCTAAAAAGCAGAGCAGCACACCTGTGATTTTGGCGCACTGCCTGAGTATCCCAAACGTTTTTTAACGTTTAATCCGAATCAATATTTTTTAAAAGCATGTCCGCCATTTGAAACAAGGCTTGCTTTTGCTCTTGGGTAAAATTCCTGCAAAGTTCCGCTAAAACCTCTTCATCCTGTGCTAAAATCACCTGATGAATACCGCGTGACTTCTCTGTACAGGTAATTTTTTTATACCGCCGGTCTTTTGTGCTGGGAACACAACAGACAAACCCTTTGCTTTCCAGCCTTTGAAGAAGTTTTGTCATAGCCGGATGGGTCACGCGCTCAAGCCGTTCCAGGTCGTTCTGGTGGATTTCTTCCTCCCCCGCCGCTTCCAACCGGCTCACGGACCCCAGCACCCGAAGCTGAACAGCAGTTAAACCCATCGCAGCGGCTTTTTCATCCAACTTTTTACGAAACGCCCGGTTAATGATTGCGATTTTCAAACCAAATGGCATCATATTGGTCAACCTGCCTTTTTAAATAAGTAACCATTTACTTATTATATGTCCTTTTCACATTTTGTCAAGGCCAGTCACCAATCAGAAAGAATATTGTGTCTGATTTTCCTCTTATTTCTGGATTGTGCTATAATAGTGTCAACCATTCATTTTCACTTTCTATGTTTCAATGAAAGAGGTGGTCATATGACATACTCTATCGTGTATAGCAGTAAAACGGGAAACACCCGTGCTCTGGCGGAAACAATTCGTGATTTCCTGCCAAAAGAAGACTGCGTTTATTTTGGGCAGCCGGACCAGATGGCGTTGACAGCGGACCGGGTCTATGTAGGATTCTGGACAGATAAAGGCGACTGTACTATTGAAACAACCAATTTTTTGGCTCAGATCACAACACAAACGGTCTTTCTTTTCGGTACAGCAGGTTTTGGAGGTTCAGCCGAATATTTTAATACCATTCTTTCAGCTGTAGAACGTCATCTTCCCTCCCCGGATTCTGTCGTCGGAACCTTCATGTGTCAGGGAAAAATGCCTTCTTCGGTACGTGCTCGCTATGAATCCATGGAAGAAAGCCCCCGCAAGCAGATGATGCTGGAAAACTACGACCGTGCCTTGAATCACCCAAACAACGCTGACCTTGAAAACCTCAAAGCAGCATTGCAGAAAGCAGAGTAACGCACTTTTCGGTTCTGCTTATTACTCCGATTCGCCCGCGCCAGTTGATACGGCTGCGGGCTTTTTTCATTTTCAGTCCGGCATTTGATTATATACACAAGCCCACCGCTATTTAAAAGCCAATTTTTATATTGACAAGAGTACAGGATTCTATTACAATAACGTTAATGTATTATTTAATATGTTAATGTTTTTGTTAATTATATTGATGCATCTAATTAAGACAGATTCTCTTTCTGTCATCCGCATTGCCTCTTAAGGAAAGGAGAACCACATGAGCAGGATTACCATTCAGACAAAAGAAAAACGTTTTCCCGTTGCGCCTGACCTGTACGGGCTGTTTTTTGAAGACATCAACCGTGCAGGTGACAGCGGCCTGTACCCGGAAATGCTCCGCAACCGGAGTTTTGAGGACTCCATCCCGCCGGAACGCTGTACGCTGAACGAAGACGGCTCCGTCTTCACCACACCAATGGGCTGGTCGGATCAGTTCAACAACGGCGAGGGGCTGAAAAAGTGGATGCATGACGTTCCCCCTACCCCTATTCCTGCCTGGTACGCAGAACACGCAGAAATGCGGTTGGATGCGGCAGAACGTCTGAATCCCAAACGTTTGACCGCGCTCAAGGTTGCATTTGAAACAAATGGCATGATTTATAACATCGGCTATCAGGGCATTCCGCTCAAAAAAGGAGAAAGCTGCCATTTTTACATGTTCGCAAAATCCGTCTGCGAAAACGCCGTGCTTCAGGTTGCAATTGCTTCCGAAGACGGAACGATTCAGGATCAAACCGAAATCATGGTAAAACCAGGCTGTTATGAACGGTACGACAGCACCTTTACCGCTACTGCGGACGACTTTAAAGGAAAACTGCTCATCAAAGCGCCCGAAGCATGCACCGTTTGTTTTGGATTCACCTCCCTCATGCCGAGTGAAACCTACAAAGGCCACGGGATGCGCAAGGACCTGATGGAGCTTCTGGAACACACTAACTCCAAATTCCTTCGCTTTCCAGGCGGATGCATTGTGGAAGGATTCACCTATGAAACCGCCATGCGTTTTCCAAATACCATCGGACCGGTGTGGGAGCGGCCAAGCCATGTGCTGATGTGGCATTACCGCACCACAAACGGGCTGGGCTTCCATGAATACCTGCAAATATGCGAAGACCTTGATCTGGAACCGATGTATGTTATCAACTGCGGGTTAACCTGTCAGGGCCGCGAGCCGGAATTCTTTGAAGGAGACGAGTTGGAACAGCTTCTGCAGGAAGCGCTGGATGCCGTTGAATACGCCATTGGAGATGCCTCCACCCCCATGGGCCGCAAACGGGCTGAAGCAGGTCATCCGGAACCGTTCAAACTCAGCTACATCGAAATTGGCAACGAAAACAGCGGCGAGGAGTATTATTGGCGCTATAAAAAGTTCTATGACGTTTTGAAAGCCAAATACCCACAAATTCATTATGTCTCCAACACGCACACCGAACATGCCGGACTGCCTACCGAAATGGCGGATGAACACTATTACGACACGCCGGAATTCTTTTTGGAAAACACCCATATGTACGACAATTACGACCGGAAGGGGCCGGACATTTTTGTGGGCGAATACGCGGTAACCGTGGGAAAGGTTGCCACCCTTCGCTGCGCACTGGCTGAATCGGCGTTCTTACTCGGTGTTGAAAACAATCAGGACATTGTTACCACCACTGCTTACGCGCCTTTGTTTCAGAATACTGATTACACAGCCTGGTACCCCAATCTGATTGCATTCGATAACCACCGTGCTTATGGCATCCCCACCTACCACGCCCTTTCTCTTCTTGCGGGAAACCGCGGCAAAGAGGCGGTCACGCTGAATACCGAAACCGACCTTCTGCACCGCATTCCCTGTGGTCTACCAGCTATTTCTTCCACAAAAGACGGCTTACATGTGCGGAATGTGACCGTAAACGGGCAGCCGGCTGACATTTCCTGTCTGCTGGAAGGAAAATTCATAAAACAAGGGGATGAATACATCACCGCTTCCATCCAGCCGGAGCGGGAAAAGTACGATTCCCCCGGAGCAAACTTTTCCATTGATGCGGCGTTTGCGGCGTTTGGCAGCAATGCAGACAACTGCTGCACCTTTGAGGCAGAGATCAAATCAACGCCGGACAATCCGTTCGCGCTTGCTGTCTGGTGCCATCATCCGCAGAGCGTCTTCCGCATTGATGAAACCACCGACCCCGACAAACTGGAAATGGATTCCATGCGTTGCTTCAAATGGACGGTCAACGACCATACCAGTTCCGTTTCCGAATATTACTACAAACGCCACACACCGATGGGCGACAATGTAATGATAGATACATCCGTCAGCGAATACCATCATTACAAAGTGGTGACCCGTGAGGACGGCTTTGACTGCTACATCGACGGCGAACTCGTCCACCGCGCGAATCTGCCGAACTATCCCGCAATCACTGCTTCTGCTTCCGTGACCGATGATGAAGTCATCGTCAAACTGGTCAATATTACCGATCGAGCACAGCCGGTAGAAATCGCGCTGGACTGCGAGGTGGAATCCGACTACCGGGCTGAGATTTTGACCAGCGCGCATCCGGAAGATGAAAACACCCTGGATCAGCCGGAACGCGTCTCTCCTGTCGCCCAAACACAAAGCGGAGCCGCGCAGAAGTTTACCTATCAGGCACCGGCGTATTCTTTGAACGTACTGATATTAAAGCGCAAATAATTCCTTACCCAATCAAAAAGCTGCCGGTTTTACCGGCAGCTTTTATTTTTTCATATGCTTGAGGAGAAAAAGCCCTCCTGTTTTGATAAGCAGTTTACGAATAATACACCCGAAACAGGATGTCCTGATTATAATTTCCGAAACCGGAACCAAATATGGTCACCCCGCCACAATGTTCAGCCTGTTCGGAAACCTCCACACGGAACGACCATTGCTTCCGAAGCAGGTCGAGTTCCTGCACAGTAATACCGGATACACGGTCCCCGTCGATATATGAACCGGTCTCATCCACCCGAATGACCTTTAACAGCCCGAACTGACCGATATCAGGGCTCCACCAGTCCGGGGTAAAACGGCCTCTTGTTCCCCCGAAATCGCCCGGGCAGGTCCATTGGCCGAGGCGCACGCCGTTGAGATAAAACCCAATGTCCGACGGCCAGTCGTTGTTAACGCCCGGCGCTTCGGAGCCAAGTTCCAGCGAAATCTCAACTGCCTGCACAGTTTGCCCTTTGAGCAGATAATTCGGCATTTTATACTCTACAAATCCCGAAGCAAACCAAAGGATTCCACTGTTGACCCGCTCAGGGTCTAGAAAATACCGCGGGTCATCAAAATAGCCGATGATTTTGCGGGTGGTCGCAAGCCCGCAGGTAGGGCAAACAGAAAAGTCGGTATAATGGCCGATCGGAAGGCTGAATTCAGACACCTTCCCGGAGGTTTTCGGATGGGGAAAAGCAATCTCAATCGACTCGGTGTTCAAACGGCAGCGCTTTTGCACCGCTCCGTTTCCGCTTACACGTTCTGCCGTTACAATCTGTGCCTTTTCAAGCTTTTTGATATGCATGGTAATGATGGCGCTACTCAATCCCAGCGCCTGAGCAATCTCTTTGATGTTCATAGGCCTTTCCGCCAGAAGATGGATGATCTTCAGGCGCACATCACTTGCCAGCGCCTCATAAACCGGAAGCCACTGTTCGGATAAATCAATCTTCAAACCGATGCTCCTTTTCTTTTTGGATGATACAGGCTGTATCCAATTTACAATTTTGTTAATTACATGTACTATACCCCGAAAAAGAACCAATGTCAATCTCCGGCTGCGTTTTTCATCGTTTCTGTTCGGAAATCCTTTTACAAACGTAATTTTTATCCCGTTACCAATCAATTGTTTGCCTTGCTTATTGTCTTCTTTTTTTCTTTGTGCTACCATAAGTTCAATCAATCACTAAGGGCGTGATACAATGCAGTACGAACAAGAAAAACAGCAGCTTATACAAGGCTTCAACACATGGGACACACGTTCACTTTCCTGTCATGTGCGCATGCCGCAGGGATACGCAATTAACATCGGGTTTAAGGAATTTTTAAGAGGGCAGTATATCTCAAAGAACCCCTGATTGGTGTATTCAATGACGAATCCGCCGTTGTGCAGGCAGGTCCCCACGCATATGACGGCAGCTATACTTCCCTTGACATTTCCTGGCGGCGTCTCCGTTTCCGGATTGAGACCGCGCACGGGCAGAGCTCTGCCGAACTTGTCATGAAAGTATTACTCCTCGAAAACACCACGCGGTTTGTTCCGCTTTGTGTAGCAGAAGGCGCTGTGTTATGGAACTTCCCGGGGTACAGCATGCGAAAAGAGAACTCTCTTTACTGGAACAACCCCAAAGGTGAAACCATGGAGTTTCATCTCGTCAGCGGAAAATTACACGAGGAAGTCACCCTCCCCTGCCAAGCGGGATACCTTCCGGTCGAGCTTTCCGAAAGCGCCTATTTTTCAACCAATTCAAAAGATACGCAAGACACAGTGGAACAGCAGCTTGCCAATGCGAAGCAGCGATGGGAAGCGCAAAAACAGCAGTACGGTGAATTGGCTGACGCCTGGGAAGCCATGCAGACCTGTCTCTGTCTCTTATACACATCTCCGAGCCCACGAGACCGGAGCCTATCTCG
>USBI01000054.1 GCA_900552945.1 uncultured Oscillospiraceae bacterium
GCTCCGGTCTCGTGGGCTCGGAGATGTGTATAAGAGACAGGGCTGGGATGCTGCCGCCGACTTTTTGCAAGGTGGGCTGCTTTTCTTCTGCATATTGAAATTCAAATTCAAAATCTATCATCGCAAACTCTTTTCTTATTAGTTAGCTGCCTCTAACCAGCGGCCGTAAGAAACGGACGGATGGACCGTCCGAATTAACTTTTCGGATTTATTGCAAGGTATCGCATAGCTGCCGCCAGCCAGCGTTGGTGAAATCAAGGACTGCCTGTAAGCAGGTAAGCATTCTGCCTTCCTCCATATGCTGATCCAGCAGCCGGCGGAAGTACCAGAACTGTGAGCCCATCAAAAGACGGATCGCATCGGCATTTGGCGCTTTCCCATAGATATGCGAAAAGAATTCCACCGTTTGTTCCGCTTTTTGATCCATTAGTTTATGCAGCACGGTTTCCATGGAGCTGCCATCGCTGCGGCAGAAAAATAAAGTGCAGTCATTGCAGTGCTCGGTCAGCAGTTGAAAATATACCTGTTCTTCGGCGTTTATGGCGCGGAGGATATCATCCGGCTGCGCGCTGCACTTTGCTTTTTCGTATTCTTCCGCGATGGGAGCAAAGAGAACCTGCATCGTCTCAAAAAAATCCTGAAGCAGACTGGCAAACAACGCGTCTTTATTCTTGTATCTTGTGTAGATTGCCCCCGTAGTAACACCGGCTTTTTCGGCGATCTTGTGCAAAGAGGCTTTCTGAAAGCCGTAAGCAAGAAATTCCGAATAAGCAGCCTGAATGATCCCATCATCCAGGGAATGATCCCTATTGGCCATGTCTTCACTCCTCTGCGTCTAAATAATAACATCATTATCGATAACGACATTATTATAGCGTTCTTTTTGCTGCTTGTCAATGCGAATTGCACACTGCTTTGCAAAAACACTCCTTGACAAATCTCGTCTCAACAGTGGCAGCAAGGGAAATCCATCGAGCAGCTTACCGTAGCTGGTTGATGTTTCTACCATAATAAATCAGAGAGAAAGGTTGTTTTGTCTTATGAGTAAAGTTGCAGTTGTTTATTGGAGCGGTACCGGCAATACCGAAGCTATGGCGTCAGCCGTAGCGGAAGGCGCAAAAGGAAAGGGCGCAGAGGTGTCCCTGCTCACCGCCTCCGAATTTTCGGCAGACCAGGTCGGCAGTTACGACGCTATCGCCTTTGGCTGCCCTTCTATGGGGGCGGAACAGCTGGAGGAGAGCGAATTTGAACCGATGTTCGCCGGCTGCGAGGGGGACTTGCGCGGAAAGAACATCGCCCTGTTCGGCTCCTATGGCTGGGGCGACGGAGAATGGATGCGCAGCTGGGAGGAACGCTGCGGCGATGACGGAGCCAACCTTGTCTGCGACAGCGTAATTTGCAATGAGGCGCCGGATGATGACGCCTTGGCGGCGTGCCGTGAGCTGGGCGCAGCACTGGCTTAAAAAGTAAACGGATGCAGCGGCGGGGGCAAACATATCGCCTCCTGCCGCTGTGTTGTTTTGATGAAGAATGCTTTCCAAAAGGAGTGAACAGGATGAAAATAAGTGAAATTGAGCAAAGCGGTATTCATCTCGGAACCCATGGTGAGAAGTACGGAAACTGGATGTCTGCCCCTGTGCTTTATATGGTTGGCGGGCTTCTGGCTCTGGCGGTGGTGCTGGCCGTACTGTTGTTTACGGTGTTTCGCCTTACAGTGCTTGGCGTAATATTTGTAATCGCCGCAGCCATATTCCTTGTGCTGCTTGGCTGGATCGCCTGGATCCGGCGGCAGTATTCTTTCGACGGAGGCGCCATGCTGGAGCTGCTCACCAAACCCTATGAATACCATATGATCGACTTCCTCTGCGATGCGGAAAGCTACTTCGGTATGACAGAGCAGGACTTTGCCGGGTGGGACGACAAAGTCCTGCTGATCCTGTCCGAGGACGATACCACTTTCAATCAAGCCTGCAAGGATTCCCTAATCGCCATTATGCCGCATCCTACCGTTGTCACCAACCTGACCGGCGGGCATCTGGCGCTGATGGTCCGGCTGGAGCAGTATGCCGGTCTGGTGACAGAGTATATTCAAAAGCGGATATAGGGGAAAACACCGCAATCATACAAAACCCGCGGGATAGAGGCATCAATGTAGGAATGCAAAAATACTGACCTATACCAAGTGAACGTGAAATAGGAAAACTCTATTCCATAATAAAATAATTTTCCCTATAAATCCGACGCCACTATAACAGTTCTAAAATCAGCTTGACAAGCATTCCAATGAATATAACACCGCCGACTCCGCTGATAATTCCGTAAATTTTCACGGATTCTTTATCCCGTTTTTCTTTAATGAGATAGTAAATACCAACACCAGCAACTAAAGCGCCGATCAACATACCGATAATTGAAATAATCATTTTCTTTTCCTCCATTTTAATAGCAATGCTGAATTGATAATTACAAGCACAGAGCCTGCATTGTGGACAAGCGCACCCACAACGGGATTCAGAATACCTGTTATAGCAAGCACGATGGCAAGGAAATTCAGTCCCATTGAAAAACTCAGGTTAAGTTTTATCGTAGTCATCATTCGTTTAGACAGGGATATTAAGTGAGGAAGCTCTTTAACTTCGTCATTGACCAATACAATATCAGCTGCATCTACTGCAATATCACTTCCAATCCCGCCCATTGCAATACCGACCGTTGCCTTTTTCAGTGCGGGCGCGTCGTTAATACCATCCCCAATCATACAAACAGCCTGCCTGTTCTCCTGATATTTTTCAATCAGCTTCAGCTTATCTTCAGGCAAACAGCCAGCATATACTTCACCAATCCCTAACTGCTTTGCAATACTGCTTGCAGAGTTTTCGTTATCACCCGTCAAAAGCACAGGCTGAACGCCACAGCTTTGCAAAGCATCAATCATTTCAGTGCTTTCTTTTCGAATGGTATCGGACAAGACAAGATATCCGATCATCTCGTCATCTGAAAACAGGTAGGTTATTGTGCTGCCATCATTCAAAAAGCCTTGAATTTCGGGATTTGTTTGACAAATATTTTTATTGCCATTCGTCATATCCAGCTTGCCCGCAAAAATACGCTTTCCGTCCACGACAGCGCATACGCCCTGTCCAAGCCGCATTTCAAAATCAGTTGCTTTTGGGATAGGTGCATTCGCATTCTGCTTATAGCAGCCGACAATTGCTTTGCCAAGCGGATGCTCCGAGAATTGCTCTGCAGCGGCGGCAAGAGCATAAATATCCTGTTCCGTATAGCTTTCCGAAAGGGATTTTACAGCGATTACCTTTGGCTTTCCGTTGGTCAACGTTCCCGTCTTATCAAAGGTTACTCTCGAAACCTTTGATAATCTTTCCAAAGCGTCTCCCTCACGCACAAGGAAACTGTGCTTTGTGGCATTGCCAATCGCCGCCATGATTGCAGTAGGCGTCGCAAGTACCAAAGCGCAGGGGCAGAACACAACAAGAATGGTAACCGCACGGATAATTTCTCCCGTTATTGCCCAAGTAAGGGCGGCGGCGGTCAGGGCGATCACAACAATCCAGGTTGCCCATCGGTCAGCCATACCGACAATCTTTGCTTTTCCCGCATCTGCCGACTGAACAAGGCTGATCATCCGCTGAATAGAACTGTCCTCGCCAACCTTTGTGGCTTTCATTTCAAAAGCCCCGAATCGGTTTACTGTTCCGCTTGACACCTCATCTCCAACCGTTTTATCGACAGGAATAGGCTCTCCCGTCATAACCGCCTGATCAATCGAAGTTTGCCCCGAAGTAATAATACCATCAACAGCAATCCCTTCACCCGGTAAAACACGGAGAATATCTCCGACTTTTACTTCGCTTGCGGGAATAACCGATTCTACGCCGCCATGTACGACCCGTGCTGTCTGAGGCGTCAGTTTTACTAATTTCTCAATGCCAGCTCTGGCTTTTGTTACCGTTAAATCTTCAAGCAGAGCGCCGATCTGCATGATAAAAGCAACTTCGCCCGCTGCAAAATCTTCGCCTATGCAGACAGAAGCAATCAGCGCAAGGGATACCAGCACATCCGCCTTGATATCAAAGGCTGTAACAAGCCCGATGATTGCCTCCAAAATAATCGGTACACCGCATAAAATAATTGCCACCCAGGCGATGTCAAAAGGCAAAAAATCAAGTATGCCTGTCAGACTGCAAATAAGAGCAATGCCCGAGATAACAAGGAATGTAATATCTTTCTTAGTTCCTCCGATTTCAAGCAAATGCTCCAATTTCTCCATCAACGCTTTCATGGAAACCCTCCGTTCCATACCTTATGGGGTATGGGTATATAATACCATAGGGGGTATAGGTTTGTCAAGCGAACAAAAGAAAAAAGCAGTCTGTTTCAACTGCTTTTCGCAAAAATTTCGTTAACCCATATTAGCAAAACGCTCTACCGCTTTCGTAAATTCCTCAATCGTTTTGTCTGCGTCCCCGTGTTCTATCCCGTCCTTGACGCAGTGCTTAATATGCCCCTCAAGCACCACCTGCCCGCACTTGTGCAGTGCAGATTTAGCGGCATTTAACTGTGAAAGGACATCTTCACAGGGGATATCTTCATCGATCATTCTGTCGATTGCCTGTACTTGTCCGATTATTTTTTTTAATCTGCGGTGCAGATTATCAGCATCCATACATTGTTTCATCGTAACGCTCCTATACTCTTGGGGGTATATGTATATTATACTGGTTTTTATGCCAAAGTCAAGTATTTGCGTTTGAGCAAGGAAAGGGAACGATATTTTTAATATCGTTCCCCAACTGCTCTTATGAAAATATCCGTTTTGGAAGGTGGATCGCATATGAAAAAGTTTAGAACCGCTGCCTCTGTTATCACAATGCTTATTGCCGGAACAGCCGGTTTCTTTATCGGTGCGGCTTTGGATAACGCAATGGGCGGGGCGTTTTTGTTTTCAATGATCGCCGGGATTGCCTGTGTGATTTATACAATAGACAATCAAGAAAAATAAGGCCCGCAGGAAAGAGGTTTTTCCTCGTTTCCTGCGGGCCTTTTTGAATATGCTTACATATAGAACGCCCGCTGTATACAGGAACTGTTTACCCCAGCTTCCAGTTGGCGCTTTGCCACTGCAGTTCCACCATCCGGCGGAACAGGCCGCCCTTTTCCATCAGCTCCGAGGGGGAGCCCTGCTCCGCCACTTTGCCGTCGGCCAGGACAACGATCTTGTCCGCCGCCTCCACGGTGCGCATCCGATGGGCGATGACCAGCACCGTCTTGCCGGCCAGCAAACGGGAGAGCGCCCCCTGCACCTTGGTTTCGTTTTCTACGTCAAGACTTGCTGTTGCCTCGTCCAGCAGGACAATAGGCGCATCTTTTAAGAGCGCCCGGGCGATGGAGATGCGCTGGCGCTCCCCGCCGGAGAGCTTGGCGCCGTTTTCCCCGATGGGGGTGCCGTAGCCCTTGGGCAGCCTGCGGACAAACTCGTCGCAGTTGGCGGCTTTGGCGGCGGCAAGCACTTCCTCGTCGGTGGCTCCGTGTTTGCCGAGACGGATGTTTTCCATCACCGTGTCGTCAAACAGCACCACGTCTTGAAACACCATCGAGTAATCACTGAGCAGCACTTCCGGATCCACGGTGGAAATATCCACGCCGCCTACCTGAATAGAGCCTCTGGTGACGTCCCACAATCTGGCGGCAAGCCGGGCGCAGGTGCTCTTGCCGGAGCCGGAGGGGCCGACCAGCGCCGTGATTTCCCCCTCTTTGGCGGTAAAGCTGACGTCTTGCAGGACGTCCTTTTTGTCATAGGCAAAGCCCACATGGTCGAATACGATATCGTGGCCTTTGGGCTTGAAGGTTTCCGACCCCTCCGCCGCAGGCGTGTCGTAGATCTCATTCATGCGGTCGGCCGACACCTGGGAGACGAACATCTCCGCAATCAGGGCCAGGCTCTGGTCGAAGGGAGCGTAGATGCGGGTGATGACCAAAAGGAACAGGAACAAAAGCATAAAGTCGATCTGCCCGGAGAGGATCAGGCTTGCTCCCGCAAGGATGGTCGTCGCCACACCCAGCCGCATGATGACGCTGGCGGCGTTGACAAACAGGCCGGTGGAAAGCTCGCCTTTGATCATGACCTTTTCGTGGTCATCGATTTTTTGGTTGAGTCCTTCCAGATACCGTTCCTCCTGATTGGTGGCGCGGATCTCCCGCACATTTTCCAGCGCCTCCTGGATGCCGTCGGAGACCCGGACAGCCGCTTTTTTCGTCCGTTCAGAGGCGCGGGCGGCCATCTTCCGGCTGCCGAACAGCAGACCGAAGGCCACCGGCACGCCCCACAGGCAGGCAATCGCCAGCCGCCAGTCGTACACGAGCAGGCAGACGGCGATGATCGCCGTGGAAATGTATGCGCCGTACAGATACCCCAGCACATGGCTCCAGACGTGCTCCATGCGGTTGACGTCCCCCATGAGAGTCTCGGTGAGGTCGGCCAGATCCCGCTTGCCGAAGTAACCCAGCGGCAGTTTGCGAAGCCGTTCCGCAAGGCTCAGGCGGGTCGTTTTGACCTCGCCGTACACCAGACCGTAGGTAGTCTTATACTGCTGCAAATGGGTAAGAAAGGACAGCAGGACAAATAAAACGGTCAGGCCGATGGGAAGCCAGACGCCGGGCAGCGGGCTGCCGCCGGTCAGCGTCCCCATAAAGCCGGACATCATCAGGTATAAAACGCCGATGCCGACCATAACGACCAGATTGACGATCACCGTCCAGAAGGCGCCTTTTTTGGTGTTTTTCAGGCCCTGATCGGTCAGGGCGTATTTGCGCTGAAACTTTTTGCCGAACATTTACTCCGCCTCCTTTTCGCCGGTGGTACCGCCTGTCAGTTTCCACTGCACCGCCCGGTTGTAATCCGCCCACATCCGGGCATACAGACCGCCCGCGGCGGTGAGTTCTTTGTGCGTCCCCTGCTCGGCAACGCGGCCTTCCTCCAGAACGATGATCTTATCCGCCCCGACCACGGTAGACAGGCGGTGGGCGATCATGATGACGGTACGGCCGCGGGTCAGCACAGCAAAAGCCTTCTGAATTAGAACCTCGTTTTCCGGGTCGGCAAAGGCGGTGGCCTCGTCCAGCACTACGATGGGCGCGTCCTTCAGAATCGCCCGGGCTAAAGCAATACGCTGCTGCTCGCCGCCGGAAAGGTAGGTGCCCTCCGTGCCGATCTGCGTGTCGACGCCGTCCGGCAGCTTTTCGAGAATATCCCCGCACTGGGCGGCTTGCAGCGCCTCCAGCACCTGCTCCCTTGTGGCGTCCGGTCGGGAAGCCCGGACATTTTCCAGAATGGAAGCCTTAAATAGCCGGCTGTTCTGAAAGACGAAAGCCACCTGATCCATCAGCACATGGGGATCGATCTGCTTTACGTCCACGCCGCCGACTTCCACCGTGCCGGAGGTGGCGTCCCAGAACCGAGGGATCAGGCTGGCGGCTGTGGTCTTGCCGCCGCCGGAGGGCCCGACCAGCGCCACCGTCCGCCCCGGCTCCGCTGTGAAGGAAACGTGGGAGAGGGCGGGGACGTCCGAACCGTCATAGGTAAAGCTCACATCCCTGAACTCCACCCGGTTGTCACGGGGCTTCTGCGGGTGGGCAGGCGCTTTTAAAACCGGGGCGTCCATCACCTGATCGATGCGCCCCAGAGCGGTATGCGCCAGCATCGTCCCGGCAGAAGCAAACATGATGCGGGCCAGTGCCGTGGAGATGATAGCAGAAAATACCGCATAGAAAACAAAATTTGTAATGAACCCGGCGAAATCCCCGCCGGCCAGTGCGCCGGGAGCAAGGAACAAAACGACTGGAACCAGGAACACAAAAGCTCCTTCGGTGAACGTTAGATTGATGGATTGGGGAACGCGGCACACCTTGTCCTGATAGTATCCGGCCTTGCTGCTGTAATCCTCAATGGCCTCTTTGAACGCTTTGAAGGAATAGACCGTCTGCTGGAAGATTTTCACCACCGGGATACCGCGAACATACTCGGTGCCCGCCTTGGTCATCCGGTCCTGGGCCGCCTGATACTCCGCCATCAGCGCAGCGTTTTTGCCGCCCATCATGGAGAACATGGCGATGACGGAAATCACCGCCGCCAGCAGGCAGGCGGCGCCCATCCGCCAGTCAAAGACGAACATCAGCACCAGCATCGCAAGGAACATGACGACTGTGCCGACGATATCCGCTAGGTTGTGGGCCAGCAGCGTTTCGGTGTCGGCCGCCGCCGCGTCCAGCCGTCCCCGGATGAGACCGGAGGCGTTGGCGTCAAAATAGCCTAACGGGGCTTTCATCACACGGGCGACGCCCTGCTTGCGGATGTTGGACGCCGTGCGGAAGGCCGCCAGGTGGGTACACATCAGCCCCAGAAAGTAGATCACAATGCCGCCCACCGCAAAGGCGAAGGCCAGCCAGCCGTACTGCGCGACAGATTCCGCCTGCGTCCAGTCCGGCGCCACGGCGATCAGATCCCGGGCGGCCAGCCAAATGCAGATGTAGGGTGCCATGCTCAGCAGCATGGCGATCCCCGACAGGGCCAGGCCCAGGAAGGTCAGCCCCTTGTGGCCGCCCGCATAACGGAGCAGAGCCGCCACATCGTTCTTTTTTCGTTTTTCCACAAAAACAACCTCCTTATTGAAAGTTAGCAATAACTAACTAATACGCGAAAAAAGACGGGACTATTGTCCCATCAATTCCAGCCATCCGGCTGTATAGAAAGTGCGGAACTGTGTCACGTCCCGGTGCGCCTGCTCCCGTGGCATATCGTGGATTACAATTTCAAACAGGCCGTTGAACATGCCGCTGGCGATGATATGGCAGAGGGATTGATCCAGCTGCGGGATTTCCTTTCCCAGCCGGCGCAGCACCTCCATGTATTTCAGAGTATATTCCACCTCTACCTCCACCATGTTGTGGACAAAATGCTCGTAGGAGGTTCCCTCCGCCCGGCAGAGCAGCAGCTTGACCGGCTCCCGGTGATCGCAGATGTAGTCTACCATCCAGTCCACGTAATCGCCGGAGGCTTCGCCCATGTGCGCCGGCTGCTCCTTTTCCGGCAACTCGGCAAAGCCGGTCTGGGCTTCCATGAACCGGCCCATCAGGGCGGCGGCGTGGGGCTCTACCAGAGAGGCGAACAGCGCCTCTTTGCTGGAAAAATAGCCGTAGAACGCTCCGGTGGTCACCCCGGCGTTCTTGACAATCTGCCGCAGGGAAGCGCCGAGGAACCCCTTCTCGGAAAATTCCTCCAAAGCGGCCTGCTGTATTTTCTCTAAGGTATCGGATGACTTTTCTTCCATGGCGGCCTCCATATAACAGTGCTATGTAACAATGTTATAATACATCGTACAGAGGGTTTTGTCAAGAGGAAATCATGATGATGGGGAAATATATGCGCTCTCCTGTCTGCCGGCGCATAAAGCAAAGACGGGAAGCCGCATATTCTACAGCTTCCCGCCTTTTCAGATTATGAACGTTTTTCCGGTTTTGTTTCTATTCCGTTGCAGGGAAGAGAGGTCATGCTGTGCAGGCTGATCCCCAGCGTGGAAAGGTTGTGCAAAGTCGCCGATGTGGAGGGCGGCAGCAGCCCGGCAACCCCCAGGGCGATCAAGCCTCCGTTGAATCCGAGGACAAAGCGGTAAATATTGCGGATGCGGCTGTTTAACGCCATGGCAAGCTGCCGCAGCCGCACCAGCTCCCACAGGCTTTCCGCCGCAATGGTGACGTCGGCGATCTCCTGCGCGATGGCGGCGCCGTCGCTGACGGCGATCCCGGCGTCCGCCTCGGACAGAGCCGGAGAATCGTTGATGCCGTCTCCCACCATGATGACGGTATGCCCCTGCGCCCGCAGCGCCGCTACATAATTTGCCTTATCCTCCGGCAGCACCTCAGCACAGAAATCATCGACCCCGATATGGGAAGCAACCGCTTCGGCCGTGCGCCGGCTGTCGCCGGTCAGCATAACGGCCTTTTGTATCCCAAGTCTGCGCAGGGCGGCTAGAACGTCCGGCGCTTCCTCCCGCAGAGGATCGGCGATGCAGATGACAGCCGCCAGCTGCCCGTCGATTGCCAGATACAGATGGGAGTATTCCAAAGGCAGGGCGTCGAATTGTTCCTGCTCTCCGGCTGGAACCGTACAGCCTTCGTCCTCAAAAATAAAGTGGGCGCTGCCGATGAGCACACGCTCCTGCCCGACAGAGCTGGAAATCCCATGCGCCACCAGATAATCGACCTTGGAGTGGAGTTCCTCGTGCCTGAGACCCCGGCGCTTTGCCTCTTCCACAACGGCGTTGGCCATGGAGTGGGGAAAATGCTCCTCCAGGCAGGCCGCCAGCCGCAGCATCTCCGTTTCCCTGTGCCCGCCGAAAGGGATTATCCGCACCACCTTGGGGCAGGCGCGGGTGAGGGTGCCGGTCTTATCAAACACAATGGTATCCGCCCGGGCGATGGTTTCCAGAAACTTCCCGCCTTTCACCGTGATATGCTCCCGGCCGGCCTCGCGCATGGCAGACAGTACGGCAAGCGGCATGGCAAGCTTTAAGGCACAGGAGAAATCCACCATTAGCACCGACAAGGCGCGGGTGACGTTCCGGGTCAGGATAAGGCTGAGCAGGCTGCCCGCAAAGGTGTACGGCACCAGTTTGTCCTGTCTCTTATACACATCTGACGCTGCCGAC
>USBI01000055.1 GCA_900552945.1 uncultured Oscillospiraceae bacterium
ATATCGCCTACGCCGGTAAAATCTCCCCGGGAGCCGGAGAGCATATAGTCCGGCACATTCTCGCAGCCATGCCGCATGAACTTTTCCACCGTCACCATAAAGGCATAGTCGATGGAAACGTCCCGTTTATTGAGTGCCTGCATCCGCGCCCTTTCCGCATCGTTCCACGGCACCTCGCCGGGGGATACGGCGACAATGTGCCTCGGTTGCGGCAGTGGCTCTGGCTGGGCGTTGTTATGCGCCGCAATGCCAAGCGCCAGCGCACCGCCGGAGGAAAAGCCGCAGGTACTGACATTTCCGCCGCCGTACAGCGTAATCATTTTTCGATAACATTCGTACACCATCGCGTAGGTTTCAGTAATGCAGTGTTCCATGCAGAGCGGGTAAAACGGAAACCACACATCACAGCCGGTCTCGCGGCAGAGCTTGCGCATCACAGGCAGGTCGCCCTTATCAGGGCCGATCACCATGCCGCCGCCAAAGAAATAGAGAATCGCGCGCTCGGACGGCTTCGGATGCTCTCGCACGATCAGGCAGGGAAAGCCGTTTACCGCGATCGTTTCATAATATGCCTTGCGGTCGGTGGGCGTAAAAACGCCACGATGCCGGTTCTGCTTTTCAATTTCCTTTCGCAGTGCATCCTCCGGCAAGGCGAACGCCTTTTTCGCGCCGGAGAGCTTGTATACGCTGCGTAAGATAGATGCAAAGATACTCATGATTTAGCCCCCCTCATTTCCACGCCGTAATGCAGAGCCAGCTTTTCTTTTTGTGTATCTGCACATCGTGAAAGCCCGCCTGCTCCAGATACGTCTTCAGCTCGGCGTCCTTGTAGATGGTCATGCCGCCGATGATTTCCGTCCACTTCTTGTCCTTGTCCGTATCGCCGTTGCTTTCGTTGCAGATGAGTAATGTCCCGCCGGGCTTCAGCACCCGGTAAACCTCCCGGAAGCACTGCGGCAGATCGGGCCAGAAATAGACGGTTTCAAAGGCCGTTACCGCATCGAACCAGTCGCCTGCAAAGATCATATTCGCCACGCTGCCTTGCAGAACGGTGCAGCGGTCCACCGCTATGGCGGCCTCGTTGACCTTTTTGGATTTCTCCACACTGACGGGGGAATAGTCAATGCCCTTGACAATACCCTCCGGGCATTTTTTCAGAAGTCTCTTGATGTTCGCCCCTCCGCCGCAGCCGCAGTCCAGCACCTTGGCATCCGGAGTAAGCTCCAAAAAACGAAGTCCCCACCGTGCCACAGGACTGTGCCCCAGGTTCATCATGGCGACCATGATTTTCCCGCCAAGCCCCACAGGCTTTCTGGTGTTCTCAAAAAATGACATCTTATCACACCTCCGATTTCACACATTCCGCATAGGTCAGCGGGAAGGACGCCTTCAGCACAGCGCTTTTCCGCACCGCCCAGCCGTTTTGCCGTAGGAAGCGCAGGTATTCCTCGCTCGTCCACTTGCTGTGGAGAGGAAAGCCTGCCAGCTTCATGAAAAAGGCTTTGACCTTGCCGGAAAACGAGTTTCCCGCGTGGGTGAAGGTCGGCGCGATGAGCGTGCCGTCGTCTTTCAGTACCCGTTTTATCTCTTGCAGGGCTTTTTCCGGCTGCGGCACGATATGCAGCGCGTTGGACACGATCACTACATTAAAGGACTGGTTTGCATAGGGCAGGCGGAACATATCCTGCACGGAGAAGTGCAGCTTGGCAGAGCGGTTATCCCGCTTCGCCTCGGCGATCATCTCCGCAGAGGCGTCCGTCGCCTCGATGTGTGCCGCCGCGTTCACGATGTGTTTTGCAATCAATCCCGTGCCGGTCGCCAGCTCCAGCACCGTTTTATGCCGCACAATTGGCCGGATCAACTCATACATCTCGTCATACGCCGCCCGATCCTTTCGCATAAAGCGGTCGTACCGACCGGCATTTTTGTCCCAGAAGTCCTTGTGTTCCTGCATCGCTATCATTCCTTTCGATGTTAGATTAACCTAACCGATGCGTGCATCCGAGCGGTTAGATTGCGCTAACCATTACACCTTGGAAAAGCCGCATCTCTGCGGCCTTCCGCTTATTTAAATAACTCCCTGCAAGCGCCGTACACCAGTGCTTCCAACACCTGCGGATACAACTCCCCAATCTGCTCCTTATGGGAAACCGTGAGGATCAGTCCCCGCACCGTCGCGGCAGCCAAAGAGGCGCCGCGCTTTGGCATCAAATCATATTTTTCCAAGAGCTGACGAATATGCGTTTCGTCATCGTGGTAATGTTCCTTTTTGACGCCCTCCGGCAATCTCTGTAAAAGCAACTTGGCGTCATGTTCAATGAAAACCATGTCGCCGGTATCGGACAGCCGCCGGCAGACGGCAAGAACCGCCTTTGCCGCACGCTCCGACGGCGGCAAGCCGTTTGCTTCGCTCAGTGCATGGTCAGCCACTCCGTAAAGTTCGGAGTGAACGTTCTCCAAAACCGCGAAAAAAAGCATTTCTTTGGATTCGTAGAATTTATAGAACGAGCCCTTTGCAATGCCGACCGCCTTCGTCAGCTGCTCTACGGAGGTTTTCTTCATCCCCAGCGTGACAGCACAATGTCTCGTTTCCTTCAGCAACGCCTTGCGGAGCTGCTCAGTCTCGTAATCGGTAAAAGCCAAGGTCGCACCCTCCTTGAAATATGACCGTTTCGGTTCTTCTGGTCATATCATACCGCGCTTTTTTCTGTTTTACAAGAAGTGCGGAGAAAAAATCACTAATCAAAAGGGGTGCAGCGTTGCAGAAAGAGACGCTGGAATTCCGGTAATCGTTGTCGCCGCGGTAAAAGAAACTATATCGTAAAAGGGCATCAGAGCGAAGCATCCAAACGCTGCGTTCTGATACCCATTTTGTTTCATATTGCACGAACCGTTCATAAGAAATAGAATTGAGTTGTTTCGTAATTTCCTTGAATTCCTGGTATCCGAGTCTAAAATACCCGCTTTGCAAGTAGCCTTCGCCGCTTAACACGATACAATTTTCTTCCACTCTTCCCAAATGGTTTCTTGACAGCCATTTGTCAAGCTGTTCAATCTGAAATTCAGGATTGTCGGAAACCTCAAAATAATCAGCAATACTTGCAAGCGGCAAATCGTAAAGATTATGTTTCGTAAGATACTCTTCCTTGGGTATCGGCTTTTCTCCAACCTGGTAAATGTTGCTAAACATAAATTCCTTCCCTCTTTCTGTTGAAAATAAAAAGATGGAGCAGCCGGCCTCGGCTGTTCCATCCCCACATGCTTTAATTTCCCGATATTTATGCGCACATACGCAGCGTCTGAATCGCTGCGGCAGCGCCCGGGACGGGAGCCATTGATACCTGATAAACGGTGTTCATGGTTTCAAACTGAACAAATACATCGGTGACTTCCAAAATTTCCACAACCCTTGAGGTACGAATAATGTCGCCGCCGCGTTGTATAAGCGCGCACTGTCCCTCTTTCAAAGGGAATAGTAAGCGCCCATTCAGGGAAATATGCTTTTTCATTCTTGCATTGACCTCCTTGCTTTTTCTTAACCCAATAGAACCTGCACGACCGTATCATATGTCCCGGCCAGCAGCTGCTTGATGTCATGGAAGGTAATGCGCTCGGCTCTGGCAATATCGTGCATTCCGGCGCCATCCAGCTTCATGCGGATAATCCGCATTTCTTTGGGCGGCAGCTTTTTTGCCAGCGCATGGAGAATTAACTCTGTCTCCAGCTGCATCATCAGCTCATCTTGTTTGCCAGCCATGTTTTCCAGTGGGATACGGATACGTTTCGCATACATATCCTCGATATGAACCGTGTCCTCCTGAAGCAGAATATCCCTGGCCATGTGCTTATAATGGTTTTTTAGAGCACACAGCATCTTCTTCCATGCCACAGTAGCAAATTTATACTTTTGCAGCTTGGGATTCTCGCAGTATTCCTGTACCGCGCACAAATATCCAAAGACCACAACGTCGTAGTACTGAACTACCGGCAAGCTGTTCTCATTTAAGAATGCATACACCAGGTCGTGGTTTTCTTCAGCAAATTTTCGCTGTTCATCCGTCAAGGCTTTCATCGTCATTCTTATCCCTCCAAAAATAGAATGGGATACTGTGGCTCCACCCACAGTATCCCTTTTCTCACTTTCTGCGCAGCACAGCCGCGCATTTGGTTCTTTATGCCGGCAAAGATTCACGCTCGCCGTCGATTGTCCCTGGGCCGGAAATTGCAAAATGTTCACCGCTTTCCATTGTTGAATAACGGGAATCATAGTCATACATGCTTTCTGCCTCCGTGCGGGTTTCTGAATCTGCGGCACGCTGCTGGAGCATCATTTTGATTTGCTCCCGGAAATTGTCCGCATATTGCTTCACCTGCACCAGTTCTTCCCCGGAGAAGTCGTACAACTTACGGAAAGTTGCCACGCTGTAGGTGTTTGAGCCGTTGTCCACACGCTTCAACCCAATCTCCACAACGCTGCTCCAGGCGGGGCGGCGGTGGGAGACAAAGGATATGTTCATAAAATCGCTGAACGGGCGGATGCTTGTGGGCGGCAGCGAAAGAAGAATCGGGATATATTCCCCGCTGCGCAGGATATACAGATGCCGCATATTTTTGCAGGCCTTGCCTTTCCCGTCTGTGCCGAACTTATTCAGCTCGCACAGGGCGCAGGATCCGCCGGGCGTGCCGATTCCAAGCTTCCCGTCAACGGAAGAACACAAAGGAGGCACGTTGTCGTCATATTCCGAACCTTCCGGCCAGTATGCACCTGCCTGATGGTTATAGACGATAACGCCTTTCAGTGTCTTTTCGTAATCCGGATCTTCCGGGTCATCTCCCGGCACTTCAAATTGAAGTGCGCCGCCGGAAGGAATTTTTACCCGCTGAAAACTCATCTGCAAGCCGTCGAAATCCTCTGACAGTTCTTCGTTGGAAAAATCGCTCTCAATCATAGCGGGAAGGGTGAAGTTTTTGACCTCAGCCAAAGCATTCTCATTGTTGTACGTCATAAATCAAATCCTCCTAATATCATTTTAGGGCAGCAATCACGCTGCCATTTGGTTGATACTGTTCCATCTTTTTGCAGGCATCGACAGGATGTTGTAGCCGATGCTTTCCAAATCGGTTGCCCGGTCGTAACTTGCCACGTCCTGACTGTACCGCGTAACCGCGTTGGCAAGCCCGTAAAGCGTCAGGTCTTTGCCCTCAATCAGATGCTGCAATACGCCGGGATGTTCCTCATCCGTAATACCAAAATCACGGCTTGCCAGGCGAACAACCTCCGGCACGTTTTCTGTATTCATCTTGACAGTTGCCGCCTCTTGCATCATACCGACAACACGGCTGAAATTCACTTCATCAACCGCCGCACGGACAGTATCCTGAATCTTCAGCATAAATGCGTGGTCATCCGCCGCCAATGTTTCAGCGGAATAGAGCAAAAAATTTTCGTCTGCCGAATTGATGCGGCCCACATGATTGCGCCTGGTTGCGGCGTCGTTTACTACCATGCCGTTTTTGCACACCAGCCGGTAAACCAAAGGCTGGATATTAACCGATCCAAGCCCTACCTCGCTGTTGCTGATGATGGCGCCGGCCTGGACAATATCGCCCGGTACGACTTCCTGCTGAAGTCGGGGATTTACCACCTTGATATACATACAGTCTTCCGTGATCTGGCAGCTCTCAAACCTTGCGTCCTTCATATCACCGATAATCGGCAAAACAGCCTCGGCTACAAGATTTCTTTATGTAGTTCAGTAATTTTTCCGCATCCTCAACACATGGACTTTTTAAGATGGCGGTCCTGCCATCTTTCAATATGATTGTTTTTTCTTCAAATATCATTTCGATACTCCTTTCGGTAAATTACTCCTCGATTGAAAAGAGTGCTTTAATCATTTTTGCAACTTCATCTGGAGCCGGATTTGTATTGTCAAGTTTCATATAGTTCTCAAACGGCAGTTCTTCGCCGTCATAGGAATTAAGGCGATACTTTTCGCTCGTTGCCCTCATTTCAGATTCGCTCCAATTGAGATCACGCTTCCGTTTGCTTTTTTATCCCCGGCATTTTATCCCCCTGCGGGGATAGGACAACCGCCCGGTATGTTTATCCCCGTTCATAATTGTTGATATAGGGATTATACCGTCTAATTTTGTAGATTTTTCCGAGATTTTCCGTAGAATTTTCGTAGTCGGTCGCAAGTTTAGACAAGAACAAACAACAAAATGCTGTATAATGTCAAGTTTTACCGCCCTTTGAATACTGCACCGTAAGAAAAGACTTTATGGCTCAAATAAATAGGGGAAACGACCTGCTATCAGGTCGTTTCCCCTATTTATTCCGTAATATCCTCAAAACAAAAGCCAACTTCTCGAACACAACGGATAGCAGAAGGTAAGCTGAGTGCTATCTCACGAAATTTTCTGCGCAGGCCGTATACATGACAGCTTACCGCATTGGCTTCATTTCCCATTGGATCTTCTCCCCATACAGCCTCATAAAGCTGCCTGTATGACAACACCCGCCCTTCATACAAGGCCAGTCGGTAAAGTAGTTCATACTCTTTTGTTGTCAGTAATACCTCCTGCTGATTATAGTATACCTTTCTTTTTCCTGTGTCAATTATGAGGTGGTTAAAAATCAATGTCGGTTCAACTACCATTTCAATCAGCTTCAAATCAGGATGACGCTCCAAAATCTTTGAAATTTCCTCTAAAGCAACATTATCCTGGTCTGATAGTTCCAAAATCACAATTCGTTTGATAGTCCCACCTTCCTTCTAAAACAGCCGCCATCTGTCTGATGGCGGCCGTAAAATGTTATATATTCTGTTCCTTTTTCTTTCTGCTGTAAAGCGTCATGCCATAGACGCCGGCTCCGGATGCAGCCAGAAGACCAATCCACAGCATCATGTTGCTGCTGTCCCCGGTCTGCGGATTAGTTGTATCGGAAGACTGATCGCCCGCGCCGGTCTGCTCTCCGTCCTGAACCGTACTGGTTGAAAACGGCGTGTTGGAGCCAAGGATAGCATACTGGCTCAGATGGGTAGTCTCAAACACCAGGAAGTCACCTTCCACCACTGCATCAAAGCGTTCCAGCGGGTCACCCAGATATACCGCCTGGTAGTATTTGTAGCCCTTCAGGTGGTCGTTCATCGGGATTTTGACCGTCATGGGGTTGTCCTTGATTTCCAGAGCTTTACCGTCTTTTCTAACGCTGATGTCGTAAATGGACAGCAGGCCCGGCAGTTCCTCTTTCAGTTCCGGACGGCTTCCCAGCACGCTTTCCTGCGCGATGGTGTCAGCAGAAAGCTCTGCTCCCTCTGGCACGCCGTCGGTCAGGGAGATGGAAACACCGGTTTCGGAAGCAGTCAGATCTTTGACGCCAGTATCCTCACCAGGTTTTGTTCCAGGATCAGTGCCCGGATCGGTAGAAGTCCCGGACGGGGATACTTTGATCACATCATTGGTGCAGTAGTAGCTATACATGCCGGTCTTTACCACGTTGGTGGTATAGCCTGCCGGAATATCTTCTTTGGTCGCACCGCTGACGCCTTCTCCAGCCACAGGCACTACAATTTTTGTCAAGATTGTCTGACCCCAATCCTCCGCAGTTACGTCATCAACGGCGGTCTGATAGACCAACCACTGGGAATGATTCGGGTCTACTCCCCAATAAAACCTCTGCCCGTCCTTGATCAGCACTGTCATAGAGCTGATATCGCCTATTTTGGCGCTGATGGTTTCCCCTGAGTCGGTATATCCCTCAGGCAGAGCGTCCTTTTCAAGTCCGTCAACGGTAGCAATTTGAACGGCAAGATATTCTTTTTGGCTAGGAAGTCCTTCCACCTTCACCAGCTCGTGGATATAGCCCACAGGCTTGCCGTTTGTTAAATCGCTGCCGGTGTAGATTGTTCCGTAATTAACGCCGTATTTCTTTCCGTCCTCGCCCTTGGTGAGAACCTTCCAGTCTTGAGCAACATAGCTACTTTCATATATGACATTTTCCCATTCGGTGGTCTCCCCCTCGATGCCGGAATTGGCGGTCAGGGCAAGCTCTGTTTCCAGATTACCTGTGAAGGGAAGGGTTGAGGATGTTGTCGATACAAAGGCCGCAGAGTAAGTGTTTTCACCTGCGCTCTTATACGCTGTCACAGAAGCGTTTGAGCCGACCTTGAGCAGACCCTGTGTTCCCTCGGCCATAAAGCGGATCGCCGCAGTCTGAGACGTTTTGTTTTCATTGATGGTCAGGGAGCCGTCTCCGGTAATTTCCAGATTGCCGCCCCAGCCGAAGCCCCATACAACCAGTTCGGCGATATGATTGTCACCCACCAGATGAAGCTTCAAATCGTCGCCCATCTCGTTGGTGGCAAGGGTCATTTCCGGGTGGTTGTAGTTTGTCAGGGTGATGGTGTTGGTAGCCTTGTCATAGACAGCGCCCTCCACCGTGTCAGCCTCGCCGCCGTTGCTATAAAGTACATAGCCATCGGGTTCTTCTACACTGCTATCATACAGCTGCACCCATGCGGAGCTCATGTCCCCGGACGAGGGGCCGTTCTCCGCAAATGCCGGCACAGCCATTCCAACAGCCATACAAAGCGTCAGCAGTCCTGCAAGAAGTTTGCGCTTTAGTTTCATGATTGATTTTTCTCCTTTCAAGATAACATTTATGTGAATACACGGGTTTGATCATTCTTTTTGGTGTGTCACCCCCCTTTTTCTCGGTGTTCTATGCCATCCGTTCCCCGGTGCGCCGGTTCAGGCAGCCAGGGCGGAACGAATAACCTTCTTTGCCGCAGTTAAAGTTCTTTATGCTTTGGTGAATACCAAAGCATAAAGAAGGGATATCCCTTCTGCGTTTTCAGCTTTCCTGCGTCTCCCATTTGGCGTAGAGATCCATCGGCGCATAGGGCGCTTCCCTGACGGGACGCTCTTTCAGCTCTTCAAGGATTTTAAGCCCTGTTACCGGGCCGGCGGTGCAGGCTTTATCCCTGTACCAGCCGGTGAATACCTTGCCGTTGCTCGTCGGTTTCAGGCAGGTAGCCTCCACATAGAAAAGCTCCTGGTCTGCAAATTCCAGCGACCGCGGCTTCATATACAACAGATCGGTCCCGTCCGCTTCAAAAACCCCGCCGTTAGCATGCAGCCTGACGGCGTATCGGGGGTTCCCGTTCTCGTCATTCAGGGCATACTCATCTGCCATTTCCGAACGGAACGCCGCCGTGATGAGAACCTTGCGCCGCTTGACTTTCTCCGTCTCCACGGCAGGCTTTACCGCTTTGGATGTGACGGGATCTTCCAAGGCCTTGTAGCCGCCGTTTCCGTCCTTTACCATCCATGCGGCAAAGCTTACGGTGACCGGCTCGGCGCCCTCGCCGCCGGGGAAGTGATAGTCCACGCCATCCGGCAGGGGGACAGAAAACTTAAGCCTGAGAAACGGCTTCCTGTTGTAATAGAGCTTGCCCTTCAGGAGCCGCGGGTCATCGTTGTCGATGCTCTTATCCTCCGGATTGATCGTCCCGACCAGTGTTTTCCACGTTTTCGTCTCAGGGTCAAGGTAGCGGTAAACCGCCTGGAGCTTGCCGGCCTTTGTATCCACACGGCCCAAATTCACCAGGCCGTCCTTGTAACTGCCGTAGTCCGCGCCGCCGTAGTAAAAGCTCAAGGTAACGGGTCCCTTCCACAGCAGGAACAGCAGAGTCAGCAGGCCCAAAAGCAGAATGGCGGCAATCGCGCCGATAGCAAACGGGAGGTTGCTGTTTCCCTCGTCCGAAGGGACGGGGGCACTGTTGTCCGAAGGGGCGGGGGTATTGTTTTCCGAAGGTCCGCCCGGCTCATCCGCCGGCGTGGAGGTATTGCCCGGCACAAAGCCGGCCGGCTCCCACCTTGCGTACAAATCCATCGGCACATAGGGCGCGACATAGGCGGGTTCTTCCTTCAAATCATCGTTAATGTTCAGATAGGTGACCGGCCCGTCGGTGCAGGCCTCGTCCTTGTACCAGCCGGCGAACACCATATCGCCGTTTGACGGCTTAGGACAGGATGCCTCCACGAAAAAGTCGTTCAGAGCGGAATATTCCAGCGACTGCGGGCACACATACAAATGGTCGCTGCCATCCTCCGCAAAGGTTCCGCCATTGGCTCGCAGGATGACGGCATATTTCGGATGTCCGGTCTCTTCATAGGTCAGCGCGTTTTTGTCTATGACAACCGCCGGAAAAGCCGCCTTGATCACGGCGACTCTTTTTCCTTCCTCGTCCGTCACGATTGCATTCTGAACATCCTCCGCCGTGACGGAACCATCCAGCTCCTTATACCCGCCGTTTCCGTCGCTCACCACCCATGCGGCAAACTCGGTGGTCTCGGGCGGGCTGTATTCGCTGCCGGGGTAGTGGTAGCTCGGACCCTTGGGGAGCGCAACGGAGAAGCTGGAGCTGTCCGCAACCTCCACATCATAATACAGCCACGCTGAACCGATGAGGTCATGGCTGCCGGTGATGCTTTTGTCCGCAGGATTGATGTCCCCTCCAATTTCCTCATCCCCGAAGTTTATTGCCGCATAGAACCGGCCGGCGCCGGTATCAATATTGCCGACGTCAATCCAGCCTTCCTTATATCTGCCGTAGCTGTCTCTTATACACATCTCC
>USBI01000056.1 GCA_900552945.1 uncultured Oscillospiraceae bacterium
TTTTCCTACATCAAGGGGCTTTTTGTCTATTGTCCGTTTTTACTGGTTCGGTTCACATTCAGATGGCTTTTTCTTTTTGAGGAAAACGAGACGGCTGTTTTTTAGTTAGAATTTTGTTTGTGCGCAGAGATGAAGCATGGCTGAAACGTTTCTGTGTTTCATTTAGCTTTGGGTACTTTGTTTTTATGCCGGTTGAACAATCGCTTTTGTGAAACAGAAGCCACATCGGTTCGGATTTTTATATTCATTTCATCAACCGTTTTTCCATCACATAGTTGGTGAGGGCAATGCCCTCCACCAGAACCTGCTGCTGTTTCAATACCTGGTACCCCCGCTGTTCGAAAAATGGTTTTGCGGTGATGGAAGCGTGTACCGTTACCAAAGGTGTTCCTTGCAGCAGGGCTTGTTTTTCCAGTTCATCGCAAAGCATGGTCGCAACGTTTTTTCTCTGGTAGTCTTTATGAACGAACAGGTGGTCAAGATAACCGGTGGAGTCGATGTTTCCATACCCCGCAATCTGCCCGCCTTCAACAGCGACGAGCGTGTATAAGCGATCAAAAAACTCCGCCCGGTCCAGCAGGCGGTCTTTTTTTCCTGCCCATACACGAACCTGCTCTGCGGAGTAATCCCTGCGGTTTACTGTGTGTACAGTTTCATAAAACAGCCGGGCAATCTGAACAAGGTCTTCCGGCTGGTAACGTCTGATCAGCATAACGCTTCTCCTTTTGACTGACTGCTTTCAGCCGAACAGCGCCTGAAACAGGCTGTCCTGTTCGGAAAAATGTACGACATATCCAACGGCGACCTTCCCCTCAGTCGCCGAAATGACTGCGCGTGCGCCGTCTTCGCCGAACGCGCCGCACAGTTCAATGCATTGAACGCCGCTTTGCATCAGTTGTTTTGCCGTTTCACAGGCCTGTTCCAGCGAAGAAACGCCAATCATTTTTGTGCCGTCCGCAAAAGCCGCGCGGTCACGGTCCGGGTCAAAATCCCCCATAATAAGAAAAGCATATTTCATAACAGTTCCTCCTGTTTGATTGTGAGCGGTAAAAAGAATATGACGCATGTCTCCGTTGTAATACCGCGCGGTAAATTCTTTTTCCGGCTTCATTCCAACCGCTTCCGCAACCCGCATGGATGGATAATTGCCGACTTTAATGATTGCGTGAACTGCGTTGGCGTGAAGATTGTAAAAGGCATATCGTTTGCATCCTTCAGCGGCTTCGCTCGCGTATCCATGATGGCGAAACCGCTGTTTCAGGTGATAGCCGATTTCAAGCACTTCATCGCCTTCACATGGCTGCATGGTAAGTCCCGCCTGGCCGATCACTTCGCCGGTCTGCTTTAAAACAAGCGCCCATAGGCCAAATCCGTAACACCGGTAGCGTTCCTGCTGACGGCAAAGCCAAGCCTGAACATCTTCTTCTGTAAAATAATGCTCATATACCGCCGTAACGGCTTCGTCCTGTAAAATCTCACACAGGTCTTTCAGGTCGCTCTGATTGAATTCCCGAAGAATCAGGCGTTCCGTTTCAAAAATCATACAGTACCTCCGCGGGAAGGTTCGATAAATGGTTCTTTTATTGTAACACACAAGAATGAGAAAGTCACTTTGTGGAGAACGCCCATTGTTTTAGCATACGCAGGTGGTATAATGTCGTTAATTGATTTATATTTTTGTTTTGGATGGAGGGCTTTTATGAGCAGGGTGGTTCTTCTGGTCATTGATGGTTGCGCGCCGGCGTATTTGACTCGTCAGACAGCGCCGAAGCTTTATCGTTTGGCAGAACAATACGGGTTTGTAAAACAGGTGGAATGCGCTATGCCGTCTGTGACCAATGTAAACCATGCGTGCATTCTGTCCGGCAAATGGCCGGATGAGACCGGCGTTACCGGCAATTATTACTATTGCCCTCAAACGGGTGAAGAGGGGTTCATTGAAGAAAAGGGATATATGAAAGCGCCCACCCTTTTGCAGCATTATCGCGGGATGGGTCAAAAAACAGCGCTTTTTACCGTGAAAGGGAAGATACTGGGCGTGTATGGGGAGGGCGCGCAAATCGGCCTGAGCGCTCAGCAGCCGGATTCTGCGCTGCTCGATCGTTATGGTCTGCAGTCGCCTCCGCCGATTCAAAGCGTGGAGAGCACCCGCTGGATTTTGCATGCCGCTTACCGCTGTATGGAGGTCGATAAGCCGGACTTTTTGTACTGTACCACCAACGACTGCATCTTTCACCATCATGCGCCGGGAGAAAAGCAGGCGCTGGAACAGGTATCCGCCATCGATGAGTATGTCGAAAAGCTGTTTTTGCTTGACCCGGATATGCAGCTTTACCTCACAGCCGACCATGGTATGAATCAGAAAACGACCATTGTCAATTTTCAGCACATTGCGGAAAACGCTGGGTTTGAACTGTTTTGTTTGCCCCCGCTGAAAGACCGGTACATCGAAAACCATATTTATCAGGAAGGCGGTATGCTTTATGTGTTTCTAAAGCACAGAACGGATGCCGAACGTTTTGCGCGGTTTGCCGGTGAGCATCCGCTGGTCGGAGAGATTCTGACTGCCGCTGAGGCGGCGGAGAGTTATCACCTGCCGCAGGATAAAATCGGCGATTATGTGTTGCTGTTCGCCCGGGGGCAAGCATTTGGTGAGGTGGAAGGTGAGTTTCTTCATACGGATGAGTCCCGTACCCATGGCTCGCTGTACGAGCGGGAGATTCCGCTTTTTGCGCTGAACCCTGAGTGGGGAGCTTCATTTTATCATTACAGCAAAGACATTGCAGCGGGGCTGATGGACCGTTGTGCCGCTCACGCGTAGGTTTCTTTTTGCGTTGTCAGTGTATAAACCGCCTATTGTTGTTAATACAATAATGTATGACAACAATGGGCGGCTTTATTTTCCGCCCGGGAGGGCAGGACATGAAATCCAACCGGCAAAGTTTTCTGCGCGGCGCGGCGATTCTCACCGTTTCGCTGGCAATCGTTAAAATCCTTGGGCTTGTTTTTAAAATTCCGCTGACGAATATTCTGGGCGGCACCGGTATGGGGTACTACAACACGGCGTTTATGCTGTTTTCCCCTGTATTCGCGCTCGCAGTGGGCGGTTTTCCGACTGCAGTGTCCAAACTGGTCGCAGAACATTCCGTGCGTGGCCGTTACCGGGATGTACGCCGTATTTTCCGGCTGTCAATGACGATATATTGTGTGACCGGTCTGGCAGGCACCGCGGCGATTTTAGGCGTTTCCGGCTTTTTTGTGCGGGCAGTCAACAATCCCGAAGCGTATTGGTCTGTTATGGCGTTGGCGCCGGCAGTGCTGTTTAACTGTGTCATTGCCGGGTACCGCGGCTATTTTGAGGGTTTGTGCGATATGCGCCCCACTGCTGTGTCACAAGTAGTGGAAATGACCATCAAACTCGCAGCCGGACTTGGATTGGCACTTTGGGTGATCTCATATGCTGCCGGGCAGTTTGAAACAACCGGTTTTGTGTTTGGAACTTATGTTGCGGATGCTTCCGAACTGCCTGGCGTTACGGCGCCGTATGCTGCCGCGGCCTCAGTTCTTGGCGTGAGCATCAGTGACCTGACCGGGATGCTTTACCTTGCCTGGCGTTACTGGCGCAATGACAGTATTGCGCCGGCGCAATGGGAAGCTTCTCCGGCGCCGTTTGGCAGGAGACGGCTGTTTTCGGAGCTTACGTCGATTGCTATGCCGATTTGCGTCGGCGGTTTTCTGCTGAACGTCACCTCCCTGGTCGATTTGTGGTCTATGATGAACCGGCTGGAGTATCTGGCGGGAAGATATACACAGCAGTTGTACGAAGCGCTTGGCTCGGCGCTTCCGCGGGATATGCCGCTTACCGACATTCCCAATTATCTTTACGGATGTTACACCGGGCTCGCGGTTTCGATTTACGGAATCATCCCGGCGCTTGCGGGAGTGATGGCGAAAAGCGCGCTGCCAAATATCGCGTCCAGCTGGGCGTGTGGCAACCGCGAGCACACAAGGCGGAATATTGAACTGGTTATCCGCATTACAGCGCTTATCACAATTCCGTGCGGTGTAGGCGTTTGCGTTTTGGCGGGTCCCATTTTGTCGGCGCTGTTTTCCGCACGGCCTGCCGAAGCGTCTATCGCGACGCCGATTTTGGCAATTATGGGAATTGGGGTCATCTTTCAGGCGATTTCCACCCTTTTGTTTGCAGTGTTGCAGGCGGTTGGTCATCCGACATTACCGGTAAAGCACATGGCAGCCGGAGGAATTTTAAAGATTTTATTGAATTTGTTTTTGATTTCTGTTCCGTCGTTAAATCTCAGCGGTGCGGCCATCGCATCGGTTTTAAGCAGCCTGTTGATTCTTTTACTGGAACTGCGTGCTCTTGTCCGTGTTACAGGCATCCAATTTCGGTATGGAAAAATTTTCCTTCGTCCTGCTTTTGCCGGAATGCTCTGCGGAATTGGCGGCAAAACATGCTATCAGCTCCTGCTTCAATATATGAGTTCAAAGCTTGCGCTGCCTGCTGCCGTGGTGATTGCGGCACTTGTTTATACAGTTGCTGTCATCTGTCTGAGAGCGGTTTCCAAAAATGACCTTGAAATGTTTCCGGGTGGTAAAAAAGTGGCAAAAGGGCTTGAAAAACTGGGGGTTATGCGGTAATATAAGAGCATGAGTTTTCCGGGGAGGTTTGGTGCCGGGCAAAATGAAACGTTTTGAGTTGAAAGAAAATTACGGTGTGGAAGACCTTTTAAAGATCATGGAATTGCTTCGCAGTGAAGACGGCTGTCCGTGGGACAGAGAGCAGACCCATGAGTCAATCCGCCGTAATTTCATTGAAGAAACTTATGAAGTGGCGGAAGCGATTGACCAGCAGGATGCGGCGCTTCTTCAGGAAGAATTGGGCGATGTGCTGCTTCAGGTGGTGTTTCACAGCCGGATGGAGGAGGAAAAGGGAACTTTTTCTTTCCAGGATGTTTGCGATGGGATTTGTAAAAAATTAATCCTTCGGCATCCGCATGTGTTTGGCGACGTTGTGGCGGATACTTCTGAACAGGTTTTGAAAAACTGGGACGAGATCAAAAAGAAAGAAAAGGGCCAGAAAACCCAGACCGATGCTGTGCGCGCCGTTCCGAAAACTCTTCCTGCGCTGATGCGCAGCGCGAAAGTGCAAAGCCGTGCCGCAAAAACCGGATTTGATTATCCTGCGCTGTCGGATGCGATGGGCGATTTGGAGTCTGAGTTAGCGGAGCTGAAACAGGCGGTTCAGTCCGGCGTACAGGAGGATATCTCTGAGGAGTTCGGCGATTTGCTGTTCAGCTGTGTCAATGTGTCCCGCTTTCTTTCTCTTGATGCGGAGGAGGCTCTTTCGTTTGCGACAGAAAAGTTTATCACCCGCTTTGCGCAGGTGGAACGTCTTGCAAGCGAACAGGGTGTAAATATGAAGGAAGCATCGCTTGAAACACTCAATGAACTTTGGGCTCAAGCGAAAAAGAAGGTCAATTCATAGGCTTATCCTATTGAATAATAAAAAATAGCGGAGGTTTATACTATGACGAAAACCGATTTGATCAATGCGGTTGCTGCAAAAGCAGAGATTTCCAAAAAGGATGCGGACAAAGCGGTCAGCGCCGTTCTTTCTGCAATTTCCGACTCTTTGATTGCTGGTGAAAAGGTTCAGCTTGTTGGATTCGGCACATTTGAGGTTCGTGATCGTGCAGCCAGAGAGGGTAAAAACCCGGCTACCGGCGAAAAGATCACCATTGCTGCTACAAAAGTTCCGGCATTTAAAGCGGGCAAAGCCCTCAAGGATGCTGTGGCGAAATAATTGTCAAAATCAGCAATGAAAGGGCCGTGCCTGTTTAAGCACTGCCCTTTTGTTTTGTCTGTGGGTGAATGGTTGGGCGGATCACCGGCGGTTTCGGAGGGTAAATTTGCTTGAACAAGGCGGATGACGCAGTGTTCCATGCTGTTCAGGCAGTTGCTGTAGGATGAATATCGTTGAGAATCGTCACGTGAAAAGGATGTTTTTATGAGACTGGATAAATACTTAAAGATCGTACGGCTGATTAAACGCCGCACCGTCGCCAATGAAGCATGTGACGCGGGAAAAATCGTTGTTAACGGCAAGGTTGCCCGTGCGTCGTATGATGTAAAAGAAGGCGATGTGATCGAGATCAATATGGGCGCCACTCCGTTAAAGGTAAAGGTGCTTAAGGTAAGCGAATATGCCAAAAAAGAAGACGCTGCTTCTCATTATGAGGTAATTGGCTGAAAAAAGAGTGGACTGGGTCCGCTCTTTTTTTATGCAATCGGGCTGCGGTTTGGAAAATGGTGTTATGAACCGCCCGATGACTGCCCGGCATAAAAAATGATTCCGCTGAATAAGATTTACCATTCTATTGTGTCAAAGGTGGTGCCTTCAGTGGAGGATAAAAACGCGATCAAGCTGCCGCATAATATTGTTTTAGAAGACCGGAAACGTTTGAGCATATCCGGTGTGATGGATGTGGATAACTTCGATGAACAAACGGCAGTTGTATACACACAGATGGGTGAATTGACGGTTAAAGGGTACGATTTGCATGTCAGCCGCTTGAATGTGGAGACCGGCGAGCTTACCATGGACGGAGAGATTTGGTCGATGACCTATACTGAAGTTCAGAAAAAGGGGGGCAGCCTGCTGGAGCGGCTGTTTCGTTAAATGAACGGTGAAATTATGAACTTCACGCTTTCCGGACAGACGCTGGTTTTTCTGTATGCCTGTTTGCTCGGTATTGGTTTGAGCCTTTATCTGGATGTGTTTTGCGTGATTCGGTTGTTTTGCGGAAACCGGAAAACAGTTACGCTGGTGTGTGATCTGCTGTATTTTCTTTCGTCCGCGGTGATTGTTTATTTGTTTTTTGTCTGCTTTAGTTACGGGCAGGTTCGGTTTTACTGCCTTGTGGGCACATTGCTTGGCTTTATTGCCTGCCGGTTTTCGGTAAGCGCTTTGATCGTGCGCTTTTTTTCATGGATCGTTCGATATGTTCATCGCTTGATTCGGGCGATAAAACGTCCATTTGCCGCATATGGGCAGAAACTTGTGGAAAAAAAGAAAAAAAGAAAAGAAAAACGTAAGGAAAAACCCAAGAAAGATAAAAAAATTCGGCAAAACTGCTTGCAACCGGTAAGGGATGTGGTGTATAATTTATTTAAAATACACCGAAAAAGATCAAAGAAGGAGGACGCCTCTCTGCATGAAGCCGCAAGTAAAACGGAAAATGCTTAAAATTGCTTTTCGTGTTTTCATCGGAGCTTTTCTATGCTATGGTTTGGTAGCGCTGTTCACACAGCAGACTGCTCTGGCACAGAAAAACAGCGAGCTCGACAGCTGGAATGAAAAAATCGAGCAGCAACGGCAGAAAAATAAAGAGCTTGAAGTAATGCTGGACGAAGAGCAGTACAGCGATTACATTGAACAGATTGCACGTGACAAACTTAGCTATGTATACCTTGGCGAGCGCGTCTTCGTGGATGTTTCCGGTAGCTGATTGATTCAAGGAGGAAATTGTTTTTTTATGCAGCTTGAAGTGGGAAAAATCGTTGAGGGCAAAGTCACCGGTATTACAAAATTCGGCGCTTTTGTCGATCTGGGCGAAGGAAAAACCGGAATGGTACATATTTCTGAAGTAGCGGCGAGCTATGTAAAAGAAATTACCGATTTTGTCAAGGAAAACGATACGGTGAAAGTCATGATCTTAAACATTGCGGATGATGGCAAGATAGCGCTTTCCATAAAACGTGCACAGCCAAAGCCTCAGCAGCAGGCACGTCAGGCGCCGCGTCAGGATTTTCGCGGGCGGGGAGCGAACGAATGGACTCCGAAAAAGCAGCCGGAAAATCTTTCGTTTGAAGAAATGATGAGCAAATTTAAACAATCGAGCGATGAAAAAATGTCCGATTTGAAACGGACCATGGACGGAAAGCGTGGTTCTTATTCCCGGCGTGGTTCCAGATAAAGCGGTTTCGCAAAAATAGCTGTGGACGGCTTGCCGTCGCAGCTTTTTTTTGCCCATTTCTTTGAGCGTTGATTGGAAACAGCTTTTTGAACACAAGTTTACATTTATTTCATCATTTTTTATACTCTATCGGGTACAATACTATTTGACGTAATCAGGAAAAGAGTGGTTGATTGTTCGGTTATGTTCGGCCGTTTAAGCCGGAAATGAAAATAAACGAGTTTGATACGTATAAAGGCGTTTACTGTGGGCTGTGCAAACAGCTTGGCAGGGATTACGGCTTTTTCATGCGGATGACCCTCAATTATGATTTTGCGTTTCTCGCTGTGCTGTCGCTCGGTGTGCACGATTGTAACGTGCCTTTCCGGCGGGAGGCTTGTGTAGCGCATCCTCTGTCCAGAAAACCGTGCCTGTCTGCCTGCGCGGACCTGTCTTATGTGGCGGCATGCGCGGTGATGATCATTTTTTATAAATGGCAGGATAATATTGCTGACAGCGGCTTTTTGAAAGGCGTTTTTTTTCGCATATTGCGTCCTTATTTTTCTCACGCACGAAAAAAGGCTCTCCGCCGTTTCCCGCAACTGGATGATATCATGCAAAAAACGCTTGCAGGCCAGCAGGAAACCGAACGCTTGCCAAACTGTTCGCTGGATATGGCTGCGGAAGCATCTTCCCGTGCGCTGGCTCTTTTGTTTGAGGACTTGAGTGAAGATCCGGCACAAAGAAAGGTACTGCACCGGCTGGGGTTTCTGCTTGGCCGCTGGGTTTATTTGATGGATGCGGTCGATGATTTGGAAGACGATGCCGCGACCGGCAGTTTTAATCCGCTTCTTTCGTGGAGCAGTACAGACGCCGCGGGTGATTCGGAACCCCGAAAGCAGATCCGCATTCGTGCGGAGGGAGCGCTTAACATGACCCACGGCGAACTTGCTTTGGCTTACGAACTTGTCGAATTGAATCGATACAAATCGATTTTGGATAATATAATTTATCTTGGCTTGCCTGCGGTAAAGCGGCAGGTCATGCAGGGTAGGAGGAAAAAATCTGATGACAGATCCCTATAAGGTACTTGGCGTTTCACCGTCTGCGTCAACCGAGGAGATCAAAAACGTTTACAAACAGCTTGCGAAGAAGTACCATCCGGACAACTATGCATCCAGTCCGCTGGAAGAGGTTGCAAGCGAAAAGATGAAAGAAATCAACGAGGCTTACGACCAAATCATGAATGAAAGGCGTTCTGCTGAACGTGCTGGTTCAACCGGTTACCGGAACGGAGGCGGCTACTCTTCAACCAATTCTTCGTTTGCGGATATTCGTAAACTGATTATGCAGAACCGTTATGATGAGGCCGAAGTTCTGCTTGATGGCGTTCTTCCTCAGCAGAGGGATGCTGAATGGTACTTTTTAAAGGGCAGCGTTTATTATTCCAGAGGATGGCTGGATGATGCGCTCGCGCATTTTTCTTCCGCATGCCAGATGAATCCGAATAACCCGGAATATCGTGCTGCTTATCAGCGGATGATGTGGCAGAGGCAGGGCAATATGGGCGGAAGTGCGAACGGGCAATATCGTACGCCGGGTCAGAATCAGACTGGCTGTTCCGCTTGTGACTGCTGCTCCAGCCTGCTTTGCGCCGACTGCTGCTGCGAATGTATGGGCGGAGATTTGATTTCGTGCTGTTAAGGAGGTCTTTCAGGTGAGCCGCGCATTTCGTGTTGCGTTCAGCGGTATCATTGCCGCGCTTTGTATTGCGCTCATGCTTTGTACGGGATTGTTTCCGTTTGCCACGGTCGCTCTGCCGGCGGTTGCAGGTCTGCTCATGGTTCCGGTCGTGATCGAATCCGGAGTGAAATGGGCTTATCTTACATACGCTGTAGTGGCGATTGTTTCATTTTTTATCACGCCGGACCCTTCCGCTATGTTGATGTTTGTTTTCTTTTTCGGGTTTTATCCCATTGCGAAATCATCCATCGAACAGATTCATAAAAACATGTTGGAATGGGCGCTGAAATTTTTGATTTTAAACGTTGCCATTGTGGTGCTGTTTTTGCTGGCGCGGTGGTATTTGGGCCTTGCGCAGGTGCTTCCGAATATGTATGTGTTCGGGCAATATACTTTTTTGATTTTATGGCTTGCAGCGAACGCGGTGTTTTTCATTTATGACCTCGCGCTCACCCGCTGTATTGGTGCTGTCTCTTATACACATCTCCGAGCCCACGAGACCGGAGCCTATCTCG
>USBI01000057.1 GCA_900552945.1 uncultured Oscillospiraceae bacterium
TGATGATCCCCCAAAGGGAGACGATGACCGACACGACAATAACCGGGTTCATGACTGCTTTGAAAAGCGCGTCACCGAACGCCGCCCATGTGGTCATATCCTCCCACTGAAGCCCGAGCCCGGCGAGGATAGGCGCTACAATAGCAACCGCCACCTGTGCCCAGAACACCGGGTTTTTCACCCTGACTTTCCAGCGCGCGGGTGTTGAAAACAAGAGCGCTCCGCGGCGTTTGTTTCTCAAGCGGTTTTGACGTCTCCGGAAGGCCAGCGCCTTTTTATGGCGCTGGGCGGATGTGTTGAACCTGTGGCATTACCTGGTAAAATCGCAGCTGTATATTGCGGCTGCGATTTTCTTTTTTAGTGGTAGTTGTTCCTTTGAGGTAAAGGAATGTTGTTTTTTTCTCTTTCAAAAACGTTCATTGGATTAAAACCTTTTTCGCTGTTTTCCTGTCTTATGGAAGAAAGCAGCCGTGACGGAGGCAGAAAGAAGGTGAAAGGATGAAACGTGAGTATCCGTTCATGCAGTGGTTCCTTGCGCTGCTCAAAAAAGAGCGTGCGGAAATGGACACGGACAAAAAGAAGATGTATACTGTATATCGGTCAATCAAACGAAAGGAAAGGGAAACAAAATGAACATTGCATCTGCTGTAAAGGCGGCGCAAAACGGGGAAGAAGCGGGCTTTTCGTTCCTTTACCGCGCCACCTGGCGGGATAAATACTACATCGCCTTAAAATATATGGGCAATGACGCGGACGCGCAGGACGTGCTTCAGGAGGCTTACGCCAAGGCGTTCCGGAAGCTGGACGCGCTGGAAGACCCGGAAAAGTTCCCCGCGTGGTTGGGGCGAATCGTCGCCAACACCGCGAAGAACGCGCTGGAAAAAAAGCGCCCCACGCCGTTTACCGAACTGGAATGGGAGGAGGACGGCTCCTCCCCTGTGGATGATTTGGAAGAGGACGCGGTGGAAGCTCAGCCGGAACTGGCCATCTCCAGAAAAGAGACCAAAGAGCTGGTGCGGGAGCTCATCGGCAGCCTTTCGGATGAACAGCGCATCTGTGTGCTCTTGTTTTATCTGGAGGGGCAGAGCGTCCGGGAGATTGCCGAGGCGCTTGACTGTTCGGAAAATACGGTCAAATCCCGTTTGAATTACGGGCGCAAGGCGATTCGGAAACAGGTGGAACAGCTGCAAAAACGCGGCTATCTGCTGGGTGCGGCGCCTATGCCGCTTCTGTTGCGTCTGCTCCGGAACGAACAGACCTTCCCGGAATTTTCGCAGGCCGCCGAATCGGCAATGCAGGCGAGCGGTTCTCAGGCGAGCGGCTCTCAAGCGAGCGGCTCTCAAGCGAGCGGCTCTCAAGCGAGCAGTTCTCAGGCGAGCGGTTCTCAGGCGAGCGGTCCTCAGACGAGCAGTTCTCAGGCGAGCGGTCCTCAGGCGAGCGGTTCCCAGACGAACGGTTCTGCGGCGGGTTCGCATGGGCTGGGCGCCACTGTCAAGGAAACCGCAAAACAAACGCTGATGCAGACCGCGCTCGGCAAAACGTTGGCTTCGGTGGTGGCAGCGGTCATCGTCGGCACCGCTGTGGGCGGAGCCGTCATCTGGAACAACAGCCGCCAGCCGGATGAGTCGGCTCCCTCCGCTTCGGCTTCGCAGACCGACAGCAGCGACGCCGCTCAGAACGATTCCTCTTCGGAGCAGAGTTCCTCCCAGCAGGAGGATGCTTCTCAAACTGAGGAGAATCCGTCGGCCGGCCTGGGCGAGAAATACAAACAGGCGCTTGCGGCGGTCACCTCCAAACAGCCGGGATATGATTTTTCCGCCCAGCTGGCGCCTTATACGGCGGACGGCAGCTACCGTTACGCTTTGTATGATATCGATTCCGACACAGTGCCGGAACTTCTGGTGAGCACCGACGCCGGCGAGGTCGGTTACAGCGTTGTGTTCACCTGCGCGGACGGTGCACAGCCGGTCCTGCTGAAGGGCGGTCTGTACGAAAACGGCGAAGGCACATCCTACACCGGGCTGGTCGTCCCGAAAGAGGGAACAGGGCTGTACAGCGTTGAGCTTTCCCGCGCGAACGGTCAAGAAAAGGTCTACCCGGTGAACATTGTCTCCGGTGAGATTAAAGTGGATGGCTCACCCGCTTACAGCTTTACCTTAGGGGATGCCGATGCGCAGGCATTTGGCGCCGCGCACGAATCGCTCACCTGGTACGAGAGCACCGACACCGCCGCGCTTGACGCGCTTGATTAAATCCGGACGGGAGCGGGACAGGGCCTTTGAAAAATTTTTTTAAAAAATTTTTTCAAAAATTAAAACCTGTTTTGAAATCGACCTGTCTATCTGGTGAAAACACCGGAAAACGGCTGTTTGAGCCGCCGGGAAAACCACTTGAAGAAAGGAACTGAATACCATGAAAATGAGAGCTTTGAACTATTTTGCTGTTTTATTTGCCGCCGCGGTGATGGCGCTTTCCTTCACCGCCTGCGGGCAGAGCGGGGAGGAGGTTTCCAAAGAGGAGAGCAGCTCTTCCACCACCCAAACGGAAGACAGCTCGCAGCAGAGCGAGGAGCCGGAGTCCATCGACCGCAAGGTGACGGTCACCGACGTGACCATTACCCCCATTCAGGTGTATTCCGCCAGTGTGGACAGCTACGACCCGGATAACGGCTATGTCATCGAAGCGACCGTTTCCAACAAAAACGATGTTTCCTGTGACGTGTACCCCACCTTCTCCATCACCCTGACCAGCCAGGATGATTACGGCGCTTCTCAGACCAGAGAGATGCTGCTTTTTAACTCCGACCTGATTTCCAGCCCGTACAGCCCGGACATCAACTACCGCGGTGATACAGCGCTCGCGCCGGTCGGCATCGCCCCGAACGAGACCAAGACCGTTCGGTATTACGTCGGCACCAACAGTACTGCGCCGCTGGTCGTGGCCGAATTGGACGGGGGAAGGTATGATGAACCCGAAAACCTGTACGGCACCGAAAATTACTCGATTGACGGAATCAAGCTGGAAGGCATTGGGGTCAAAGAAGCGGAACAGGTTTATCTTCCCGCGGATGAATGGAGCGCAGACGCTCATCTGGAAGCGGTGGATTTCTCCGCTCCCGGCCTTGCCGCCTACGGAAATGTGCTGACCGGAACCATTCAGAACAACACCGCGGACCGTTGGGAAGAGGGCTACGCTCAGTTTGACCTTGCGGTCAACGGGCAGACCTTCAACGCCATGGCGGTCAAAAAGACCTACCAGACCTTTTCTTTTGTGGATGTGGACGGCTCCGTTGCCCTTCACGAAGGGGACTTTTCCTCTTCGGAAAGCGTGGCCACTTCCGAAAGTCCGAATTTTGAGGTAACGCTCACCCCGGCTCTGTTAGCTTATACGCCGGACGAGGAGTAAAGGCCGGGCAAAAAAGCCGAATCGTATCAAAACCAAGGCGCCACCGCGGTATAAACGGTGGCGCCTTGTTCTGTCTGGTTGCCTTTATTGGTTGACCCACTTCAAAGCCCTTTTTAAAAATAATCTGCGCCGCGGACCAGGCAAAGGCCCCGACCGGTGACAGCTGTTATTTTGCCGCTTGCGGCAGTAAAAAAGGAGAGTGCCGAAAGCACTCTCCTTTTTGTGTTTATCTCTTGCGTACAGCGAAGCCTTTTTAATCCTCCCAGCGTTCAGGGAGAAGCTCATCCAGTGTCGCGACCCTGTTTTTGAGCAGAATCTCACAGCGGAGGTTTTCATGGTTGATCTGGTAGAGGAATTCCCGGCAGCGGCCGCACGGAGGCACAACACCCACCCCGTCACAGACCGCCGCCAGCTTGACGACGCGGCTTTCGCCGGCGGTGATCATGGCGGCAATGGCGGCGTGCTCGGCACAGAAGCCCATCGAACAGGGAACATCGATGCACACGCCGGTGTACACATTGCCCCCTTCGGTGAGGATGGCGGCGGCAACTTCGCCCGCCGTGGCGTCTTCGGTCAGCCGGCGCGGGTTCAAAGCCTGTTGTGCAATCTTTTTTAACGCCTCAAAGGTCATGAAAGCCATCTTCTTTCTTCAAACGGTCCGGGGGGGCAGCTGTTCTGCCCGTCGTAATACCCGTTTTCATACAGGGCGATGAAGGAAAGCAGACCGCCCCAGTGGTAAAACTTGTCGCTGCGCTCCGAGTTGCAGCCTTCGCCGATGTCCGGGTCGTAATTTTCGTGAACGTGCCCTTTTTCCAGCCATTCTTTTAAGATCAGGTTGACCGATTTTTCCGCAAGGTCCTTCTGCGCGTCCTCACAGCTGTACTGCCGGATCGCCATGTAAGCGAGGAAATTCATCGGCGCCCAGATGCGTCCCCGCCAGTAGGTCTGTTCCGGGAAAGCCGGGTCGTTGCGCGCGATGGAGGGAAGGATGTATTCCCCGAAAAATTCCTTTTCGTTGTAGAAGTGTTCGTCGATCATCCGGCGCGCCCGTTTTTCGCCCACTTTGGAGCTGAACAGCGCGTGGAAGTGGAAGGGGGAAAGACGGTACTCAAATTCCCCTGTGTCTTCCCGGCGGTTTAAGTACATGCCAAAATCCTCGTCCCAAAGCTGTTCCATCCGCTCTTCCATCTCTTCCGCGCGGGCCTTGAGCGCCTGCTCCTTGTCGGTGTGCCCAAGAATTCCGGCGATCTCGGCAAGGCATTTGCAGTCCTCAATGTACATGCCCACCAGACCGACGTCTTCTAACAGGATGATGTTGCGTTCTTCGTCGAAGGGGATGTCGTCGTACATGGGGGAGTTGTCCAGCCCGGACTCATACGCCGCGCCCAGCCGTTCGTGCACGCCGAATTTTTCCAAGTCGTGCCCGGTGATCATCTCATACGGGTCGCTTCCCCAAGCGAGCAGGCCGTTTTTGGTGGAACGGTGGTCGATGAACCACTGGTTCCAGCGGACAAGGTCGTCGTAAATTTCTTCCAAGAACCATTTGTCGCCGTATTTTTTGTACATCATCAGCGCGACCATGGAACCGACCGGCGGCTGAGAGCGGTCAAAGCTCTTGAAGTTGTTCTGGCAGGCGTAATTCGGCACGAAGCCGGCGTCGGTAATGGTTTTGGTGATGGCGATGGCGTTGCAGTAGGCAAGCTTTTTGTTGTCGATCGACTGCATCAGGGCCGCGAAATAGGTGTCCCAGCAGAAGAGAACGTAACCGCCCCACTGGTTGTTCCAGATGCGGCTGACCGTCGTCATGGGGGTGTCGTCCTGCGGGTTGTAGATGGTGTCCCACGCCTGGCAGGTCTGCATGGCGTTGTAGGCTTCGGCAAGAGGACCATACTTCGCCTTGTTCGCTTCCCATTTTCTGCGGTTTGTTTCAATGACCTGTTTGATCTCCTCCACGCTGCGCTTTTTCCCGGTGCTGATGCCGATCTCGCCGCTTAAGTCGGCCGCGAGGAACGGGGTGGTGCAGTTGACGAACAGTTCCCCGTTGTGCGGGCTCGTCAAAAAGACCCGCACCTCTTTTTTGCCGCCCTTTAACAGAAGCGTCTCGCCGTCTTTTTCCACGGTGGCGCCCTTGTTCCAGAGGCTCACCCCGCTGACGATGAGGGAGGAGCACTTCATCGGCTGGCGTTCAGGCGTGACGAGCATGACCAGGTCGTCCCCGTCCAGCGCGGTCTTAACGTTGATGGTGTTTTCCAGCCAGTCGAGCCGCACTTCGGTGAAGGAGTTGTCGTAAGCGTGCGCGAACGGTTTGACGATGCCTTCTTCTTCGGTCTGGCCGATCAGCGCCGTATCCAGCAGCTTTGCGCGTTTGTAATCTTTCAGTCCCAGGTTGATGCCGAAGCCTTCCGGCATCATCACATGAGAAAGAACGCTGGCGTTGTTCCAGGTCTGCCAGCCGTTCATGCAGGTTTGTTTGAGTGTTTCATATGCGGTCACAAAAATGCCCCCTTTACAGATAAAACGATGGAATGATATAATTATAATGTAATTATCTGGGGAAAACTCCCAGTTTTTCGTGAAAAAATACGGTGTTTTCGTAAAGGTGAGGTCTTATAAATTGGAGTATATTTACGAACAGTCGCATAATACCATTGGTTCTCCGCTCACAGTCGTGCGGTTAAACAGCGTTGAACAGCCAAAGCTCATCTACTGCAACTGGCACAGGGAACTGGAATTTATTTACGTTTCCAAAGGAACGCTTGTGCTCATGGCGGGGGATAAAAAGGTGACCCTTCACGCCGGGGATATAGGAGTCGTCAACATCAACGAGGTGCATTACGGCGAGCATGACCCTTCGGAGGAATGTGAAATTTTTGTGTTCCTAGTCTCGGCGGAACAGATCCTTCCCGCCGATGACAGAGGGGCAAGCCGGTTTCTGCAAAGCCTGCTCAAGGGGGAGATGCTGCTCGCGCCCGCGCTCACGCCGGTGATGCCGCACTACACACAGGTAGCGGTCTGCTTTCGAAAGATGTATGAAATGTATTCGCTCAAACAGCCGGGCTTTGAACTGCTTTCTTTGAGCCTTATTTATGAACTGCTTTACGCGTTTTTCTCGGAACAGGAACTGCTCGTTCCGGGCGACGGTTTAAATGAAACACAAACCAGAGAAAAGATCGAGCGGCTCAATCAGGTGCTGGGGTACATTGAACAGAATTACAGCAGGAAGATCTACATTGCCGAGCTTGCCGATCTGCTTTATATGGGCGTGGATAATTTTTACAAGTTTTTCGTATCGGTCACAGGCGTTTCCCCGGCAAGCTACATCAATTCTTACCGGATGAAGCAGTCAGCGTCTTTGCTGGCGTCGACCGAGCTCCCGGTGACCGACATCTGTTACCGGGTGGGCTTTAACAATGTAAGCTACTTTATCAAAACCTTTCAGAAGCATTACGGCTGTACGCCAAAGAAGTACCGCACCCTTTGCCGTGAAAAAGAGCGGGTGCAGTTTGGAGGAGTAAAGGATGAACGGTCGCATTGAGGCGGTCATCTCCGCCATGATCTCTTATAATAAAGGGGACCCGGCCCGCATTGGCCACGCGCTGAAGGTTTACGGGTTCGCGAAGGCCATCGCGGCGGAAGAGGGCCTTTCGGAGGAGACCCGCCGGCTGGTGGAAACAGCCGCTGTTTTGCACGACATCGGCATCCGGGAGAGCGAACGCAAATACGGCGACGCTTCCGGCGCCCATCAGCAGGTGGAAGGCCCGCCGGTCGCGCGGGAGACCCTTTCTTCGCTGGGATTCGACGCCGGCGTGATCGACCGGGTCTGCTGGCTTATCGCCCATCATCATACCTACACCGGGGTAACACAGCCGGATCATCGGGTGCTGATCGAGGCCGATTTTCTGGTGAACACCGAAGAAGACCCCGCCATGCGCCGGTCTGCCGGCAGAATCTACGCGGAGCAGATGAAGACTAAAACCGGCCGCGCGTTCTACCGCAGCCTGTTTCCGGAAGCCGCACCGGAGGATTGACCGCAGCCTACCGATCGGGGGAGCTTTGCTTCGGCTGCGCGTGGCATCGATGCAAAAAGAAAAAAGCCACGGTCAAACCGGAGCCTTACCCGAGATTTGCAGGGCGTTTTGCCCCGTGCCGTTCAGGCGATCCCGCCCGGAAAACAGCCTTGCGGGAAAGCGTTTGAGCGGTTTCGGTAGCCCTCGCGGCGCTGGGTTGCGGCGGGCGGCCCACTCAGTTTTCGTTCGCGCGCGGCAGCCCTTTTCGGTTGTCCACGTTTGAGCAAAACGAAAAAAACAGCCCTTGCGGGAAGGAATTCAAGCCGGTTTCGGCAGTGCTCGCAGCAGCCGCTTTGGTTTGTCCGCGTTTGAGCGAAACGAAAAAAACAGCCCGCAAGCAGACTGCGGCGGCAAAAATCGGCTGCGCATGGCAACAATGCAAAAGGAAAAAGCCCCGGTCAAACCGGAGCTTTCGCAGAGATAGGATTGCGGCGGAGCAGTCAGATCTGTTCCTTGATCCGTTCCAGCGCGCTTTTTTCAAGCCTTGAGACCTGCGCCTGCGAAATGCCGATCTCGTTTGCGACCTCCACCTGGGTCTTTCCTTTGAAAAAGCGCAGGGAAAGGATCTTTTTTTCACGGGGCGCCAGCTTTTCAATGGCCTCTTTGAGGGCGATCTCTTCCAGCCAGCCGGTGTCGTCGCTGCGGTCGCTGAGCTGGTCCATCACATAGATGGTGTCGCCTCCGTCGGAGTAGACCGGTTCGTTGAGCGAAACCGGGTCGACAATGGCCTCCAGCGCCAGCACCACCTCGTGTTTGGGGATGCCCAGCTCTTTGGCGATCTCTTCGGCGGTCGGTTCCCGCTGGGTCTTGCCGGTCAGCCGTTCTTTTACCTGCATGGCGCGGTAGGCGGTGTCCTTGAGCGAGCGGCTGACCCGGACGGAGTTGTTGTCCCGCAGGTAACGGCGGATCTCCCCTAAGATCATGGGGACGGCGTAGGTGGAAAACCGCACCGAATGGGAAAGGTCGAAGTTGTCAATGGCTTTCATCAGCCCGATGCATCCCACCTGAAACAGGTCGTCCAGGTTTTCGCCCCGGTTGATAAACCGCTGGATGACGCTGAGCACCAGCCTGAGGTTCCCGCTGATGAGTTCCTCGCGCGCGGCTTTGTCGCCCTCTTTCACACGGGCGAGCAGCTCCATTTTTTCTTTTTCTTTTAACACTTTCAGCTTTGCGGTGTTCACGCCGCAGATCTCTACTTTATTCAAAAGCATTTGCGCCGCTCCTTTTTGTGTTGATGTTATGAGTATGGGCGCAAAATGCGGATCGCATACACCAATGATTTTTCCAATTCAAGGAAATTTTGAAAGGACGTTTTATGGCACAGGTAATCATTGCATCAAACGGAGAACAAAAGACCGTTTCCGCGGCGGAGGGCACGCTGCTTTCCGCTCTTCTTCAACAGGCGCAGATCCCGCTTTCCATGCCCTGCTCGGGCAATCACACCTGCGGAAAGTGCAGGGTAAAGGCGCAGGGAGCGCTCAGTGAAATGGAATCCAGAGAGGAAGCCATGCTCTCGCCGGCCGACCTTGCAAACGGGGTGCGTTTGGCCTGCTTTACCCGTGTTTTGGGGGATTGCACCGTAACGGTCGACACCGGTGAGGCCGGAAGCGCGATCCAGTCCTCCGGCCGGATGGAAGGCTTCACCCTTTCTCCCCGGGTGAATGAGGGCTACGGCCTTGCGGTGGATATCGGCACCACCACCGTGGTGGCATATCTGTACCGTTTGTCGGACGGTTCGCCCGCCTCGGTGCGCAGCGGGATGAACGCCCAGCGCGGATTCGGGGCGGACGTCATCTCCCGCATCAACTACGCGAACGAGCATGGCGTGGCGGCGCTTCAGCAGGCGATCGTTTCCCAGCTAAAGTCCCTTGCGGAGCAGACCCTCGCCGATTGCGGCGTCGGTATGGCTGATCTTCGGGACGCGGTCATCACCGGCAATACCACCATGCTCCATCTGCTCACCGGGCTGGACCCATACGGCATCGCGGTCTATCCGTTTACGCCGGTGAGCCTGTTCGGGGAGCCGCTTTCCCGTGATCTGCTCGGCTTTGAGGCTGCAGAACGGGTCTATCTGCCCCACTGCATCACCTCTTACATCGGCGCGGACATCACCTGTTCCATCCTGTCCAGCGGCATGATGGAGCGGGAGACCGCTCTGCTCATCGACCTTGGCACCAACGGGGAGATGGCGCTCCGGTACAAAGGAAAGCTGTTCTGCTGTTCCACCGCCGCCGGTCCCGCCTTTGAGGGCGCAGGCATGCAGATGGGCATGACCGCTGTAAACGGCGCGATCAGCAAGGTTTCCATGGAGGGGGAGAG
>USBI01000058.1 GCA_900552945.1 uncultured Oscillospiraceae bacterium
TTTGTAGCCTTGTTCCACATAAACCGTCTGGCGGTATTTAACTGATCAACAAAATTGTAAGGGGCTGTGGTTGGAACCTTTCTTGAACCATCTTGTGGTAGGAGATTTGCACCAATCCACAGCATCCCTTACAGTGTAGCACACAGCCCTTGGAGAGGGGCTCTAATAACTACTACTCTATAATACAAGGAGATTTTACATTTCTCGATGAAGTCCTGATGATTTCTCCAAGATAAAATCTTACTGTGACAGTCTACCCATCCCCTGGGAAAAAGTGAGGTGAGGCCGATGAGGGGCTGCAAAAACAGTATCATACATAATCAGCGCAAACGGCGGTCTTTATCTTATGGATAAGGGCCGCCTTTCTTTATGCTATCGACAAATTCCGAGGAAAACCGTCAAGGTTCCCCAAATTTAGAACTTACAATTAAAAATTATCAGCAAAGGCGGCAGCGTAGAACTGCCACATTGATGGAAGAAAGGGGATGATGCCAGCCGCCTGTGTGCCGTCCGCATAGCAGCAGACAAGGAGTAACAGTGCTATGGATCAGAAAATCCGCAGCATTGAGAAGTTGCTTTTTGTCCCATATCAACGACACACGGCTTTCAATGGACAAATTTCAATAGGCGTTGGTCTGCGTTTTTGTGCGCGGGAGTTTTCCCCAAGCGGGGACAAACCCCCGCCTGCCGGTGCTGCCTGCCCTATTGGACTTCTCAATGCACATATCCAGAAAGCGGCTGATTTTGTATTCCGATACAAAGTCGGCCGCTTTCATTTAAGGCTCCCTGAACAAAGAGTTAGGGGGCCACCACCTCCGATTTGTTTTCCGCAAAAAACAAATCGGAGGTAACAGAAGTGCAAAATTATCGCAAAAGCGACTATGCGATAAACAAAAACAGCCCAAATATCGTTTATCGCTTTCATAACGAAATCATAGAAATCACACTGGAGGATTATCTGAAGGAGAATCCTGACAAAACGGAACATGACTTTGCAGAGCTGAAAGCCCTGTCCGATCAAATCTACTATGAGCAGGATCGGGCAGAGAGCGCCCAGACCCGCAAGGATGTTTCAATACACGGTTTGGAGGAAACGGAGCATTGTGCCACTCGTGCACTGGATGAAGAATGGGAAGAACGAGTTGTTGACATACAGAACCGCAAGTATGCCTGGAAAGCCTTGGAGCAGCTTTTTACAGTGGGCGCTTTGACCGAGGTTCAGAAACGGCGATTCCGGCTTCATGTTTTTCAGGGACTCTCTACCCGGCAAATTGGTCGCATGGAAGGGACAAGCCATCAAGCTGTTGCCAAGTCCATAAACCTGGCGATTGCCAAACTTAAAAAATATTTTGCAGCACAGGGTTGACACCCCTGCGGTTTCAGGACGATAGGTGAAAGGCATTCTTTCGAGTGTTCTTCTTTCACCTGTACCTTGACAACCGCATACTCATTCATCAGTAACATCCCCCTTTTCAGTGCGATGAGCAAAAGCCGATTCAGGGGCCGCGCCATGATATACGGACATGATGAGCAGATCCCACCTGATTATCATAATTGGTCTTGCATACAATCCTGTCCTGTATGAGCGAGTAACGGCAGCCTGTAAAAACCGGGCAGCACCCGGCGCGGCCATGACCGGAAAGGGGCATAATGGTACTCCTGTCCAGCCACAGCCCTGCTTAAGATCAGAGTAGTCCATAACATTTGGAAACCATCTGGTTGCAGGATCACGCAATGGGGGCAGCTCGGAGAGATCCTCGGAGGGGTGAGATTCCCGTGGGCCGGTTCGCTGCCGGTCACTGATGACTTCCCAATATGTGCGGGGTGTCAAGGACAAATGGCACATAACAAGAAAACAAATCGGATTTTGTATTTCGCCGGAAATGGGGCAGGTCTTATGGCCTGCCCCGTTTTCCGGCTTACTTAATATTCAGGAGGTCAGTTTATGCGAAAGGCTATCCGGCGTGGCGATCTGTTCTATGCAGACCTGAACCCGGTGGTCGGCTCCGAGCAAGGCGGCATTCGCCCTGTCCTTGTTATCCAAAATGATGTGGGGAATCACTTTAGTCCTACCGTTGTTGCAGCAGCCATCACCAGCAGAAAAGCGAAGAACAGTCTGCCTACCCATATCCTACTTGAGAATGTGCCGGGGCTTGCGCCTACCTCTCTGCTTCTGTTGGAACAACTGCGGACAATAGACCGGAAGCGGCTCCGTGGTTACATTGGGCGTATCAGCACAGAAAAAATGCTGGAGGTAGATGCAGCCCTGGCAATCAGCATCGGCATAGGATACCCCAACGAAAGGAGGACTCACAATGTATGAAAATGACGGCGGCCTACTCTCTCCCAGAGATGCCTACCGATTGATGTTAAAAGACTACCCGGATGTGATGGACATTGGTCAAATGTGTGAGGCGCTTGGCGTCAGTACAAAAACCGGGTACAAGTTACTGAAAGATGGGAAAATTGAGTACCTGAAAATTGGACGGGCTTACCGCATCCCCAAAGCCCACATTCTTCGTTATTTGAAAATCACCTGCTCCACTTTTGCAGAGTAGCAGGCTATGGTGTCGATCTTCACCGGATAGACGCAGAAAGTTAACAATTCTGACGCGGATTTACCTGGAGTTTTGTTCTGTCCGATGATACAATAAAGGTGTCATTGGTAGGTGAACTCAATACCGCAAAAGGAGGAACAGATCAGTATGCCAGCGGTACACCTGCAAGAAAACAGCAAACTAATCTCCGGCCATGTGGCCGAGAAAAAAGGGTATCTCTATTGGGTTCTAAACCTTACCGATGAGAACGGTAAGAGAAAGCCCAAATGGATTCCCACCCATAAGAAAGCCAAGGGCAACAAGACCTGGGCAAACAATATGCTTCCCACCATCCGAAAGGAATGGACGGAAAAGCTGCTTCAGGAGGCTACGGCCTCACAGCAGTCGGCTTCTCCGTCTGGCCCGTCATCCGCAGAGATTTCCTTTGTGGATTTCCTGTATCAGTGGCTTGAGCACAAGTACAAGTCTGCTACCGGACGGGTGATGGACAGCAAGCCCATCGAACTCTCGACCTATTCGGGATATGAACAGCAGCTTAATAACCCCATCGCCCCGTATTTCCGAGAGCATCCTGTCGCCCTTTGTGACCTTACCAAACAAGATATTCTCGCTTTTTATGAGAAAGAATTGGAACGGGTCAAGCCGACCACCGTTAAACACTACCACGCTCTGATTCATGGGGCGTTGAATTATGCGGTTGACAAAAATCTGATTCCAAGCAATCCGGCTGACCGGATTATCATTTCCAAGCCTGAACCCTTCAAGGGTGACTACTACCTGGATTCGGAAGTCCTGAATCTGTTTGAAGTCATCAAGGGGCATAAGATCGAACTGGTAGTTCTTCTGACTGCTTTTTACGGCCTGCGCCGCAGTGAGGTTATCGGTCTGAAATGGAGTGCCTTTGACTTCAACCATAACTGCTTCTCCATCCGGCATACGGTAACAACTTGCAATGTAAAGGGAGAACGGGTCACGATTAAGAAGGACAAGGCAAAAAACAAATCCAGTCTGCGGACTTATCCATTGATTCCTTTTTTGAAAGAACGGTTGCTGGAGGCCAAGAAACAGCAGGAAGAAAATCGCAAGCTGTGCGGGCGCGCCTACAACAAAGAATATCTGGGATATGTCTGTGTCGATGTGATTGGCAATCTCATTAAACCCAACTATGTGTCCTCGACCTTTGGGAAGTTGCTTGCCAAGAACAATTTACGGCACATTCGTTTCCACGATCTTCGCCATACCTGTGCCTCGCTTTTGCTGGCAAACGGTGTTCCGATGGAACAGGTAAAAGAATGGCTGGGACACAGTGAGATTTCAACAACGGTGGATATTTACGGGCATCTGCAATATGCCACGAAAAAACAATCCGCCGCAGCCATTGAGCAGGACATTGTGGCGCCCATGCTGCAAAACCTATCGGCGGTTTCTCCATAAAAAGGAAAGAGGTCTACCAGCTTTTCGCTGGCAGACCTCATGGCGGAGATGGAGAGATTCGAACTCTCGCGCCGGTTTTGAGCCGACCTACCGCATTTCGAGTGCGGACCCTTCAACCGCTTGGGTACATCTCCAAATTTATGTTATATCCCTGGTCCCGACCCGCCGACCAATTCAGCCGGTGGAAATCGGGAAGAACAACAGGATAGAACAAGCAACATTATTCAATTTGAACTCGGCTGGAACCCGCATGGTTCCAAGGGTTTCAGCCGTTTGGCACTCCGCATAGGAAACCTGATTTCGAATCATTACACCAACTTGGATGATGACGGTAAATCAGGGACGATAGCGGTAACTACGGAACCCCAAAACATACCTCTCAAAGTGGGCGTCAGATGGCTGCTCTCATTATAGCCATTTTCCCGCAAAATTCAAGCCGTGGAAATCGGGAAGAACAACAGGATAGAACAGACCCCAATTCACGATTTGAACTTGCCCGCAAACCCGCATGGTTACTGGCTTTTCGGCAGTTCGGACTTCCAAAGTGAAAACATGATTTCGAGTCAGTCCCGTTATGACCACTTCGATACCACTCCGTGTATTTATCTTCACATCAGCCCTCAAAAACACCTCGGAAAAAGGAGAGAACTGATGGAGAGAACTAAGGGATATTCACTTTTCAATGATAGCTGAAAAACCCCGTAAAATCAAGGCTTTTCAGAGGTGAGCTTCCAAAAAGGTCATTCGTTTTCGAGTCAGGCCCGTTATGACCACTTCGATACGCTTCCCTTTATGTCAGCCCGCCATTTTCCTGATGTTTTTTGCAAAGAAAAAACTTTTGGAAAGAACTGACGGAAAGAACTGCGAAATATTCGGTTTTTCGAACTGCGGGAGCCCGCAGAAACACTGGATTCTCAGCGGACAAAACTGACACTTTTTTTAAAATTTTCGAGTCAGGCCCGTTATGACCACTTCGATACGTCTCCATATAAAACTACTTCGTTGTTCAGGATCGTCAGAGCAATCCTGAACAACGAATAATAGTATACTAAAAATCCGGATAAAATGCAAGGGCTTTTTTAAACTTCAAAATCCGCGCTGACCCGATCTTTGGTTACACTGCGTACGATTTTTGCCGCTTCCAGGTGCAGGGGGTTGGTGCGGTATGCTTCGAGCGAAGCACGGTCGGTAAACTCGGTATAAAGGCAGATATCATGGGACGTTTCATTGTAACAAACCGAAACTTCTACCTTGAGAAGACCGTCGATCTTTCCCTGCAGAGATTCCAGCGCCTGCTTCATGCGGCCGTAGTCGTGTTCCAGATAATGCTCTCTTCCATTTACTGCGTTATAAAGTACAATGTGTTTTACCATGTTGCTCCATCCTTTTTGTTAGTCTCCAAACGAAATGCCAACCTTGCGCGCGATCTGAACCATCTGATGATCTGCCGGCACAAATTTTGTAATACCTGCTACTTCTTCAAGCGGATTGTGGGTGACGATGTTGTTTTTCATAGCAACGGAAACGCCAAAACAGCCCTGTTCGATCAAACCAGCTGCATATACACCGAACTGGGTTGCCAGTACACGGTCATAGGAAGACGGACTGCCGCCGCGGACGATATGGCCCGGAACAACGACTCTAGTCTCAAATCCGATTTTTTCACCGATACCGGCGGCGATGCGGTTGGTTGCCGTCACTTCGCCGCGTTCCATACGCTGTTTCGCGCGCTCTTTCTTTTTCAGTTTGGCTTCTTCTTTGTCCATTGCGCCTTCTGCAACTACGACAATGGAAAAGTTTTTACCCTGATCGGCGCGGTGCTGTACCGAATCTGCGATTTTGTCGATGTCAAACGGGATTTCCGGTAATACAATGATATCTGCACCGCCTGCAATGCCGGAATAGAGGCTCAGCCAGCCGGCTTTGTTGCCCATGATCTCAATGACCATGACACGCTTGTGGCTGCACGCGGTGGTGTGGATTCGGTCAATTACGTCGGTCGCAATATCCACCGCAGTATGGAAACCGAAGGTAACGTCGGTACCCCAAATGTCGTTGTCAATTGTTTTGGGAAGGCCGATGACATTCAATCCCTCGTCAGAAAGCAGTTTAGCGGTTTTATGGGTACCGTTTCCGCCTAAAATCAGCAGGCAGTCAAGCCCCATTTTTTTATAGTTTGCTTTCATGTTTTCAACTTTATCGATGTTGTCTTCAATGACGCGCATCTTTTTGTACGGCTGACGGGAAGTGCCCAAAATGGTTCCGCCGCGGGTTAAAATGCCGGAAAAATCTTCCGGTTTCATTTTGTGGGATTCACCGTGGATCAGGCCGTGATAACCGTCAACGATCCCGATGATTTGCGCATTGTCGATCTGTTCGTAAATTGCCTTTGCGGCGCCGCGAATGGTTGCGTTCAATCCTGGGCAGTCTCCGCCGCTTGTCAGAATTCCAATTTTCATTTCAGGCTCCCCCCATATTCATATTCATAATTTTATTATATGACGCTTGGCCCGGAATAGCAAGAAGCCTTTTATTTGTACAGAAATATATTTTTTGACTTTGGAAAAGATAAAAAAGCAAGGCCGTTCACACGGCCTTGCTTTTTGCTATTGATTTTCTTTTTTTGAGCGGTGGAAACATTGCCCCAGTTTTTTGAATATGGCTGAGATGATCGGTACCGCGAGACAATAACCGAATACGGTCAAAAGGTCTGTACCGGAAAGGGGAACTGTGGAAAAGATGGGCTGGCACGCCGGCAGATAGATTGCCGCAAATACGACTGCGGCGGAAAGCAAAACCGCGCCAATCAGTTTCAAATTGTTGAAGTAAGGAACGGAAAAGATGGTTTTTGTTTCGCTTTTGCATTCAAATACATGGATGAGCTGGGTCAAAACAAGGGTGAGAAACGCGGCAGTGCGCGCGATTTCGACGTTTCGGTAACGGTCAAAAAAGGTGACGAATACAGCAAGTGTTGTAAGCCCGATGAGGCAGCCACGGAAGAGGATGGTGGTGAGCAGCCCGCCTGAAAAAACGCTTTCGTTTCGCCGCCTGGGCCGTTTTTCCATCACGTCTTTTTCCGCAGGTTCCAACCCCAGAGCGATTGCCGGCGGGCCGTCGGTGGCAAGGTTGACCAGGAGAATCTGGATAGGCATAAGCACGACCGGGAGCCCCATTAAAATGCCGAGGAACATGGTGAGCACTTCGCCGATGTTGCAGGAAAGCAGGTAGCGGATGAATTTGCGGATGTTGCTGTAAATGACCCGCCCTTCTTCCACAGCTGAGACCAGGGTGGCAAAGTTGTCGTCGAGCAGGATGAGGTCACCCGCTTCTTTGGTGACATCGCTTCCGCCGATGCCCATCGCCACGCCAATGTCAGCTTCCTTGATGGCGGGTGCGTCGTTTACACCGTCTCCGGTCATGGCTACCACATGCCCGTGCCGTTTGAGCGAGCGGACGATCCTGAGTTTGTGATGCGGGCTCACCCGTGCGAATACAGTGGTTTGCTGTACGGCAAGATCAAGTTCGTGGTCACCCATTGCTTCCAGCTCCGCGCCGGTTATAATACGATCGCCCTTGTGAAAAATGCCAATCTGTGCCGCGATGGCCGTGGCTGTGGTTTTATGGTCCCCGGTGATCATAATGGTTTTGATGCCCGCCTTCATACAGGTGCGGATGGCTTGCTTTGCCTCTTTGCGCGGCGGGTCGATCATACCGGCAAGACCGAGAAAGGTGAGGTTTTCCTCGTCTTTTCCATCGTCCTGTGAGGAAAGCGGCTTGAACGCAAATCCGATTACCCGCAAAGCGTTTCCAGCCATCTCTTCGTTTTGCCGGAGTAGTTCGTTTTTGCGTTCCCGGTTTAACAATTCGCTTCCGTGCTCGGTCAGCACCCGCGCGCAGCGCCCCAGCAGGATGTCTACAGCGCCTTTTAAGAAGAGGTAATGACTGCCGTCCAGAGCTTTTACGGTGACCGACATATACTTCTTTTCGCTGTCAAACGGGTTTTCATTTGTTTTGCTGTAATGGGAGAATACCGAGCGGGGAGTGAACCCGCCTTTCGCGGCGGCGGTCAGAAGGGCAAGCTCGGTGGGATCGCCTTCATTTTCTCCACGCTTGCCGTCCAGTGCCGGAATTTTAGCGTTGTTGCAGAGAACGGCGCATTCCAGCAGGGTTTTTAGCTGGTGTCCGGGAGAGAATGTGTGGCCGTTTTCGGTGATCTCGCCTTCTGGGAGATACCCGTCGCCGCTCAGCTCATAACAGTGACCGGGCAGATATATTTTTTTCACAGTCATCCGGTTCTGGGTCAGTGTGCCGGTTTTGTCGGAACAGATCACGCTGGCACAGCCCAGCGTTTCGACCGCGTGCAGCTTGCGGATGAGTGCTTTACGGCGCACCATGCGGTTGACGGCGAGTGCTAATGCAATGGTGACGATGGCAGGCAGTCCTTCCGGGACGGCGGCAACAGCCAGTGATACGCCGGTAATCAACATGTCAATGGCGTTTTCACCGTGAAGGATTCCAGCACCCGCTACGATGGTACAGATGATAAGACATCCCACAGCAATGTATTTTCCGAGTTCGTCCAACCGTCTCTGCAGCGGGGTTTGTTCTTCTTCAATACTGCCCAGCATACCGGCAATGCCGCCCATTTTTGTCTGCATGCCGGTAGCGGATACCCGCCCGCTGGCACGTCCCTGGGTGATGATCGTTCCCATAAACAGACGGCAGTCGTCCGGCTGGTCTGCATCTGCAAGTCCGGCGGCTGCGCTGGATTTTGAAACCGGAACCGATTCTCCGGTCAGGATGGATTCATCCGCCGCACAGGAAATTCCTTTTAACAGGATGACGTCTGCCGGAACCTTGTCGCCGGCCTCCAGTTCAATAACATCGCCCGGTACAATTTCTTCCGAAGGAATATGACGCAAAGTGCCGTCACGATAAACACGGGCAAGGGGAGCGGCCATTTTTTTCAGGGCTTCAAGTGTTTTTTCGGTGTGAAATTCCTGAACAAATCCCATGATCCCGTTGAGGACCACGATGACCGCAATGGCCGCCGCTTCAACCAGTTCGCCCATACAGGCGGAGATCACGGTGCTGATGAGCAGGATGATGACCAGGACGTCTTTAAACTGACTGAGAAGAATGCGCAGCGCGCTCACTTTTTTTTCGGACAGAAGCGCGTTTCTTCCGTATTTGGAAAGCAGATGCTGCGCTTCCCGCGTTGTGAGCCCGGGGGGCTTCAGCGGATCATTTACGCTGTGCTTTTCTTCTAAAACCTGACTGGAAACTTCGCTGAGATCTTTGTGAAGAACGTCCAACCACTTCAAGGCGATCTTCCTTTCTTTTACTCGTTCTGCTCTATGCTTATTCGGCGGATGGACAAAATATACGGCTGACTTTTTATCTTCGCATATTGACAAAAATGGGTGGCATAGTAAAATGAAAGAAACATTTTGCAAGGAAAGACAGGTGAGGCTTGTGGAACATTATCAAGTCGTTATTATCGGAGGCGGAACAGCAGGCTTTTCTGCGGCGCTTTACGCTGCGCGTTCCGGGCTGAGCGTGCTGGTGGTGGAAAACAATCTTCCGGGCGGGCAGATTGTCACCTCGCCGGATGTGGAAAATTACCCCGGCATTGAACATATTTCCGGTTTTGATTTTGTGGAAACCTTAAAACGGCAGGCGGAGTCGTTCGGGGCTCGGCTTCTGAGCGGTCAGCCGTCGGAATATGCACTTTCTGGAACTAAAAAAACGC
>USBI01000059.1 GCA_900552945.1 uncultured Oscillospiraceae bacterium
CCGGTCTCGTGGGCTCGGAGATGTGTATAAGAGACAGCGTTCACAGTAACGCCGCCGACATAGTCGATGATGTTGGCAAGCTGCGCGAAGTTGACGGTGACGAAGTCTTCAATGTTCATGTCAAAATTCTGGTTCAGCGTCTTGACGGCTAGCTGTGCTCCGCCATAGGCGTAAGCGTGGGTGATCTTGGTGTTTCCGTGCCCTTCTACCGCAACATAGGTGTCACGCGCGATGGAAATCAGTTTGATTTTGCTGTGCACCCGGTCGATGGAAAGGATCATGAGGGCGTCAGAACGGCCGGAGTCGGAATCCATATCACGTGTATCCACCCCGAAGAGAGCAATATTGGTCACATCAGTGTTGTTGTATTTGTCCAATACTTCCTGGGAAATACCCAAATCATCCAGGTTCAGGTCTTCACGGTCCACCTGCCCCAACATCAGTTTGACGTAGAGAAACGCTCCGCCGATCAGCAGGGCGATGACGCAGAGGATGGAGATAATGATGACCAGCGCTTTCTTTTTGCCGGACCATTTTTTACGTTTTTTCTTTGAAGAACTGCTGATATCTTCCATGTTTTTTCGTTTGCTTTGAGCAGACATGGAATTTTGTTTCTGACGCACAGCTTTTCTACTGTTGCTGCTAATATCTTTCATGTTAGAACGGCCGGGCCGTTTGTTGTGCTGAGAAAGCATAAAAACTCCTTTCCATTGGCTGTTTTTTTACCTTTGCCAATCTTCCGGAACTGTAAAAACTTAGTCAAAATGGTAATATTGTGTAATCCTTCGTCCTATATTTTATAGTTCAAGGGAGAAGAAGCCAACCATTGTGTCGAACAAAATCGGCTGTAAGTTGATGTGGTTTATTGTCTAAATTACTATTTATATGGAATATGTTACGACTATTTCGAAATTTCGGAAGAAGAAGGTGTTCCGTAAAAACGGTAAACGGCGAAAATAGGAGTAGATTGCTGAATTTCAAAAATAACACAATTACCTTGAATGGTTTTCTGTAAAAGACAAATCACACGTATTATAGTTTTTCCAAAACTTGCGAAAAATTCACGGCAGAAAAACAAAAAGCCTGAACCTTGTGGTTCAGGCTTTTACAAACATTTATTTATAATTTGATACCGCAGGGGTGTGCCGGCGCTTCGTCGAACAAGCCTTCCTCTTTTACCAGTGCGTAGAATCGGTAGCCGCCGGAGAAGTTGTAGCAGTCGAACCCGTTCTGGGAGAGGATGCGGCAGGCGATGTAGCTTCTCAAGCCGCTCTGGCAGTTGACATAGACCGGTTTGGAGGGGTCGAGCTCGGAGAGGTGCTCCCGCAGTACATCCACGGGGATGTGGATGGTGTTTTCCATATGCCCGGCGTTGTACTCCGCGTCGGTGCGTACATCCAGCTTAATGACGCTGCCGTCATCCGGCAGGTCTTTCAAATCGTGCCAGTGGTACTGTTTTACGGTGCCGTCCATGATGTTGCCGATGACGTAACCCGCCATGTTGACCGGGTCTTTCGCCGAGGAGAACGGCGGCGCGTAAGCGAGCTCCAGCTCTTCCAGGTCGGCGGCGTTCATGCCCGCACGGATGGCGGTCGCCAGTACGTCGATGCGTTTATCCACCCCTTCAAACCCGACGATCTGCGCGCCGAGGATCTTTCCGTCGTTGGGATTGAACAGGGTTTTCACGGTCATGTTGCTCGCGCCCGGATAGTAGGTGGCGTGGTTCGGCGAGAAGGTGACGACCTTATCGTACGGGATGCCCGCATTCTTCGCCGCCGTCTCGTTGAGCCCGGTGGTCGCCACCGTCATGTCAAACAGCTTGAGGATGGAGCTTCCCTGCGAACCGGTAAAGCGGCTTTCTTTTCCGCAGATATGGTCCGCCACGATTCGTCCCTGTTTGTTTGCCGGACCCGCCAGCGGGATGAGTGCCGGCTCTCCGGTGACGAAGTTGCGTACCTCAACGGCGTCGCCCACCGCGTAGATATCCGGCGCGGAGGTCTGCATCTGCTCGTTGACCGCGATGGACCCGCGCATACCGAGGGTCAGCCCCGCCTCTTTGGCGAGGGTGGTCTCCGGTGCGACGCCGGCAGCCATCAGAACAAGGCCGGCTTCAATCGGCTCGCCGTTTTCAAACCGGACCGAAACTCCGTGTTCCGTTTTTTCAAACCCGGTGACCGAAGCGCCCAGCCGAAGGGCGATGCCTTTGTTTTTCAGGTAGCCGTGCACCATGCTGGCCATATCACGGTCAAGCGGGGTCATCACCTGCGGCAGACGCTCGGCAATGGTGACCGAAAGGCCCAGACGGGAGAGATTCTCCGCCATCTCCAGCCCGATGAAGCCGCCGCCGATGACGACCGCGCTTTTTGGCTGTTCGTTCTCTATGAAATCGTGCAGGCGGAAGGTATCTTCCACCGTGCGCAGGGTGAAGATCCTCTCGTTGTCCACACCGGGAAGCGGCGGGATGACCGGTTTCGCGCCCGGCGAGAGGATGAGTTTGTCATAGCTTTCTTCATAAACGGTTCCGTCGTCCAGCCGGCGAATCACAACCTTTTTCTCATCCGGCAGGATTTTGACCGCTTCGTTTTTTACCCGTACGTCAATGTTGAAACGGGCGCGGAAACTTTCCGGTGTTTGCAGGGTGAGAGCGCTTTTTTCGGTGATTTCGCCGCCGATGTAGTACGGCAGGCCGCAGTTTGCGTAGGATATGTATCCGCCCCGCTCCAGAATGATGATTTCCGCGGTTTCATTGAGCCGGCGCAGTCTTGCCGCGGCGGTGGCGCCGCCCGCAACGCCGCCGATGATAACGACTTTCATGGGAGTCTCTCCTTTTACTTTTATGAATGGATTTTCAGTAAAACGGCGCTTATTCTCTGGAAAGCGCACCATTCCATGCGGCGATTCCGCCGATGTTTTTGACCGTTTCATACCCGATTGCCTGAAAGATTCGGCAGGCCTGCGCGCTGCGCATACCGCTGTGGCAGTAGACATAAAGGGGCCGGCTTTTGTCGGGCAGGATTCCGGGAAGCTGTTCGGCTTTCGCCAGTTCCAGATGGATGCTGCCCGGAATGTGACCGGCTTCATATTCCTCGTCGGTCCTCACATCGATGAGGGCGATGGAAGGGTCGGCTTCGGCTTCCTTTGCCAGGCGGTTGATATCCGGCCCGGCGAGTTTTGCAAACAGGTTCATTTCAGCATGGCCTCCAGCTCGTGCTTCGGACGGACGCCGACCGAAGTCGCCTCGACCTTTCCGTTTTTCATGTAGACCAGAGTCGGGATGCTCATGACACCGAACTGCTGCGCGAGTTCCGGTTCGTCGTCAATGTTGATTTTTACCACCTTGAGTTCCTCTGCACGTTCTTCCGCGATTTGGTCAACGACCGGGGAAAGCATCCGGCAGGGGCCGCACCATGCCGCCCAGAAATCGATGAGCACCGGTTTTTCGGATTCGATGACCTCTTTTACAAAATTGTTTTTATTCAGTTCAAGAACAGACATATTCAATACCGCCTTTCGTTTACGTTATATTTTCATTCATCAGGTTTTCCCTGTGATTTTATTTTATACAGTTCGCGAAAAAAAGACTGTGATAATATCACATTTCTCTGGGACTAATAAATAAACGTGCCCAAAGAAGGACATGGCCGCTGTTTATGTGGGTTCTGCCCGGTTTCAAATGAACGGAAAGTGTCGTTTTGCGTGCGGTTTTCACTGTTCATTGCATGCCTTTTCTCGCGCTTTCCGCCTGCCGCCTGCGGTATTCCGGCGCTCAGCGCAGGCTCTCCTGTGCCAGCCGCAGCAGCTTTTCCCGGTCCGCGATGCGAACGCCTCCACGGGAAAGGGTCACCGCTCCTTCTGCCTGCAGGTACTTGAGCATTCGGGTCACAACCTCCCGGGCGGTGCCAAGGTGCCGCGCCAGCTCGTCATGGGTGATTTTGAGTTCCTCCCTGCCGGCGAGCTCGCTCTCTTCCGCGAGAAGCGCCGCCAGACGGGAATCCATCCGCTTGTTCATCACCTGGTCGAACAGCCACATCACATCCGAAAAGCGCTGGGCCATCAGTTCGTTGGTGAAGTTGGCCACCGCAGGGGACTGCTGCATCATGGCGCGGTACAGGTCGGAGGGGATGCGGTAGAGGGTGGAATCCTGCTCGGCGCTGACCGAAAGGTCAAACACGATGCTGTTTAAAATGCAGGAAGCTGAAAACAGGCAGATATCCCGTTCAAACAGCCGGTAAAGGGTCATTTCCTTTCCCTCGGCTGAGCGGGTGAAGGCACGCAGCTGGCCTTTGGTCACTACGAGAAGGCCAACGCAGTCCTCGTTCCCGTTGTGCAGAATGGTGCCTTTTTTGATTTCGTGTAGGGTGGTGTTCTGGGCAATCGACTGCTGCTCGTCAGGCGTCAGCCGGCTCCAGAACGGAAGATAATCGGAAAGCGGCAAAGCCATGCGCGCCCCCTCCTTTTTTGTAAAAATATCCTTATCTTTATCATACTCCTTTCAGGCTGTTCTGCAAAGAGGAAACAGTCGGTATCCTGCAAAGAAAAGCGGAATCTGTGCCCGGGCAGTTTTCACAAGTTTCCGGGGTGAATTTCTCTGTTTTTGCTCTCTTGTAGGCCGGAAACCTCAGCGTTATAATGAGAACAGGCAGTTCCCATCCGCCCTGTCCAAAATGGGTGCGGGGCAGAGATTGCGTGGTAAAAAACGTCGTTGATATAAAAGGAGGAAGCAACCAGTGAACCGCGAAATACATGTAGCAAAAACCGGCAGCGACCTTGCCGCCGGCACCAGAGAAGAACCGTTTCTGACCATATCGCAGGCGGCGAAGGTCGCCGAAACGGGCGATACGGTCATCGTCCATGAAGGAGAATACCGCGAGTGGGTCAAACCCCAGCACAGCGGGTACAGCAACATCAGCCGCATTACCTATCAGGCCGCTGAGGGGGAAAAGGTGGTCATTAAGGGTTCCGAGCGGATCCAGAACTGGGAGCCGGTAGAGGGCACCGTCTGGAAAGCAGTCATCCCCAACGCCTTTTTCGGGGATTACAACCCCTACGCCGAACGGCTGGACGGCGACTGGTACGCGTGGCCGGCTGACAAGTTCGTCCACCCGGGCGAGATTTATTTGAACGGAAAATCCTTTTATGAAGCACGTACCCTGGACGAGGTGAAGCATCCGCAGAAACGGGTGGATTTTACCCCGCCGTGGAGCACCCGTGTGGAAAAGATCCTCGAACCGGAACAGACGATATACCAGTGGTGCTGTGAGGTGGACGCGCAAAACACCACCCTTTACGCAAACTTTCAGGGCGCCGACCCCAACCGGGAGCTTGTGGAGATCAACGTGCGCAAATGCTGTTTTTACCCGGATAAGGTCGGCATGAACTACATTACCGTCCGCGGGTTTGAAATGGCGCAGGCCGCCTGCCCCTGGACTCCGCCGACCGCCGACCAGCCGGGCCTTCTGGGCGCCAACTGGAGCCGCGGCTGGATTATTGAGAACAACATCATTCACGACGCGAAATGCTCCGGCATCAGCCTTGGCAAGGAAGCGTCGACCGGGCACAATCTCTCCATCCGCCGCCGGCAGAAACCGGGCTACCAGTACCAGATGGAAGCGGTCTTCCGCGCACTGCAGATCGGCTGGAGCAAGGAGAAGATCGGCTCGCACATTGTGCGCAACAACGTGATCTATGACTGCGGGCAAAACGGCGTAGTCGGCCATATGGGTTGTGTGTTCAGCGAGATTTACGGCAACGAGATCTACAACATCAACGTCAAACACGAGTTTTTCGGGTATGAGATCGCGGGCATCAAGCTGCACGCCGCCATTGATGTGCAGATCCACAACAACAGCATCCACAGCTGCGCGCTGGGCACCTGGCTGGACTGGCAGGCGCAGGGCACCAGGGTCAGCTGCAACCTGTACTACCACAATGATCGCGATCTGATGATCGAGGTCACCCACGGCCCCTGCCTGGTGGACAACAACCTGTTCGCTTCCTCCCATTCGCTGGATGATTACGCGCAGGGTACCGCTTATGTGAACAATCTTTTCTGCGGCAAGACCCACGCGGAAAAGGTGCTTGACCGTTCCACCCCGTACCACTTCCCCCACACCACACAGGTGGCGGGCACAGCGGTGGTTTACGGGCAGGACCACCGGTATTACAACAATATTTTTACTGCCTATGATGGTTATGAAACGACCGCTCCAGCGGGCCGCGGAATCAATGGCTGCGGCACGGCGGTCTACAACGGCAGTACCGCTTCTTATGAGGAGTATCATCAGAAAATCGTGGATCAAGGCATTGGCGATCTGGAGCTGTTCCAGCGCACCGAACAGCCGGTTTATGCGGGCTGCAACGCCTACTTTAACGGCGCGGAAGCGTTTGACCGGGAGCAGGAAAATTGCTGTATGCCGGAGTTTTCCCCGCATGTGAAGGTGTCACACGAGGCGGACGGGGTCTATCTGGAGCTGGATATCCCAGAAGAGATGCTCTCGCTCCTCTCCCGCGTCCATTCCACCGAAACTCTCGGTACGGTGCGCATTGTCGACGCCATCTATGACGCGCCGGACGGCAGCTTTATCACACTGGATACCGACCTGCTGGGCAGAAAGCGTTCGGAGCACCCCTGCGCCGGCCCGCTGGAAGGTCTTACCGCCGGTCACAACCGGGTGAAGGTCTGGGGTTAAGGCAAACCTTCCCTATCATAATATGTGTAAAAAGCGCCCTTTTAAAAGGGCGCTTTTTTGCGCGCGGAACAGCCGGCGCCTAAACGAAGCTGTTTGGCTGTATTGGTGGAATGAACGGCACGGCTGTGCGGACCTAGAAACCTGCCCTGTCTGGCGGACGCATCGGGTGCACCGTTTGAACACCCGGCGTTTCACCGGAAGAGGGCGGTGCTTTTCCTTTGCTGGCCGCGGCGTGTGTCCCGCCGGGATACTGCCGAAGCCTGCGGTGTCCCGCGGGAGCGGCTTTTTATCTGTCCGCCAGGGGTTCTTCCGCCCTGTTCATAGGGCTCTCATGGCTTTTTCCTGCTGACCTTTAAAGCAAGCGGCTGTTCCGCCCAGCGGCGCAACGGTGTGTGTCTTTTTCTAAAATGGCTCCATACAAACGGAAAAACCGGCTGAACTCAGCCGGTTTTCCGTTGCATAAGAGAAGATGGAGAATGTTTCACAAAAGAAACATTTATGAAAGGAATAAAAGGCGGGAGGAGAGAAACCGCCTCTTATCGGCAGAAAATCAGGCAAGCGCCTCGCCCAAGGCTTTGCAGGCGGCTTCGGCCGCGTCGTCCGGCGCTTCACAGCAGATGACGCTGTCGCACACCAAAACGGCGCCGTCGTTTTGGCAGGTCTCTTCCCAGGCGCGCATCCACTCGCCGTCGCCCCAGCCATAAGAGCCGAAAAGGGCGATTCTTTTGCCGGAAAGCCCGGTTTCACAGCTTGCGAACATGGGTTCGAATTCGCTTTCTTCCAGTTGTTCCGCGCCCATGGAGGGGCAGCCGAACGCGACCGCGTCAAACTGTGTAAGCAGTTCGGGGGTGAATTCAGAGGCGGTGTAGACGGTGACCTCCGCGCCGGCGGCCTTCGCGCCGCTTTCCACAAAACCGGCCATTGTTTCGGTGTTGCCGGTACCGCTCCAGTAAACTACTGCGACCTTGCTCATGAAAAAACCTTCTTTCTGTTTATCAAGATGGCGTCAGGCGGCTACGGTGAGCTGATACACCGTCCGCCCGCTGTTCCACAGCCGGGAATAAATCTCCCGGCACTTTTTAAACTGCTCGAACCGCTTGCGGGCCTCGCACTCGTTGCAGTAGACCTTCCAGCATCCGCAGCATTTGCAGCCCTTTCCCCCGCTGTTGATAAAGCCGAGTACATCTTCCAGCGGATAACCCAAAAACACGCCGATTTCATGCGGGAACCCATCCTGCTCGCAGACCCGCCTGCGCAGGGTGGAGACCGCTTTTCCGGCGCTCTGCCCGGCGTAACCGTATCCGCTTAGAAAAGCGGCGGTCGCGGTTTCTTCTAGTTCTCGCTGCAAATGGGAAAACCGGCAGACATAAACCAGCGCTTTTCCGTTTTTTACCGCGAGCGGGATGAGCGTCACCCCTTTTGCGCCAAGCAGCCGGTTCCACTGGCAGAGTTCCTGCCGGAGCGCGCTGCCCGACTCTGCAGGCACATGGATGAGGTTCGCGGTTTTTAAGCCCGCCAGCGTGGGTGAACAGTGTTCAATGAGATACCGTTCTAACATATCGGCGCTCCTTTCTTTTGGGGGATTGTGGTTAGTTTAAGCTAACTAAAGAGGTGAAAAATCAACCGGTCTCCCGGCGTGAATCTCTTTGGTTAGTTTTGACTAACCAAAGAATACAACAAAATATAATAATTGTCAAGAGGGAAAAGAAAAATTTTTTTCAGGGCGGATGAACGCTGCTGAAACAGCCGCACACAGGGGTTTAAACAAGCGCTTTGCCCCGCCTTCCCGCGCGGCCGGCAAAAAAATCCGGACAGCGTTTTTTTAAAACACCGCCCGGGAAAGCATTCCGTAAAAACAAATTATTCAGCTGTGCCGAGGCACCGGTCGAAGATGGTGCAGCAGTCGAGGGTCATCTTGTGAGAAGCGACTTTGCTTTCCAGCAGTCCCTGTTCAATACAGCGTACGGCCTCTTCCACCTGATAGGTGAACCCGTTGCGTTCCGGCTGGCAGTATTCTTCCGCCAGCTTGCGGTCCTTGTCATACAGCCGCACGGTGTTGCCCCAGTGGAGGTGATCGATGAAGATGTATCCATCCTCCCCGTACAGATAACCGTTTTCCGGGAGCTTGGTGGCAATGGAGCACTGCCCGTTGATGAGGTAATCCCCGTACCGGAGATTGAGGTTGACCGTCTCGTCCACCCCGGTGGATGCCCGGATGACGGTCGGGTCGATTTCGGTCAGCTCGTTTTCGGTAAAGAAGCTGAGCACCTCAATGAGGTAAACGCCGAGGTCGTACATGGCGCCGCCGCCCAGAGCGGGGTCGTACATCTGTCTCTTATACACATCTGACGCTGCCGACGAA
>USBI01000060.1 GCA_900552945.1 uncultured Oscillospiraceae bacterium
ATTTGGCTTTTTGATATAGGGTGATATATCGTGGAGAAAACACCCTTGACAAATCACTTTCCAGAAAGAGATTCGTGAGGATTTCGTAGCGTATACCAAAGAAAACCATAATAACGGTCTGGGCTTTTACCAGTTTGTCTGCGGTACAAAGCCGTATGATGGTTATCCGACCGCAAAAGAGTATTTCAGCCGATTTACCGCAGAAAGCTGTGTGGACAACGCACAAAGAGACCTGTTTTACGACCATCTTCCGGTCTATACCGGCGGAAATGTTTATTTTAACGGCGCCGAACCCTGTGATAAGGAAGAAAATTATAAGGTCGTTGCTGATCGCGTAACGCTGGAATTGGAAGAAAAAGACGGAAGCTGGGTCTTGCATACCAACCTGTATGATTATCTGCCGCAGTTTGAAACCCAGGTCATCCACACCGATTTGCTGGGCGAAGCGTTTGAACCGGAGCAGAAGTTTGAATCGCCGGATGGCACACCGATTTTGTTTGACCGGGATTACTTCGGCTGTAAGCGCGGTATCATGCCGCTTGCGGGTCCGTTTGCCGGCAGTGCCGAAGCAAACGATGTGCTGGCGTAAACTGCTTTGTAAGTGGTCTGTTGTGGAAATATTTTGGCGTTTGACAGTGACCGCTACATATGTTATAATTTGTGTCAATGCAGGGGGACTGCGATGCAGTTGAGAAGGTAAAACCTGACCCTTTGAACCTGTCAGTTTACACTGTCGTAGGGAGCTTGTAATACGGCTTTGACCAGAGGCATCTTCCCTGTGAAGGTGTCTTTTGTTTTGTCTTTCCTGTGTGAAAATTAAAATTGAATCGTCGTTTGCGGGGGGGCTGCGTCGCAGTTGAGAAGGTAAAACCTGACCCTTTGAACCTGTCAGTTCATACTGTCGTAGGGAAGCAATCCGTTTGAATAAAACAGCGCTTCTCCGGCGCTGTTTTTTCTTTTCCGCAGACACAGCAGGCGTGAGCCGGAAAGGAAGATGTTTATGCAACAGTATTCAACCCAAATGGATGCCGCAAAACGCGGAATCGTTACACCACAGATGGAGCAGGTCGCCCAAAAGGAGCAGATGGATGTGCAGAAGCTCCGTGAATTCGTGGCTTCCGGGCGTGTGGCCATCCCGGCCAATAAAAACCATACTTCGCTTTCGGCCGAAGGGGTCGGCGAAGGGCTGCGCACAAAAATCAATGTTAATCTCGGTGTCTCCGGTGACTGTAAGGATTACACCGCTGAGATGGAAAAGGTCAAACTGGCGCTTCGCTTTGGCGCGGAAGCCATCATGGACCTGAGCAATTACGGGAAAACCAATACCTTCCGCCGCCAGCTGATTGAGATGTCCCCGGCCATGATTGGAACAGTACCCATGTACGACGCAATCGGCTATCTGGAAAAAGACCTGCTGGAAATCAGCGCGCAGGACTTTTTGAAGGTTGTGGAAGCGCACGCAAAAGAAGGGGTCGATTTCATGACCATCCATGCGGGCATCAACCGGCGGGCAGTCGAAGCTTTCCGCAGGGAAGGGCGGTTAATGAACATTGTCTCCCGCGGTGGTTCACTTCTCTTTGCGTGGATGGCAATGACCGGCAACGAGAACCCGTTTTTTGAGTATTACGATGATGTTCTGGAGATTCTGCGCACCTATGACGTCACCATCAGCCTTGGCGACGCGCTCCGCCCCGGCTGCATTGCTGACAGCTCGGATGCCGGGCAGATCAGCGAACTGATCGAACTTGGAAACCTTGTCAAACGCGCGTGGGAGAAGGATGTTCAGGTTATGGTTGAAGGCCCGGGGCATATGGCGATGAACGAGATCGCCGCGAACATGGTCATGGAAAAACGGCTTTGCCACGGCGCGCCGTTTTATGTGCTCGGCCCGCTGGTGACCGATATCGCGCCGGGGTACGATCATATTACGTCAGCCATCGGCGGAGCGATCGCCGCAGCAAACGGTGCGGATTTCCTTTGCTATGTTACACCGGCGGAGCACCTTCGCCTGCCTGACCTTGATGACGTCAAAGAGGGAATCGTCGCCGCTAAAATTGCCGCTCATGCCGCGGATATTGCAAAGGGTGTTCCTCATGCGCGGGAGATCGACAACAAAATGTCGGAAGCACGCCACCGTGTTGACTGGGATGCTATGTTTGAGTACGCAATTGATGGGGAGAAGGCTCGCCGTTATTTTGAAAGTACACCTCCGGCAGACCGCCACACCTGTTCCATGTGCGGTAAGATGTGCGCAGTCCGCACAACGAATATGATTCTGGAAGGGAAAAAGGTGGAGTTCTGCACGGAAAAATAACAGGGGTACATGTTGTTTTTCTCACCGGCAAAATCAGTATAAAACAGCTGATGGTGCTTACATACCCAATTCGCACTGTTGTGCGGCCGATTGATGACGTTCGGTAAACCGCTTTGCCGGCAGCTTCTGAAATTTCCGATTGTAAAAATAAAAAAGCCTTTCGCATTTCATTGCGAAAGGCTTTTTTGTTATAAGTCAAGCTCACTAACTTTACAGCATGTTATAAACGTGCATTCTACAGCTGGTCATACAGCGGTTATTTGTTTCCAAAATGGAATCCCCACTGCTCTTCCAGCGCTTTTAAGCGGAAGCAGGCTTCTTTCGGCGAACCGTTTTCGTTGTAGAGCCCTGCAGCCGGAACATAGCCGGGGCCGTCAAAGCTCCACCAGGTCAGCGCCTCCACCTCAGGCCGGGCGTAAGACAGGGTGTAGAACCACTCCATCCAGTCGGCTTGCAGCCGTTCGTTCCATTCCATCTCGTGCCACAGTCCATAGTACATATAGCGCAGGCAGTACAGGTCGCCTTCGGTGGTGAACGGCGGCACATCCTGCTTTTTGGAAGGAACGCCAAGCTCAGTCAGGTGCATCGGCTTACCAAAGACCGAGTAACGGTCATACAGTTTGTCAATCGCCAGCATATCCCGCGAAGGAAGATAAAGCTGAATGCCGATGGCGTCGTACTCTGTGCCGAGTTCGTGCACCTTTTTGAGGTAGGTAAACGGCGTCATGTTGCGCTCAAAAACCGGTCCCCATTGAACCCGCGCGTCCGCCACGTTTTCGCCGAACATGAAACAGGTGTTGATGATGGCGTTAGCATCTGGATTTGCTTCGTGAATGGCGTCGCAGCAGAGCTTTGTCATCTCAGCTTCCTGATCCTGTGTTAGATTATAGGAGTTACACCAGTCGTGTGCTTCATTGATGGCGTCAAAGTATTTGATCCTGCCCTTATAACGGGTGACATGGCGTTTGACAACCCGGTCAATCTCCCGTGCGATGCTTCCGTCCTCCCATTTGAGTTCATGGGTCCACGGCGGCATGCCGGCGGTGTGTGCCCACCACATGGGATGCGCTTTGGTCAAAATCCCGCTTTTGTCAAATTCGTCCTGCAAATGGTCGAGCAGCTCGTAGGTCGGCTTTCCTTTTTCCCATTCGGTGCGTTCCAGGTAAAAGGGGAGGGTCGCGTAGTTGAATAAGGAGTCGAACATCTCTTTTAAGCCGGGTTTGTTTTCGTAAGGATACTGGAAGCCGCCGCATCCAAACAGGAAATTGTCTCTGCGGGCGCGGTTTGCAATCCGCACTCTGGCGCGTTCCACAGCGGCGAGCTCCCCTGCCCAAAGGCTGTTTGCCAGCGCTACGATGTTGTATTCCGCCGCGTTTACCGCATGATTTGCAAGCCCAATCATGGTTTTGGCGTCGTTTAATAAAGAGGTGCACTGTACCGAAGGGATGAATTCCTTTTCCTTTAAGAGCTGTTCGACCTCATAAATACGGCTGACAGCCGCTTCGTGCACAAATTCAAGGGTCGCGTCTTTGCTGTATCCCATACCGCAGTTATCGGCAACGACCCACATAAATCCATAGCCGGGAATGACCAGCTTTGCGTGAAGGATGACAGGCCCTTCCGGTACTTCCAGGTGGATGGTCCCGTCTGCGTCGATGGTGCGTTTTCTGTGGTAGGGTTCGTACTGCATGTCGGTCGCGAACAGGGTGACCAGTTCATCCCGCGTGACCGTTGTTCCGTGCGCGTTTAGGATTTTTACGTTCAGCATGGTGTGTTGCTCCTTTCGTTGGAAAATTGGATGATGGAATGTGATAGTTCCATTGTAATCAAACACGGTAAAAAAACAAGAGGGGCAGCAGAAAAAGTGTTCTTAAAAAGAAAACATTGATCTGCAAGCCCCTGTGAGCAGCTTTATTCAAACTGCGCGCGGTAAAGCCCGGCGTAAACGCCGCCTTTTTTCATGAGTTCGCGGTGGTTGCCCTGCTCCACAATCTCGCCATTTTGCACGACCAGAATATTGTCCGCGTTTTGTATGGTAGAGAGCCGGTGGGCGATGACAAAGCAGGTTTTGTCTTTCATCAGGGCGCGCATGGCGTCTTGAATCTGCAGTTCGGTGCGTGTGTCTACGTTGGAGGTCGCTTCATCCAGAATGAGCATGTTTGCGTCCAGCAGCATGGCGCGCGCAATGGTAAGCAGTTGCTTCTGCCCCTGAGAAATGTTCATGCCGTCTTCGTTGAGCACGGTGTCGTACCCTTTGGGCAGGTGGGAGATGTAATTGTGAATCCTTGCCGCTTTTGCCGCGTTTATGACATCCTCCATTGTGGCGCCTTTTTTTCCGTACGCGATGTTTTCAAATACCGTTCCGTTGAACAGCCAGGTATCCTGCAAAACCATCGCGTAAGCAAGGCGCAGGCTTTTTCGTGTGACGTCACGGATTTCGTGACCGTCTACCGTGATCCTTCCGCCGTCGGTATCATAAAAACGCATGAGCAGGTTGATGAGTGTTGTTTTTCCGGCGCCGGTCGGCCCGACAATAGCGGTTAGGCTTCCGGGTTTTGCGTGCAGGTTTAGGTCGTGGATGATTGTCTTATCAGGCAGGTAACCAAAACGGATGTGCTCCATCTTCACGTCGCCGGTCACGTGGGACAGCACAGCGGCGTCCGGACGGTCTTCCGGTTCCGCCGGCTCATCAATCAGCCGGAAAACCCGTTCTGCCGCCGCACAGGCCGACTGCAATTCGCTGATGATGTTCGCAATTTCGTTGATCGGCCCGGAAAACTTGCGGGAATACAGCACGAAGGAAGAAAGATTTCCCAGTGAAATTTTCCCCCACAGGAACATAAGCGCGCCAAATATGCTGATGAGCGCAAGAGAAATGTTATTAATAAAATTGACCGAAGGGCCGGTCATGCTTCCGTAATAATCCGCGTTGTAATATGCGTCAACCGCTTCCTTGTTTTTGACATCGAACCGCCCAATCATAGTTTCTTCCTGATGATAGGCTTTGGTCGTCCGCTGTCCGCTGATGTTTTCTTCCACAAACCCGTTGAGTTCGCCCAGCTTGATCGAACGCTTGCGGAAAAGCGGGCGCACCTTGCGTACCATGTACCGGGTAAACAGGATCGAGGTTGGAATGGTTACAACGAAAACCAGTACCAAAAGCGGGGAGATGAGCAGCATCATGAGGAAGGAACCGCCGACGGTGATGACGCTTGTGGCAATCTGAAGCAGATCGTTGGAAAGGGAAGCGTTGACCGTGTCGATGTCGTAAGAGATGCGGCTGACAATATCACCAGTTTGATGGCTGTCAAAATAACGTACCGGCAGTTCGGTAAGCCGGTTGAATACATCTTCACGCATTCTCCCAACGACCTTCTGGCTGAGTTTGATCATCAGAACGGAAAGAATATAAGAAAGAAGGGAAGAGAACGCATAAAACAGGATTAGCAGCAGGCAGTACCAGAAAACGGACGGGAAATCCACCTGCCCGGGCTCTGTACCGATGGCGTCGATCGCCATACCTGAGATCATCGGCCCGACCAGTGCGAGCAGGTTGCTGGAGATCGAGAGCACCAGCGCGAAAAAGACCATCCACTTGTGTTCGGAAAGATAGCGCCACAGCCGGAGGAGAACCTTCTTCCGGTCCTTTGGCTTTTCAGGAACATTTCGCAGGCTAGGCAATTTCTCCACCTCCCATCTGAGATTCCGCAATCTGCCGGTAGATGTCACAGCGTTGCAGCAGCTCCTCGTGGGTGCCATATCCCAGTTCTTTTCCGTCTTCAATTACAAGAATGTGGTCGGCGTGAAGGATGGAGCTCACCCGCTGTGCAATGATGATGGATGTCGTGTTTGCATAATGCTGTTTGAGTGCCTGACGCATTTTGGCGTCGGTGCGGTAATCCAGCGCACTGGAGGAATCGTCGAGAATGAGAATTTCCGGGTCGCCTGCCAGCGCGCGGGCAATGAGCAGCCGCTGTTTCTGGCCGCCACTCAGGTTGGTGCCTCTTGCGGTCAGACGGTGTTCAAATCCGTCCGGCAGGGAACGGATAAACTCCATGGCCTGAGCGCATTCCGCCGCACGCAGCAGCTGTTCTTTGGAAAGTTTTCGCCCAAAGTCGATGTTTTCAGCAATGGTATCCGCAAACAGTGCGTCGCTTTGAAAAACAACGCCGAATTTGGTGTGCAGTTCTTCCGGCGGGATAGATTCCACCGGTTTTCCGTCAATCATGATACGCCCGGAATCGGCATCGTACAGCCGCATGAGCAAAGCGGTAATGGTGCTTTTTCCCGCTCCTGTCGCGCCGATGATGCCAAGTGTTTCTCCTTTTTTCAGCCGGAAGCTGATGTGGGAAATATCCGCTTCCTTCTTCTGGTAAGAAAAGCTCACGTCATCAAACAGGATGTGATAGGTCCCTTCTTCGTTCAAATCTTCCGGGACTTTTTGCGTTTTTAAATCTTCCAGGGTATTGAGAACTTCGCTGATACGCGCGGCGGAAGCAGTCCCTTTCGAGTACATGACGAACAGCCGGTTGATGGAAAGCATGGCGTTTAATATGATGGTAAAATAGGTCATGAATGCGATGATCTTTCCGGGCTGGCTCATGTTTGCGTTGACCAGAAACGCACCGACCAGAATGACGACCGTTAATCCCACATTCAAAAACAGGTTCATGACAGGGTTGGTCAGCGCCATGGTGGTCGCCGCCTTTTTCTCACGCCGAACCACTTCGCTGTTTACCTTTGCAAACCGTTCTTTTTCATAATCGGTCTTGGAAAGAGCCTTGATGACACGGATTCCCGAAATATTTTCACGAACCGTGCGCACCATTTCATCGACTCCGTGCTGGAGATGGATGTAAAGGGGAATGCCTTTTTTGGAAACATAGACCATGACAGCGGCTATGAGCGGCAGGGTACAGATGAGCACCAGCGAAAGCAGCGGGTCGAGCGTCAGCGTTACGAGGATTCCGCCTAAAAGCAGAATGGGTGCGCGTACCCCAAGCCGCTGCATCATGCCGATCATCTGGTGGATGTTGTAAGTGTCGGTGGTGAGCCGCGATTCGAGCGATGGGATGGAAAAGTCGTCGATCTGTTTGCAGGAAAGGTAGGAAATTTTTGAAAACAGATCGTGTCGCAGGGTCTGGGTCGTGTGCTGTGCCACCCAGGAAGCCATTCGGTTGGCGGCAATATTTGTCACCAGCGCAATGACAGCGCAAACAATCATTGCCGTTCCCCAGATGAAAATCAGTCCAACGTCCTTGAGCGGGACAATGTCGTCAATCATGTAGGAAAGGATCCACGGCAGGGCAAGGTCCATGATCGTCCCGGTAAATTTAATGAGAAGTCCTACGGATATACGCGGCAGATAAGGTTTTAAATATTCAAATACCTTTCGCATGACAGCATCACTCCATTGTGTTGATTGCAGATTGAATGTTCGGTTGCTTGAGAAGGTTTATTTAATATGGATGTATTGTTCCATTTGGTTCCATTTGACAGGAAATCCCGCTCCATGTGAGCAGAAAACCGAATCCGGTGTATTGGCAAGGTCCCGTTCCGGTTCATAATGTTTGCTTTCTATGATTTCATCACGGTTATGGCAGGGTTCGTATCCGTCGAACTGCATGGAGATTCGCCCTTTTCCGTGGGTGAAGACAGTCAGTTCTTTCGGGTAATCCATCATACAGACAGCCGGCGCCCTGCCGTTTATCCGCACGAGTTCTCCTGTGTTTTCAGGCGGTTCGTAACTGCCGTTGCGCTTTTGTATATCCGAAAGGATCCGCCCGGTCAAAGCGATTTCCGCTTGAATGGAAAACCGGTACCATGGTTCCAGCAGTTCATTTTGCGCGTGCATCAGTCCCTGACGGATCGCGCGGTAGGTCGCTTCGCGAAAGTCGCCTCCCTCAGTGTGCTTTAGGTGAGCGCGTCCGGCAAGCAGAACAATGCGAACATCGGTCAGCGGCGCTCCGGTCAGAACACCGCGATGTTCTTTTTCAAATACATGGGTGCGAACCAGATTCTGCCAGTTTTGCGAAAGGGCATCGGTTGGGCATTCACTTTCAAAGGTGATTCCGCTCCCACGCGGCATGGGGTCCAATCGCACATGCACTTCTGCGTAATGCCGCAGCGGCTCGAAGTGACCGTATCCAACGACCGGTTCTAAAACTGTTTCCCGGTACAGAATTTCACATGGCCCGAAATCGATACGGTAGCCAAACCGTTCCAGCATTAATTCTTTGAGGATTTCTAGCTGAACCGTTCCCATAATCTGCACGGAAATTTCTTTGCTTTCTTCGTTCCATTTGACCTGTAAGAGCGGTTCTTCGTCTTCCAGTTCTTTTAAACAGAGCAGCAGGTCTTTGGGATTTACCGACGGCTCTGGTAAGACAGCGGCGGACAGAAGGGGAAGCAGGGTGTTTTTCTGCGGCGGCTTGAGCTCACTTTCACCCAGTGCCCAGCCGGACGGCAGTCCCGCAAGTCCGGTCACAGCACAAAGAGCTCCAGGGCCGGCATGCTCTCCCAGCGTATAGCGGCTTCCGTTGTAAACTCGAAGCTCGTTTACCTTTTCATTTTTAACTTCTCCGTCCTGTAAACAGTAGGTGACATTGCTGTCTCTT
>USBI01000061.1 GCA_900552945.1 uncultured Oscillospiraceae bacterium
ACTTGGGGAGCCACCTAAAGTCCTGAACACACGTTCAGGACTTTTTGTTTTTATTGTGATTTTTTCTTTATCCGGGGCGGGTTAGTCGTGCGCCGTTTTTTTGATGTTTGTCGTTGGCGGTTTTGCTCTGTTAACTGTGTTTCGCGCGGGTGCAGAATTACTACATTTCAATTTTTCGCTTTCCATTTAAATATCAACGTGTTATATTGATTAGTATAGGCGGTGATTGCAATGAGATTTAAAGTTTTTTCTGTGGCTATGCTTATATCCGGCCTTTTGTTTTTGCTGATTGGGTTTGCTCTTTTTTATTTCGCTTTGCAAAGTTACGCGTCAGTCGATGACGGACTTGGCATCATTGGAGGTGCGGACGTTCCCACTTACCAGTTCATGCTGATTCAGTCGATAAAAGGCTGGCCGCTCTGTCTGATTCTGTTTGGGACGGCTTTTTTGATTACGGGTTTGTTTTGTTTGATCTTCAAAAAAACAGTTACCCAGAGTTGTAGTATTCCTACTTCGGCGATTGCGGCCGTTTTATCCATGGTCGTCGGATTGGGCCTCACGTGCTTTTCTTTTTGGTTTGTGGTATTGGCGTTTCTTGAATTTCCCCATTTTCCTCTGTCTTTTCTGTCCAGTATTCTTCTTAGCTTGGTTTGTCTTTTGGCTTTTATCGATTTAATTATTTTATATGTGCATTTAAGAAAAGCACACTGGTCGATAAAAGGTTTGCTCATTGACCTGTTTACCGCTGTGCTCTATTTGCCGGCTTGTTTTTTCTCCTTTACCTTTTTGTCGGAATGGTTGAGCTAAACGGAATGGCGTTTTTCCTTGCTGTTTCAACAACATTTGGAGGTGCTCAAATGAAAAAAGCCGACACAGGGCTCACGATTGCGCGCATTGTTCTTTCGGTTTTGCTGCCTTTTGGTCCGATTTTGCTTTCTGTATTTGATTACCAGGTAGTGTATTTCGACTTTGCGCCGTATGCATTTGTTCTCGCTCTGACTGCGGTGGCAGATGCTGTTTTGATGATTCTGCTCCGAAAAGCGGTGCGCTCCCGCCTTTCTCAGGTGTTGGAAACGGTCTGCATGCCTCTTGCTGTTGTCAACTGGCTTTTTTGTCTTACTGCAACTGGTTCCCCGTTTGCTGTTGTTTGTTATCTCATTTATTTTGCGGCGATCGTTTTTCTTTTCTTCGCTTCTGTTCGGTTGATCGTGTTAAAAGTGGTCAGCGGCGTTTTATCAGGCATTCTGATTTTCCCTTTGGCGTTTATTTCTTTTCTTGTGGGAACGTTTGGAAATATTTCCGCGAACACAGTGGTGGATACGATTCCTTCTCCGGATGGTGGGTATTACGCAGAAGTTGTGGACAGTGATCAAGGGGCGCTTGGCGGTAATACGCTGATCAACGTGTATGAGAACAGCGCCTTTAGTGCGGGGATATTTCGCGTTGTGAAGAAGCCCAATCGGGTTTACACCGGAGAATGGAGGGAATATCAAAGCATGCAGGTTTTCTGGAAGGATGAACATTGCCTGATGATCGGTTCAACGGCATATCCTATTCGGTAATCTATATTTTGAACAAATAAGTGAAAAAAGAATGATAAGCATTGCCAAAAAAGTTTTTTCTTGAATCTGGTGACTTGCTGGATTTCTTTTGATGTGCTATACTGATTTTATTAAAATTGTATGAAAGAAGGGATATTTTGTCCCAAATTTTATCGCTTAAGGAAAAATACGCCAATTATTTTAAAATTGGTGCGGCGGTTAACGCCAAAAGCATTCAGGCACATGGCGGGCTGATCAAAGAACAGTTTAATTCCTTGACAGCTGAAAATGCGACCAAGCCTTCTGAGGCGAATCCGCGCGAGGGTGTTTATTGTCTCGAGGAAGCAGACACGATTGCGGCATTTGCCAAAGAAAATGGTCTTGCTCTTCGTGGGCACACCTTCGTTTGGCATAATCAGGTGCCTGATTGGTGGTTTGAGGGAGCCAATGCCGAACAGCTCATGGCCCGTGTGGAACAGTATATGAAAACCATGGCAGGGCGGTACCCGCAGATGTATTGCTGGGACGTGGTAAACGAAGCGGTGGAAGATAAAGAAGATTATCTGCTTCGTAAGTCCCCTTGGCTTGAGATTTGCGGAGAGGATTTTATCCCTAAGGCATTTGAACTTGCCCGCAGCATCATGCCGAATACGGATTTGTATTATAATGATTATTCGGAATTTCGGCCGGATAAATGCGAAAAGATGGTGAAACTTCTCACCTGGCTCAAAGAGCGCGGCGCACCGGTTGACGGTGTTGGATTGCAGTGCCACTGGCAGAAGGATTATCCGACCTATGATGAACTTTGCCGCGGCATGGAGGCGTTTGCGAAACTGGGGCTTAAAATTCATATTACGGAAATGGATCTTTCTGTTTACGATCAGGATGATCTTTCTGCAAAAGAAAAAACAGCAGAGGACATGGAACTTCAGGCGAAACGCTACGGGGAAGCGTTCCGGGTGTTCCGGGAGTATCATGAATTGGTTGATTGTGTGACCCTGTGGGGTGTATCCGATGATATGACCTGGCTTGATTATTTCCCGGCTAAACGCAAAAACTGGCCGCTTCTGTTTGATGAAAACGGTCAGCCCAAAGAGGCGTTTTACCGCATTACCGATTTTTAATTAGTTTGTTGTGGTACATATAAATAAAACAATAAAGAAGGGGATTTTTATGGAGAATATCATTCATCTTGCCACACAGCAGGTAAAAAAACATCCGCTTATGGCAATTGCCAGCGGCGTGGTCATTCTGCTTTCGCTCATCAACTTTTTCATTGCTGTTTCTCAGTTTTTCAGCGGCATCAACACTGCGTTCAGCTTTATTAACTACATTTATAACTTTAACAGCTTTATGACTTTTGTCCGGTTGATTGTTGTCATGATTCTGTTGCTGTTTTTTGTTCTTACCACGCTTGGAACAATTGCTTTGTTCGGAATGCTGTTCCTTTATGTGACCGGCTGTCTGCCAAAAACCAAGGCGGTAAACCTTGTTCTTTTTATTGCTGCGGCGGCTGCGTCCAATGTGATTCCGTTTGTTCTCAGCTTAGTTTGTGGTTATTTTAATTTCTATATGATGGGCCTGGTGTTGCCGATGAACCTTGCGGCTGTAGCAGCTGCGCTGTTTATCCTTTACCACGAGAGAAAAGGCAAGAAGGTAAACTTCTCTGTGTTAGCGCTCGTACTGGGCGGTGTTCAGATTTTGTTTGCTATCATTGGACTGTTTGGCGCAATCACCTATTTTACATTTCAGGATTTTCTCCTTTTCATACTGGGGATTGTTTCCGGCGTTACCGGTGCGTTTCTTGCTTGCATGGCTGAAAAAAAGATTACCGGAGCTCCGGTACAGTATGTTGACAGCCTGATTACTAAGATTGATGGAATTCAGTTTACCACGACCACAGCGAATGTGGGCGCTCCGACAAACGTTCAGCAGCCGGTTCAGCCAACTGCTCCGGCAGCTCCTCAGACTCCGGTTCAGCCGACTGCTCCGGTTCAGAATCCGGCTCCGGAAGCGGGTTCTGCTCCTTCGGAAGAAACCAAAACAGAAGAATAATAAAAAGCAAAGAAGCAGAGGCTGCTTGCCTCTGCTTTTTTATTGGCTGCGGGTTGCTGGTGTTTGAATCATACGGTTTTCCGTGTGAAACAAAAAATCCATCCGAACTTTTTTCGGATGGATTTTTTATTCATGGGATAAACTGGTTGAGCGGAGCAATTTTGTTAGTTTGTGTTTCATCTTTTCCATGTCCTGTTTCGAAGGATGGCCTTTGGCAATTCCGCCGATTCGATGAAAGATTCCATAGGTATCATATCCCCGGCAGGACACATCACCAATCCAGTCAGCGCCTTTGGCTCTCAGTAGTTTTTTTACGGCTTTCGCGTAATTTCGGTAATGAATGCCGCAGGTGTAACATACAACAACCCTTTTTCCGCGAAATGATGTTCTTTGGATATAGTCGGTCAATGCAGTGTGAATGTTGTTAAAATAGATGCCGGACGCAAGAATGACTGTATCGTAAAGGGAAATGTCCGGATTCTTGTTCGAAACAATATCAATCACATCCGCGCCGACAGCAGGAGCAAGATGATGCACGACCTTTTCCGTGTTTTTGTGGTGTACGGAAGCGAAAAGAACAACAATACGGTCCGTAGGGTGTTTCCTTTCTGGATAAAGTTCGGTAATTGAAAACGGCAGGCGGCGGGACAATACCGCTGCCTGCCGCAGATATGCTGTTGCTTTTAAAATAGACCCCGTCTTTATGTGGTGCGACGGATACGCTGCTGTACTTTACATAGAGTAAATCCAACAAAATAAGCCATAGCAATCTCAACTGGAAGAACGCACAAGTTTTTCACAAGCCGCAGAGGAAAGATCTCGTTGATTGCCTGACCGAAAAACCAGCTGAGAAACAGCGTGGTCAAAATCAGGTTACAGACGACCGTAATAGTAGTCTTGGCAAGAATCACCCGCACGAGCCGCACCTGATTTTTATACAGGAACAGCCCCCAGATCATGCCGGCGAGCGCTGCCACCAGTGTAAAGGCTGGATTGAACGCTCCTGTCGGTTTGATGAAAAAGCCGATGAGGTCTCCCAGCGCGCCGATGATGAACCCGGCGGTTGGTCCGTACATGGCACCCGTGGCGACAAGGCTTAAAAAGCTGAAGCCGATTTTTAAAAAGGGAAGCGGCTGTACGGAGAAAAAAGAAAGGCCGACGTCCAGCGCCAACAGCATGGCCATCATGGTCAAACTGCGCAGCGATTGAAATTCGGCAAGCGATTCGGAAAATTTCCGAAGGATACGAAGATTCATACCAAAGCCCTCCTTTCAAAATTTGCTGTACAAATTTGGGAGGACATGCCTCGGAAAATGTGGTACAGCGGGATGCGGGGCCTGTACCGCAAGCAAACGCTTTTCGTCCTGGCGGCAACTCCCCGTCCGCCCGGCACTTCACGCACAGACACCTACTCTGTATGAATACGTTTGTCAGTATACTGCATTTCGGCGCGTTTTTCAAGCATGCTGGCCGTTTTTCGGCGGGATGACGGAGTTTTGGAAGAAAACGACGCGGCAGATGGCGAAAATGGCAGATAAAAAGCGGCCTCGGGGCCTTCCCCTTTCGGAAAGATGCTCCCAAAGCCGCCGATGTGTTATGCGGGGAAATTATTCTCCTCTGTAAAAATGCCCCATGGCATCCGCCGAAAGAATAGCCGCATATACCTTTTCCGGGGTGATTTCCATTGGCATGTTGTAGATGCTTTCACCCTCCGCACAAGCCGCTTTAGCAACTGCCATAATCTGTTCTTCGGTGGGATTGCAGATGCCGATTTCCTCCAGCGTGACCGGCAGGCCTACGGTCATGCAGAAATCCGCGACCTCTGCCAGCTCCTCAACCGGAGCGTCTTCCAGAATGAGCTGTACCAGTGTGCCGAACGCGACCTTCTCGCCGTGGTACATGCTGTGGCAGTCTTCCAATACGGTCAGACCATTGTGGATGGCATGCGCCGCCGCAAGGCCACCGCTCTCAAAACCGATGCCGCTTAAGTAGGTGTTGGCTTCAATAACCGCTTCCACCGCTTCGGTGCAGACGTGGCGCTCTGCGGCGAGCTTCGCCTTTAACCCTTCGGAAATCAGGGTGTTGTAACAGAGCTCCGCCAGAGAAAGAGCCGCGCGGGTGACGTTCCCTCCGGCGCAGGTCGTGCCGCGGCTGCGGCTGACCGCTCTGGCCTCAAAATAGGTCGCAAGCGCGTCTCCCATGCCGCTGACCAGCAGACGCACCGGCGCCGCGGCAATGACGTCCGTATCCACCAGTACAAGGTTCGGGTTGGAACGGAGGAAAAGGTAACGGTCAAACACACCGTCGTCAGTATAAAGAACACTCAGCGCGGAGCAGGGCGCATCGGTGGAGGCAATGGTCGGCACAATGACGACCGGTTTTTCACTGAAATAGCCCACCGCTTTGGCCGTGTCCAGAATCTTTCCGCCGCCGACGCCGATGATTACATCGCAGTCGCCCATTTTGGCGATGAGACGGTCGATTTCGTTTTTGCTGCATTCGCCTCCAAAGGTCTCAAAGGTCAGCACGCTGTCAGAAAAACCGGCTTCAATGGGTTCTTTGACCCGTTTCATACCGGACGCGCTCACCAGAATAAAAGGTTTATTTCCCAGTGAGGAAACATAGTTCCCGAGGTTTTTCAGTTCACCTTTGCCCTGCACATATTTACCGGGTGCAATGATGATGTTTGCCATATGATTCACGCTCGCTTTCTTACGTCAGTCAAAAATTCGTACAGGAACAGTTTAACATACCGCTGCTTCGCTGTAAACCGCTGCTGTTTGAGTATTCCCATGGTGCGGGTGCTTATTCTGTTTTTCGGTTTTGTATTCTTCGAAAATATGGTATAATCAATGAAGCATTGCGCAAATGCGGTTTTACGGACAGTGAATCTGCCCTGGAGGCATGAAAGGCTGTTTTCCACAGCGATATGGGCTTTTGTTGAGAGAATGCAGGGAGGAAACACGATGGGTTTTCTGATTCGCATATTGATTTCTATCATCATGTCAATTGTGACGTTTTTTTCAGGTCCGTTTGATGATATCGGCATCGACGGTTCTCCTTCGGAATACAATATACCGGCCATGGCTGCGGCTTCGTCGATTGGCTACTCAACGATAGAACCGGTTGACGTAACCGCCCAATATGAAAACGCGCCGGAGCAACGGCCATACCTGCAAGAAGGGCAGCAGGCGCCTCTTGCAGCCGCTCCGGGGGATTCTCTTGAACTGCGGATTGTTCTGCCTCAAACGCTGGAGCCCAAGTTTTGGTCGCAAGAGGAAGAGCGTTTTATTTCGTACTCCTGTTATAGATTGGAAAACGGTTCGCTTTCGGGCGAGATCTCGCTGAAAGGAAAGGCGGAAACAGTTCGGTATTATGAGCTGAATCTGGTTTTGGACCTGCCAAACGAGGAAGGGCAGTATCTGCTGTGTGCGTTTGTTCATTACAGTAATGGGCGGCGATATCAGTACACGATTGAACTGAATGTTGGAGCACAGCAGAGCGAAAACCAACCGGAAAGCACAGGGTCGTCCAATCAGCGTCCCGCCGGCCCGGATGAGGGCGGGAGTGCTTCGGTTTTTTCCGGCACGGTAATTGGTCAAACGCCGAAAGAGGATGGGGCAACCCTTTTTCTGGTTTACGGAAGCCCGGATGATGCGCAAGAAAAAATTTATGTCAACCTGTTGGTTGACCGAAACACCGCTTGCGAACCGGCAAGTCCCGCGCTGGGGGATGTGATCCGTGCACAGATCGACTCGTCTCATCACAGTGAAACGGCAAACACCTGGCGTGTATCGGCTGTCACAGTTGAAGCGACGGATACATCTCAGCCGCATGGCTGATCGGATACCGTTTTGCAAAGCGTTCTTTTTGCTCCTGCAGTATGCAGGAGCTTTTTTGATGAAACGTGGGTGTGCGACCGCTGTCTTGAGCCTAAAGGCGCACTGTAATTGATTTTTATTATACTGTATGTATAGAATTTAAAAATAATACATTTTCTTCAAGGATATTGTTGCGGCGCCTCGCAGGTATGACGGTTTCTTAAGGCATTTACCGGCTTGATCTTGCGGCGCAGCCGTGTTTACTTTCGGTGTGCAAAGCGGTTTGCTTGACACAACCGTTTTTTTTCTTTAAAATTAAAAGATGGGCCTTTATGCATAATTGTTTTACAAATCGCACACGCTGAATGTGCATTACAGCTGCCCGGAATGCGGGCGGCACTACATAAACGTTTTTCTTGCCGGGAAACCGGCTGGTAAGGAAGGTATTATGGCAAAGAAAGTACAGGAATATAACAACGAAAGCATCTCGGCTTTAAAAGGAGCGGACCGCGTCCGTAAACGGCCGGGCGTTATTTTTGGTTCCGACGGGGTAGATGGCTGCGAACACTCGGTGTTTGAGATTCTCTCCAACTCAATCGACGAAGCGCGTGAGGGATTCGGTGAGAAGATCATTATCACCCGTTATCTCGACCACTCGGTCGAAGTGGAAGATTTTGGCCGCGGCATCCCGGTGGATTTCAACCAGAACGAGCAGCGCTACAACTGGGAACTGGTCTTCTGTGAGTTGTACGCCGGGGGAAAATACAACACCAACGAAGCGGAAAGCTACGAGTTTTCGCTCGGCCTTAACGGCCTTGGCCTCTGTGCCACCCAGTATTCTTCCGAATACATGGATGTTGAGATTTTCCGCGACAAGACAAAATACAACCTTCATTTTGAAAAGGGCGAAAACATTGGCGGGCTGAAAGCGGAACCATCCAACCGGAAACAGACCGGCAGCCGCATCCGCTGGCGCCCTGACCTGGATGTTTTTACCGATATTGACATCCCTGTTTCGTATTATGAGGAGGTCCTCAAGCGGCAGGCGGTCGTCAACAAGGGCTTGCTGTTCATCCTGCGGTGCGAGACCGAATCCGGCATGGAGGAAAAGCAGTTTTTGTATGAGGACGGCATAACCGACTATGTAAAGGAAATCGCAGGTGAAGAAGCGCTTACCTCGGTGCAGTACGCCGAAGCCGAACGCCGCGGGCGTGACCGTGCGGACAAACCGGAGTACCGGGTCAAGCTGTCGGTCGCGTTCACCTTTTCCAACCGGGTGCATCTGGCGGAGTATTACCACAACTCCAGCTGGCTGGAGTACGGCGGTTCGCCGGAACGCGCGGT
>USBI01000062.1 GCA_900552945.1 uncultured Oscillospiraceae bacterium
GGCTCCGGTCTCGTGGGCTCGGAGATGTGTATAAGAGACAGGTAAAGCGTCTTGCAAATAAAACGCCTGTTGTACTATAATAACTGCAACAGGTGTTTTTTTCATGCAAAGGAGGAAGTTATGGCCGCAGGAATCATCAAACAGAAAAACGGCGTTTTCGCCATCCGCATTCTCGGTGAATGCGGCATATTCACCGTAAAACAGCTCCGGGCAGTAGAAGAGGTCAGCGAACGTTACGGAAACGGCGTTGTGACCGCAACCAGCCGCGGGACTTTTGAAATCACCGGCGTTCACGAAGCCGACTTGGAGGCTGCCACACTGCACCTGACTCAGACCGGACTTACCGTGGGAGGAAACGGGCCGACTGTGCGCGCGGTCATTGCCTGCAAAGGCACCGAATGCACCCACGGGCTGTTTGACGTACACGCCCTCGCCGCTCAGCTGGAACGGGCGCTTTTGGGGCAGGCAGTACCGAAAAAGTTTAAAATCGGCGTATTTGGCTGCCCGAACAGTCTTGGTAAGGCCAGGAGCCAGGATTCCGGCATTCTTCCAAGCATGACCGAAAAAGGCGCGTTTGACATCTACATTGGCGGTATGATGGGCAAAAACCCCGCTTTGGGCGAACGTTTACCCCGTGTGTTCACTTACGAACAGCTGCTGCCTGCCATGCAGGTGCTGATTGAAGTCTACAACGAGTACGCCCTGCCGAAAGAACGTTTTCGTGCTATGCTGGACCGCTGCGGTGGGTCATTGACCAATGAAATCATGAAACGGATGGAACAAATCTGACTTTTCTGCCAAAAGCCAAACAAAGGAGAAAGAGTTATGGAACAAATCAACGCAAAACAGATTGAAGAATGGCTGGAAGCACACCGCGCAGAAATGGTGGAGGATATTTTTCGCATCGTACGAATCCCGAGCGTATCCGACGCCGCTTCTCCGGTCAAACCATACGGACAGCCCTGCCGTGATGTCCTGGACGAGATGCTGAACATTGCGCGGGAACACGGATTCCACACCCGCAATTTTGACTACCAGTGCGGCTGTATGTGGCTGGGTGAAGAAGAAATCGACCTGTCTGACGCCATTGCGTTCTGGGGGCATCTGGATGTGGTGCCGGCCAGCGGAGAGTGGAACTTTTCCCCGTTTGATCCGTTCGAGCGGAACGGGTTTTTAGTGGGGCGCGGTGTGGACGACAACAAAGGGCCGGCGGTCGCCGCCATGTATGTCATCCGCTGTTTGCACGAACTGGGTGTTTCGCTCACCCATCCGCTCTGTCTGTTTGTGGGATGCGATGAGGAGGTCGGCATGCGCGACCTGGAGTATTATACGAAAAATCACCCCTGCCCCAGACTGTCCATTGTGTCCGACTGCGGATTTCCGGTCTGTTACGCGGAAAAGGGAATTATTGAAGCAAACCTGATTTCTGAACCGTTGAGCGATGAAATCCTCTCCCTTTCCGGAGGGCTTGCCAGCAACATCGTGCCGGACCGGGCAGAGATTCGCCTGAAAAAAAGCGAACGGGTCATAAACCAACTTTCCATGCTCCCGCATGAGCTGAAATACGACGAGCAAGCAGATGAGGTGCGGATTACCGCACACGGTGTTGCGGCGCACACAGCCTTTCCGGAAGGCGGCGTCAACGCCATCGCGCAGTTAGCCAAAGGGCTTGTTTACGCAAATTTGTTAAATGATGAAGACGCTGGTGTACTGCAGTTTTTCTGCGAAGCCACGCAGGATTTTTATGGCCGGGGACTTCGCATCATGCAGGAGGATGACCTTTCCGGCAAACTCACCTGCGTTGGAAGCGTCTGTTCTCTGGACGACCAGCACCGGGCACGGCTGCACTTTAACATCCGCTATCCAGTCAAAGCGGATTCAGACACGATAATAAAACAGATTGCGAAAATTGCCGAGCTGCACGGATTCTCGTTTGAACTCATCCGCGATAGTAAACCGAACGATTTTCCAAAAGAGCACCCGGCGGTCGATTATTTGACCGATCTGTTCAACCGGGTGACCGGCTCTGACACCAAGCCCTATGTCATGGGTGGCGGGACCTACGCCCGCAAGCTGCCCCATGCGTTCGCCTTCGGCCCGGGAATGCCGGAAAGCGGACTGGACCGCGATATGTTCCCGGAAGGGCACGGCAGCGCTCATGGGCCGGATGAGGCGCTCAACCTCAGCAATCTGCTTACGGCAATGAAAATCTATTGCCTTGGCATTCCGGAAGTGGACCGGATGGAACTATGATACAGTGATCTTTATTACAACATCACAAAAAGCGCATGTTAACATGCGCTTTTTTCTTTTAATATCACCAATTAATTACAGGTAATTTTGAAAAATAACCTCTTTCATTCACAAGTTGTTAATATAATTGGTATATAATTAGATTAACGTTTTAATCAATTCTGAAAGCAGAATGATCGGTTTGGCGATTTGACCGCCAGCCTTTACTCATAGCTTTTAAACCCTATGTGCGCTTATACCGAACAGAAAGGCGATGAAATTATGGCAAATGCAGTGGTAAATCCATATTCTGAAATTACTTCCGATATCCTTGAGCTTTCCCAGCTTTGCATGCAGAACAGCAGCATTGACCCGGAACTTTACACACGCTACCAGGTCAACCGCGGCCTGCGCGACCTAAACGGAAATGGTGTTTTGACTGGTCTTACTGAAATTTCCGACATTCAATCTCACAAAATCGTCGACGGAAAAAAGGTTCCTTGCGAAGGTAAGCTTTATTACCGCGGTGTGGATATTGAACAGATTGTCGGCGGGTTTATCCGCGAAAAACGCTTCGGGTTTGAAGAAGCGACCTATCTGCTTTTATTCGGAAAACTGCCGACTGCCGAACAGCTTTCTCATTTTCAAAAACTGCTTGCCAATTACCGCACCCTTCCCACCAGCTTTGTACGGGATATTATTATGAAAGCGCCCAGCGCGGACATGATGAACACGCTCGCGAGGAGCGTTCTGACCCTGTATTCCTATGACGACGCAGCGGATGATACCTCGATTCCGAACGTCTTGCGGCAGTGCCTGCAGCTGATCGCGCTTTTCCCTCTGCTTTCGGTTTACGGCTATCAGGCATACAGCCATTATCATGACGGCAACAGCCTGTTTATCCACAGCCCGCAGCCGGAACTTTCCACCGCGGAAAACCTGCTTTATATTCTCCGACCGGACAGCAACTTTACCGAACTGGAAGCGCGCATACTGGACGTAGCTTTGGTCCTCCACGCGGAACACGGCGGTGGAAACAACTCCACCTTTACGACCCATGTGGTATCCTCTTCCGGAACCGACACCTACTCCACCATTGCCGCTTCACTCGGGTCATTGAAAGGGCCGAAACACGGTGGCGCCAACATTAAAGTTGTGCGGATGTTCGAGGACATGAAGAAAAACGTTCATGACTGGACCGATGAAGAAGAAGTTGCCCGGTACCTGAAAGCGCTTCTTCACAAAGAAGCTTTTGACAAAGCCGGTTTGATTTACGGAATGGGCCATGCAGTCTATTCGCTTTCGGACCCGCGCGCAAACATCTTCAAAAAATTCGTAAAAAGTCTTTCGGAAGAAAAAGGGCTTACCGAAGAATTTCAGCTGTATTCCTTGGTGGAGCGTTTGGCTCCGCAGGTCATCGCCGCAGAACGGCACATTTACAAGGGTGTCAGCGCCAACATTGATTTTTACAGCGGATTTGTTTATCACATGCTCAATCTCCCTCTGGAACTGTACACACCAATTTTCGCCATTGCGCGTATTTCCGGCTGGAGTGCACACCGCATTGAAGAATTGATCAACGCCGGAAAGATCATACGGCCGTCATACAAAAACGTGATGTCTGTTCAGGAATATGTTCCAATCGCGGAACGCCGCTGACCAGCACACCAACAACAGCGTATAAGGGAGATGCTTTGTAAAAAAGCGGTCTTCCTTTTCGTTTGTCTGTAACTGAAACGAAACGCAAAACCCGTCACAATAAAAATTTCTTACAAAGCCAAATGATTTAACCGAAAATGCGAACAGACACAACAGAGCAGCCAAGACAAATAAAATGTTATTTAAAAAGCCGAAGTGGAACAGTTTATCTTTTTACAAAAAACAAATGATGCGAGTAAAACACAAAGAAAAATAACAATGAAAAACGAATATGATAACGAAAAATTTTTCAAGCAATATGCGAACATGGCACGCAGTCAAAACGGTTTAAGCGCTGCCGGAGAATGGCACCAACTAAAGCCCTTGTTTCCGCAACTGCAAGGAAAGAAGGTGCTTGATTTGGGCTGTGGCTATGGGTGGCATTGTAAATTCGCAATCGAACAGGGCGCTGAGCAGGCCTTAGGGATTGATTTAAGCCAGAAAATGATTGCAGAAGCCCAAAGGCGAAACGCTGACAAACGCATTCAATATCGTGTTTGCGGCATAGAAGAGTACGATTACCCGAAAAACACATGGGATTGCGTGATCTCCAATTTGGCTCTGCATTATGTAGAGAACATAGATGAGATATTCAAAAAGGTACATGAAACATTGAAAACGGATGGGGTATTCCTTTTTAACATCGAGCATCCGGTTTTTACAGCAGGCGTTGGGCAAGACTGGTTTTATGCAGCCGATGGGAAACCACAGCATTGGCCGGTTGACGATTATTTTATCTCCGGAAAAAGAAATACACATTTTTTAGGATGTGATGTTATGAAATATCATCACACGCTTACCCAAATTTTAATGGGTTTGTTGAATCACGGTTTTGAGATCAAAGCTGCAGAGGAAGCAGAGCCTTCTAAAGAAATGATGGATATTCCCGGGATGAAGGATGAACTCCGCCGCCCAATGATGTTACTTGTCAAGGCGGTGGCAAAGAAAGAGCGATGATTATCCCAAAACAAAAAGCCGGCAATAAAGTTGCCGGCTTTTTACACAACACAAACAGGGGAAAGAACAACTCGTTCTTTCCCCCGCCGCATAAACCATATTAAATTATTTCAAAAGAAAGTCAACTAAAAAACTAACGTGTCCGGCGGACTCACTCCTTACCATGCTATTCAAACTTTAATATACCAATATGATTGTGACGGAACATTCGCCATCACCTCACACGTTATAATTAAAGAAACATCGTTGCACTGTTAATCAGTACATTGGACTCACCTTTCTGTTAAAGATGAAACGAACGTTTACCATTCGCAGAACAATCCATTCAATCTTGCGAAAACTGATATTTGTCACCGCCGTTACTGGCACATCGGACTCACTCTCCATAACAGATGAAACATTTTTCGCTTTTGAAAGCCGCTTCTCCGTTTACTGAAAAGCGAACCTGCAACTATCTTCACAGCGCCGACCTGCTTTTCGCCAAAACGAATCAACGTTTTCTGCCTTGGGCATTCAATTCATTTTACTGAACTGCTGTTTCCAAATTTACTGGTACATCGGACTCACCTTTCATAAGGGATCAACAAAGGATCAACTACGGTATAAAATCAATTCCTGTTATACGAAATCTATCACCGTCTTACGATACTCTTGGTTTCACCATATCAATTGATGAATCAACGTTTCCACAACCGGCATTTCCAGTTTGTTTCTTTATAAAAATCAAATCTGTTTTTTTGACTGCCAATCTGTGGTTCATCTTCTGCAAGATGAATTAGCTTTTACCGATCTTTTACCGGTACATCGGACTCACCTTTTTCATATTTCCGGTTGGAAAAACAAACTGCCAATCTGACCGCAGCTTGCGAATCGCTTTATCAAAAAGTAGTATAATCACTTCAATAGCTTTGCTTGCAATGGCCTGCTGCCCTGCAATTCAAAAAGCACCATCTTTAAAAAGAAGCCTCCGCAATCTTTTCCATACCGGGTTCGTAATGCTGTTCATCTAAACCCATTGGAAACACCTCTTTCTTCGTTAAGTTCTTTCTCTTAATCCCTTAACTTTCTTTCTGTCTATAATATACACCCTCTTTTCTATTATGTCAATAGTTTTTTTGAAATTTTTTTATTTTTTTTGTTAATAATATTCACATACTTTCAATATAAAAAACCGCTTCCTGAAATAAAAAGTTCACAGGAAAGGAATTGACTTTAACGATTATTTTCGATAAAATTATTTTATTGGGTTTGCCGCACAGAATGTATATTGACGGGTTTTGCGGCAATTTTATATGATAAGGAGAACATTATGAACGAAATGGATATGACACCGGACATTTACACCCTGATCGACGAAGAAGGCAATGAGCAGGCGTTTGAGCTGCTTGACGTCATGGACCTGGAGGATCAGCGTTATTTTGCACTTATCCCCTATTTTGAAAAACCGGAAGAGTCGCTGGAAGACGATGGCGATCTGGTCATTTTGAAATCCGAAATGGTTGACGGCGAAGAGATGATGGCTTCGATCGATGATGATGAGGAATATGAAAAAGTCGGCGCTCTCTTTTTGGAACGTTTGGACAATATGTTTGAAGACGGCATGGACGAAGACGTAGAGGAAACTGACGAATAATCAATTCACGGCGCACTCTTGATTTTCACTTTGGTTATGCTATAATAGTGGTAACAAATACTTTCTGCCTTGTTTAGTTAGTGTGGCTAATTAATCCGACACTTAATTAAAGGAATCTGACTCTGGGAAGGGGATGCAGACCTCCCGCCGCCGCGCGGAAGAAGGGAGCGCGAACTTTTCAGGATGATATCCACCCTGTCTAGAAGGACCGGGTTTTTAATTGCTGCACGACTTCAAGGCGGTACTATAAAAAATCGGCCGGGTAGAAATTACCCGGCCTTTTCATTTGTCCGAAACTTTCTGGTTTTTTCTCATAAAAGCTGCCGCTTCCACCCATACTAATAAAAAAGCAAGGAGGAAACGGCTTGAAAATCAACTTGAAACGCTGGGGTAAATACAGCCTGCTCGGTTTTGCTTCAGGCATATTAAACGGACTGTTCGGAGCGGGCGGCGGTGTGGTGGCCGTTCCCCTGCTTGAAAAATCCGGAATTCCCGCCAAAAAGGCCCATGCGACCTCGATTGCGATCATACTCCCAACCAGCCTTATCAGCGCTGTGCTCTACTATTTCGCCGGGAACATTGATCTGTCTTCGAGTGCCGCATATCTTCCCGCCGGCATGGTCGGCGCGGCGGTAGGCGCCATTCTGTTAAAAAAGATTTCGGTCAAATGGCTCAAATGCATTTTTGCAGGCCTGATCATTGCCGGAGCAATCAGGATGCTGATACCATGATGGACTGGATCTATATCTGTGCAGTTGCCTTTCTAACCGGAATCACCGCCTCCATGGGCCTTGGCGGCGGTTTTGTGCTGGTTCTCTACCTGACATTGTTCGCGGGTGTTCCGCAGCTGGAGGCGCAGGGGACGAATTTAATTTTCTTTCTTCCAATCGCCGTGGTATCACTCATCATCCACATCAAAAACAAAATGGTAGAAACCTCCGTTCTCCTTCCCAGCACGGTTTCCGCCGCGCTCGGAGTTTTTATCGGGGTTTACGTCGCCACCCTTCTGGGGTCTGAATGGCTGACCAAGCTCTTCGCCGTTTTTGTGCTCGCGATTGGTGTTCGGGAACTTGTAAACGCTTTTCGCAAACCGCCGAACCCCACAGAAAAGAAACCGAACGACCAAAAAGACGAATTGGAACTGCACACGATTCCCTGAAACATCCACAAATTGAAATAAACAACAAAATTCCTCCGAAAAGGCACCAAATCACCTTTTCGGAGGAATTTATTTTTATCTTGTGTTTGAAGATCAGCTGTTCATCATTCGGTTTACCGCACTGACCAGCGCGTAAATCGAAGAAGTGATAATATCGGTATGAACGCCGGCGCCCCAATAGACCTTGCCATCCCGGTCCGCAATGCCAACATAGGAGACCGCCTTGGAATCGGAACCTTTTTCAAGCGCATGCTCTTCGTAGGTCACGATTGTATAAGAAAGGCCGTAATGCTGTTTGATCGCGTTGCTGACCGCATCCAAACGGCCGTTTCCTTTTCCGGAAAGCACCACATTTTTATGGTTTTCAAGAATGGTAACGCTTGCCTCAATCTGGCCAGCCTGACGGAAATGGCATTCCTTAAGGATAACCGGTTCGACGATATTGATGTAACTCTTCACAAAAATATCGTAAACCTCTTTCGGCTTCAGCTCTTTGTGCATATGATCGGAAACGCCTTTTACCAGATAGCCAAACGACTCGCGCATTTTCGCCGGAAGATCAAAGCCATAATGCTGCTGGAGCAGGAATCCAATGCCGCCTTTGCCAGACTGGCTGTTGATGCGGATGACATCGCTCTCGTACTCCCTGCCGATATCTTTCGGGTCGATGGGCAGGTACGGAACGGTCCAATGACTGTCTCTTATACACATCTCCGAGCCCACGAGACCG
>USBI01000063.1 GCA_900552945.1 uncultured Oscillospiraceae bacterium
GGTAAAATGCCTTTCGGGTACATATAGCCCTCAAATCTCCGCTAAGAACATCTCGAAAAACCGGAACGGGTTTTGTTTTTCTTCTGCTAACCATGCTATCTTAAAAGACACGACCTAGCCTTATTTTAAATACTCTGTGAGATAGGCAGACGTATTATCCACCATCTCATCGAACAGCATTTTCGCGTCATGAGCCGAAACGGTCATCAGCGGGTCGCGGACAAACGCGGCAAACGCTGTTTCTAAATCACGGCGCAGGCCTGCCTCCACCGTACATTCCTGATTGGCAACGACCGGAGCCACCAGCGTGAGCAGTTTGCACGGAACATCCCCCGCAAAAACCGGCGTGACTCCGTTCGCCGTAAAGCTGGCATTCGTCTCCACAACCGCGTCATGCGGCAGATTGCCGATCTGCCCCCGGTTGGGAAGGTTCACATTGGTGACGAGGTCGCCCAGCCCGAGCAGGGCTTTCATCTGCAAAACGCCTTCCTCACCGGTTTCTTTGAGTGCGAACACCTCTTCGCCGGAAAGCAGTCTACTGCTGCGAGCAAGTCTTTGCTCCAACTCCTCTTTTCTCCAGCTCACCGGCGTCAGGCGGAACCCCCACTGCTCATATGCGGTTTCCGGGTCCTTCAAATACCACTTGCCGGGGCAGAATTCCGCCAGATGCCGGTCACCTGCCGCCGCGATGGCGCCATAACGCAGGAAAAGGTCCATCTTCACCTTTTCCTGAGAGAGAAAATAACGGTTGAGCCAGTTTTCATCCCCTTTGACCGCCGGACGGTTCTCATCCAGACAATAAGCGCGATAAACCGGAAAAAGGTCCTTGTCTTGATACCGTGCCGCTGTAAACCAGGTAAAGTGGTTTACACCCACTACGTTGACCTTGATCTCCTGCCGGCGAATCTCACCCAGCCCGGCCGAAGCGGCAACATTTGCTAAAAACTGCTGGGTGCCGAACACCTCATGGCAGCAACCGAACGCTTTAATCTGTGGGAATACCCGGTAAAGGGTTCGGATGCAGACCGTCATGGGATTGGTGTAATTGATGACCCACGCCCGCGGGCAATACTCCCTGACAGCGTTTGCGAACACCTCAAACATCGGGATGGTGCGAAGCGCGCGCAGCACACCTCCGGGGCCGGTGGTGTCCCCTACCGACTGGTAGATTCCGTATTTTTCCGGAGCATGGACGTCCGACTGCATCTCATCAAAGGTGCCGGGAAGGATGGAAATAACAACAAAATCTGCATCCACAAGCGCTTCTTTCAGCGTTTCCACCGCTTTGTAAGAAAAATTTCCCGCATCCGGATGAGCGAGTGGAATGGAATTGCCAATGGTCTCGTTTGCCTTTGCCGCTTTCAGATCAATATCATACAAATAGACCTGCCCCGCAAGTTCTTTCTCAGCGGCGAGGTCACTCATCAGCCCCCACGCCCATCCGCGCGAACCTCCGCCGATGTAGGCGATCTTTAACTGTTTTGCTTTTGTAACCTCTGTTTTCACATACAGTCCCCCTTTGAGCAAACGCCTTGTTATGCTCATCTCTGCCGCCCTTTCGCAGGAGCAGAGCCATTTTTTGTTTTTATTATACGTCCGCCGTCGGGCAAAAGCAATGTGAATTCCTTTAAAAGCCAACTTTGCTCACGCGGATAACGGTCGGTTGAAGTTTACAGATGCCTGTGCTATATTAAATTACATCCTATTTAAAACAATTTACCTGCAAGATAAAAAGGAGTGTCTTCCATGCGTATATTAAATACCGCTGAAATGCGTTTGGCGGAAGCGGCCGCAAACGAGCGCGGGGTCAGTTACGAACAGTTGATGGAAAACGCCGGCCAAAAAGCCGCTCAATACATCATTTCTCATTTTTCGCCCTGCCGAATCGTTTTTCTCTGTGGAAAAGGAAACAATGCGGGTGATGGTCTGGTCATGGCGCGGCTGCTCACAACGAAAGGATTTGACTGTACCGTTTCGTTTTTGTGCGGTGAATCACTTTCCCCACTCGCCACCCTCAACCGTGAACGTCTTCCAAAACAGGTGAAACAAACAGTCTCACAGCAGCAGGCAATTGACGCCTGCGAATCGGCCGAACTGCTGGTGGACGGCGTATTCGGAATCGGGTTTCACGGCGCGCTCCCAGCCGAGGTAACAGCAGTATTCGAAACAGCGAATCGGCTGAACGCACACCGCATTGCACTTGACCTTCCCAGCGGACTGAACGCGGATACCGGCGAGTTCTGCGCAAACGCCTTTGAGGCACACACCACCTTCACCTTCGGCGCGTACAAACCGGCGCTTACCATGGAGGGCTGCCAAAACCTCTGCGGCGAAATCGTCTGTTTTGATATTGGCTTATAATACTGCCAAAATACGACAGTCACAAACCGAACAAAGAAACCGCCTGCCTCCAATGAAACACGGGGGCAGACGGTTTTATTCATTTTAGATTGTTTCCATGAACCGACTTATTCCTCCAACAAAACAGGCGGATGGGTAAAATCCTGACCATACACAAGCGGACACGCAAGCCCCAGTGAAAACAGTTCACCGGCGCGCAGTTCCAGTTCCGCAATCCGCGGCCCTGCTTTGGCAAGCGCCGCAAAGCTGGTCCCATACGGAAGCTGTGCGGTCTGTTTCATCCGTGCGGCAATCTCTCTGCCGCGGGCGTTCATTCCAAGAATGCGTAAATACGGCGGCGGAGTGAAATCACCTTTTTCTGCTCCGAGAAGCGCGCACAGCGCAATCCGCCGCAAACGAGAATGAGCATACCGCTTGGTCTTCGCCGAGTCAAACAGTTCTTCCAATGTACCGGCGTTTCGTGCCGCCCGTGACAACCGGCTGCCGAGCCCTTCCGATACATCCGGCAAACGTTCCAGTTCTGAAAGGGACATGGTTCGCAGCCGGTAAAGCGCTGCCCGCTCCAGTCGTTTCATGGAAGAAGGCGCCATGCCGTTTTCCAGTTCCCGGTGGTATATTTCCCAAGCGGAAGAAGGCACAAACGGCACCGCTTCCTCTGCGCTTTTGCGGAACATGGAGCGAATCGCGGAGGCGCTGGCGTAACCGTTTCGGCTTTCCGCCGAATCGTGCTCCGCTCCGGCGCGTTTGACTGTAAACACCTTCATATCGCTCCGCAAGCGGAGAACCGCTTTTAAATATTCCACCGCAAGGGTGTTGTTGGGGCTGCTCAGCAAACCAGCCGCATCATCCCCGGTCAGCCGGCGGACCGCCCGCATCCGCGCTGTGGCGTAAGAAACGCCATGCCGCAGTTCTTCCCGAATCAGCGGCTCTACGGCGTTATCCAAACACGCCCGTGCAGCCGCCTGCAGCCCAACGGCATCGCCGCACTCGCTTCCAAAGCCCAGAACATCCACACAACCCGTTCCCGCCAACAGGCTGACTGCGGCCCCGGCAAACCGTTCCGCCGAAGCTGAAGCGTATACAGAAGGAAGTTCCAAAACCAAATCCACACCGTTTTTGAGCGCCGCTTCCGCACGAGCCCATTTTGAGAAAAAAGCGGGTTCCGCACGCTGAACCAGGTGCCCGCTCATAACCGCTACAATGTGAGTTGCCCCCTGCGAACGCAATGATTCCGTTAAATAACGATGTCCGTTGTGATATGGATTATATTCCGCTACAATCCCCGCAATTTCCACACTTTTTCCCCATTTACCGTGAAACTCTTGAAATTTGTTTCTAATTGTAATAATATAATTTATGTATTGTCTCTGTCAAGAAGCAGTCTTTTTAAAAGTAAATTCATTACGCGGTGGGAGAGACGGAAACATAACGAAAAGGAGTCCAGTAAGAATGAAGATTTTGGTTATCAACGCAGGCAGTTCTTCCTTAAAATATCAGCTCATCGACATGACTGATGAATCCGTTCTGGCAAAGGGTAACTGTGAACGCATCGGCATCGAGGGCGGCAACATCGCCCATAAGCTCCCGGATGGCACTACAATTAAGGAAAGCTGCAACTTTCCCACCCATACCGAAGCGTTTCTGGCAGTCATCCGCATGCTGACCACCGGAGAACACGCTGTTATTTCTGATTTGAAAGAGATTTCCGCGATTGGTCACCGCATCGTTCAGGGCGGTAAGTACTTTTCCAAATCCGTTCTGGTCACCGATGAAGTTATCGACCGAATCGAAAGCATTTCCGACTTGGCGCCGCTGCACAATCCTGCTCATGTACAGGCGATTCGTGCGTGCCAGAAAGTATTCGGCAAAGATGTTCCGGAAGTTGTTGTATTTGACACCGCGTTCCATCAGACCATGCCGCCGAAAGCTTACATGTTTGGTGTGCCGTACAAATATTATGAGAAATATCAGGTTCGTAAATATGGCTTCCACGGCACCTCTCACCGCTTTGTGACCGGACGTTTGGGCGAGTTGACCGGCTGGGATATGAGCACGAAAAAAATCGTCACCTGTCACCTTGGAAACGGTTCTTCCATTTGTGCGGTTGACGGCGGAAAATGTGTGGATACCAGCATGGGCTTTACTCCGCTGGATGGTCTGGTTATGGGTACCCGTTCCGGCTCGGTTGACCCTTCGGTTGTTTTGTATATCATGAAGCATGAAAACATCAGCCCGGACCAGATGAATGACGTACTCAACAAACAGTCCGGTTTCCTTGGAATGTCTGACGGTGTTACAAGCGACTCCCGTGACCTGATTGCCGCAGCGAACGCCGGCAACGAAAAAGCAGAGGTTGCCATTCGTACCTTCCGTTACGAAATCAAACGTTATATTGGCGGATACGCCGCTGCAATGGGCGGGCTGGACGCCATTGTCTTCACCGGCGGTATTGGCGAAAACTCGGATGAACTCCGCGAAGAGGTTTGTGAAAACCTTGAATTTCTCGGCGTAAATCTGGATAAAAAGAAAAACACCGAACTCAACCGTCATGAAGGCCGCGTTTCCAAAGATGGTTCCAAAGTACAGGTTTGGATCGTTCCTACCAACGAAGAACTTTTGATCGCGCGCGATACCCGCGATATCGTAGAAACTTTGAGCAAATAATTATTTTCGTTCGTAACAAAGCAAAACCCCGTTTGCAGCTAAACTCGTTGCAAACGGGGTTTTTTATTACCTAAAACAGGGCCCGGCCAAAAGCCAACGCCAGATAAGGAAGTTTTTATGTAGGGGTACGGTGTAACTCAGTAAAATGGGTTGCACCGTATTCTTTTGTTATGCTACAAAGCGGAAGTCCTGCGGGTTTTCCCGTATTTCCTTCATCATAGCAAGGATTTCCTGTTCGGTAGGAATATCGATCATTCCCGCCGCCGTAAAATAAATATCCACCTTTACAAAACAGTGGCCACTTGACTTGTCATTGTTGTGTACTTCGATCCGCTCAATCAATGCGTTTACAAGCGTTGGGGTAAGCTCCGTAATATCCGTCAGTTCACGCAGGGTACGGAGCAGCAGCCTTAAATCTGTAACCTTCTGCTTCGCTTCCTGTAATGCCTTTTGACTGTCGGCAACCTCCTGTATTAAGGCTTTCTGCTCTTTTTCGTAGCTTTGGAGCATTTTGGAAAAGCGCTCATCGGAGAGTATGCCGCTTGCGTTCTGCTCGAACACCTTTTCAATCAGCCTGTCGATTTCGGCAATTCTCCTTGTACCCTGTTCCACTGTCTGTTGGAGTTTTTTGTGTTCTTTCTGCCGCATAGCGTTGGTTTTCTTCGCCAGCATATACAGAAATACCGTTTCGTGGCACTTCACGAAATCCGCTAAACCGCTGATGGCTTCAAACACAATCTTTTCAAGCACAACATCTCGGATATAGTGGATTTTGCAAGCTCCTCTGCCGTCCTTGTAGTTGGAACATCTCCAAAATTCCTGATTGCGTTTCAGGCTCTTAGCAGCACAGAAATGCAGCTTTGCGCCGCAGTCGGGGCAGTACACCAATCCCGAAAACAGGCTTGTTCTGCCCGTAGCTGTCGGTCTGCGGCGGTGTTTGCGGAGTTCTTGCACCCTTAACCATTGCTCCTCTGAGATAATCGGTTCCTGCATATCCGGAATGATCTGATGTTCCTCCGCTGGCTTGTAGACGGTTTTATGCACCTTGTAGCTGACGGTGGTGGTCTTGAAATTCACCGCACAGCCCGTGTACTGCCTGTTTTCAAGAATACCGACAACGGTTTTCTGATCCCAACAGTACGGATTAGCCGGTACTTTTTGTGCGTGTGATCTGCCGACACTTTCGTAATAAGCAGAGGGAACAAGAATTTTCTCTTTTTCCAACTGTCTTGCAATCTGAGATGGGCCACGCCCTGCAAGGCAGAAAGCATAGATTTTGCGTACCACTTCGGCGGCTGGCTCATCAATCAGCCATTTCTCTTTATCATTCGGGTCTTTCCTGTACCCAAACGGAACAGAAGAAGATACCCGTTTGCCGTTATCCGCTTTGGACTGCCATACCGCACGGATTTTCTTAGAGGTCTGCGCCGCATACCACTCGTTGAAAATATTGTGAAAGGGCATCATTTCCACGCCGTCTCCGGTCAGGGTATCTACTCGCTCCTGTATGGCGATAAAGCGAATGCCCAGCGACGGATACACTACCTGCGTCAGCCTGCCCATTTCCACCTGCTCACGCCCGAAGCGGGAGAGGTCTTTCACGATGATTGTGCCGATTTTTCCGTTCTCTGCCATACGCTCCATACGCATAAAATTTGGTCTTTGGAAGGTTGTACCCGATACGCCGTCGTCCACGAAAAACATGGTGTTGGTGTATCCCTCTTTTCGGGCGTAGTCCTGCAAAATCTGTTTTTGGTTGGTGATGGAGTTCGACTCCTCGTCCTTGTTGTCATCATCCACGGATAAGCGGCAGTAAAGCGCCGTGATTTTTTCATCTGCCTGCCCGTTTAATTTCGTTGCTGTTGTCATCATTCGTTTTCTCCTTTCCGACAACAGGGCATAGCAAAGGCATATTGATCCTACTATACCCTGTTGCCTTTTTCTACTGTGTGACTGTTAAATCAGCTTTTCGGACAGGATCAGTTCCTTGAATTGTTCCATAACGCATTGTCTGCCTTTCGGATTAAAGTGCGTAGAGATTTCATAGATTGTCCCACCGATCTTCAGCTTGAAATTATCCTCCCCAAAACGGCGCAGCCTGCTGTAATCCAGACTGCGTTCTCCGCTTCGAGGCAGCATATAATCCACAAGACAAACCGGCTCGGTTTCATCGATCGGCTCAGGCGGCAGAGCATATATAACTTCGTTATTCTGGTAAATCTCCGTTTTCTTCATACTGCCACCTTACCTTTCATCACGGCTGTTTCGCTTGCGTTCAAGCCGACGCTGATGTTCATACAGCAGTTTCAGAATGGTATCGGTCATCTGCTTCTGCGTGTAGTTCTTTGGGAAAAACGCCTTCAAATCCTGCACCTTAAAGCTGATACGCTCGGCCTGATTGGCTTTTTCCTCCGACATAATCTCATAGATATTGTCCGAGGAAAGCGTACCCTGCTGCGCCGCTTTCTTCATACGGATACTCTGTGCGTGGGATGGGGTGCAGTCGTTCAGGCTCATAGCGTCCAGCAGGATGTTTTGCTGTTCTTCGGACAGATAGGAAAGCTCAACAGCCGGACTAAGCGCAATCACGCCCTCGTCAACCTTTTTGAGCAGTTCGGGAATGAGGTGAGTTAAACGGATATATCGGAATACTTTATCACGGCTTTCGCCTTGTTCCTTGCCGATTTCGGCGGCGGTATCCGACTTTGTCGCAACTTGCGATAAAGTTAAATCCGTGCGCTTGCCCTGTGCTTTCATTGCCTCCATTTTCATTTTGTAGGCAAAGGCTTTTTCGCTTGGGAGTATCCGTTCACGGTGGAGATTGCTGTCTACCACCGCAATCATCGCTTCGTTTCGGTCAAGGGGATAGATCAAAGCAGGCACTTCCGTCAGTCCTGCTTTTACGGCGGCGTGCAGTCTACGGTGTCCGCTGACCACTTCATATTCGTCCGTATTTTCAATCGGGCGGACGATCAGCGGAGAAATAATACCCTGCGCCTTAATGCTTTCTGTAAGACTGTTCATATCTTCATCGTCTAGCACCTGAAAGGGATGTCCCTCAAAGGTGCGGAGCTTATCCATCCCGATATTCGCCGCCCTTTTCTTCGGCGGGCTGCTTGTATTTGTCATCGTTCATACCTTCTTTCTTTGTGTTTTATTGCTATGGCAGTTTCCATCTGCCGTTCGGTTTCCAGCAGTTTTTCAAATCTCGGTATCTTTTCGAGAATCGCCCTTGCGGTAGACAGTTCCTTCCGCAAAGGCTTGATTTTTGCGGTAATATCCCTCACTTCGGCGTTCAGCGTTTCGCTTTTCTTATGGCGGTTGCGGTTATATACCGCTTGCCGCTCCTTTTCCAAAGCGGAGATTTGCACCCGTGTTT
>USBI01000064.1 GCA_900552945.1 uncultured Oscillospiraceae bacterium
CGAGATAGGCTCCGGTCTCGTGGGCTCGGAGATGTGTATAAGAGACAGCCTCCGTACGGCGCACGCCGATGACATATGCGCCGAACCCTTTTACACGCTTCGCGAATTCCGTACCAATATTTCCGGCGCCGAGCACAAGCACTGCCGCACCCTGCAAAGTCTTTACGCTGCCCGCTTCTCCCCAGACACAGTTTGCCTGATAATCCCGGTAAAGATACAGTTTTTTATACAGCATAAGCAAAAGCCCCATCATATGCTCGGAGATGGTAAGGCCATACGCCCCCGTCGCGTTGGCAAGCGCTGTGTTCTTATGGAGAACGCCGGGGATAATGTAACCATCCGCTCCGGCGCTGTTGAGCTGAAGCAGACGAAGGCGTTCGCTTGCCTGAATGCGCGCGGGTGTCAGGTTGCCGAATACAGCGTCAGCCGCCGCGATCTGTTCGTCGGTCGCTTCAGAAGGGGTTGTGAATGTAAATTGCAGAGACGGAAATTTGCAGACAAGCCGCTTCCGGTGATCTTCTGTGACCGGAGCAACAACAAGTACATGTTTAACAGAGTCCATAGCCGGTAAAGCCCCTTTCTTTTTATGGAATAGTTTTATTATAGGCGGTTTCGGAAGTTTCGTCAACGAACCCCAAAATACAATGCGGCAACAAGGCAAACATTCTTGCATCTTCATTTTTACAAAGCTGCAGATGGAAGCACGGAACGACTGTTTCAGCAATGTTTTGAGTATTTTTCGCAAAACAAACATCTGTTTCCTTCAAAACGTTCCCTCCTTATTTGACATCTCAAAACGAAAGGCCTATAATAAAAACAATAATACAACACCATAGATCAGTTCTGTGGTATTTTTCTAACCGATAAAACAATACAACACAGTAAAGGACCCTATTCATTATGGAAACGTTTCTTTTTTCACTCAACGTTGTTTTCCCTCTTTTTCTGCTGATTGCTCTGGGGTATTTCCTCGCGCGCATCAAACTGGTGAACACAACCTTCACCAAAACAGCCAACAATGTCTGCTTCAAAGTGTTTTTGCCGCTCCTGCTGTTTATGAATATTTACAACGCGGATTTTTCAAAAACCTTTGACCTGCAGTTCATTCTGTTGGTACTGGGGTTTGTCGCGGTGCAGGTCATACTCCTTTTTATTATTGTGCCGCTGATTGTCAAACAAAATGCCCGCCGGGGTGTGGTCATTCAGGCGCTGTTCCGGGGGAATTTTCTCATCTTCGGTGTGCCGGTCTGCCAGACGATATTCGGCGATGAGGGCGGCGCGCTGGCCGCGGTAGTTGCCGCGTTTCTGGTGCCGCTTTACAACCTGCTGGCTGTGGTCACCCTTTCGGTATATGACAGTGAAAGCAAGATAAACATCAAGCAAACGCTGATTAAAATCATCACCAATCCGCTCATCATCGGCGCCGCGCTGGGACTTATTTTTTCAGCGTTCCAAATACCGCTGCCCGAGTGTATCGAAACGCCGGTCACCGAGCTGAAAGGAATTGCCACACCGTTCGCGCTCATGCTGCTCGGCTGTGATTTCAGCTTCCGCAGCGCGTTCCACAACCTGAAGTATGTGCTTACCGTATCTGCGCTGCGACTGCTTGCTGTACCAGTTGTTGTACTGTCTATCTGCATCGCAATGGGAATTCGCGACGCGCAGCTCGCTGTTTTGATGGTAACGTTCGGCGCACCGGTGGCTGTTTCCAGCTACACGATGGCCTGCAACTCAAATTCTGACTATGAGCTGGCGGGTCAGCTGGTTGTTTCTACCTCGCTGTTCTCTATCTTCACCATGTTCTTGCTGGTTTACTGCACCAAGTTGTTAGGGTTTATTTAAACCATTGTCTGGAGGGTCCGCTTTTGCTGATTGTCCTGTGTATCATTCTTACCGCCGCGGCACTGCTCTGCGGCGGTTATCTTTCACTCATTGCCGGAAAACCCGCGCGGGAGTTCCGGCTCTTTCCGTTTCTTGGATGGGATTACGCCCACCGCGGACTTTACCGCAAAGACCAGTCGGTTCCGGAAAACTCATTAAAGGCGTTTCGCCTGGCAGTCGAACACGGCTACGGGATTGAACTGGACATTCAGCTGACCGCTGACGGTGAAGTGGTCGTTTTTCATGATGACAGTTTATTTCGCATGTGCGGAATCAAAGCGCCGCTTTCCTCTTACACCTACACGCAGCTGCAAAAGCTTCAGCTTTGCGGTACCGAAGAGCGGATTCCTCTCTTCCGTGATGTGTTAAAGCTAGTTAACGGCGCGGTCCCGCTTATTGTAGAACTGAAGTCCGGCACACGCAGTGAAGAACTCTGCCGAAAAGGATATGAGCTGTTAAAAGAATACAAAGGCCCTTTTTGTGTGGAATCCTTTGACCCGCGGATTGTACGCTGGTTTTACAAACACGCAAAACGGGTGGTGCGCGGTCAGCTTGCCGACTGCTATGAGATTGCTTCCAAATATCCGGGGCGCTCCAAAGCCTCGGCTTTCGCGGGCGCAAACCTGTTCGGCAACTGGCTGGGCCGGCCGAATTTTATTGCTTACCGCTGGAGCGGATACCGCAACCGGAACCTTCGCATCTGCAAACGATGGTTTCATCTGCTAACTGTCGCGTGGACGATACAAAACAAAGCAAACTTGAAAATCGCCCGCAGGCAATTTGACCTGGTCATATTTGAACATTTCCGGCCGGATGATTCGAACGTCAACAAAAGCTGAAGCAAACGAAAAATTCCATTCATCCTCCGTCACACCGCCGCTGGTCTGCGATTCACCGCAAATCAGCGGTTTTTTGTTTGTCTGTGCAAACATACTCCATAAAAGCCGCGCAAGTTTGCTGCTCCTTTCGCATATACATACCAGTGGATGTTATCTGCTGGGAGGGATTTTTATGCTGCCGGTCCTATTTATACTTCTTTCACTCGTCTTGCTTTTAACGGAAATACGTATCCTTTGGATATTCCTACCCGAACTGAAAAGCCGAGCGGGGAAAGCTTTCCTGTTTGCATCAGCCGGGCTTCTTTTTCTGCTCTCCCTGCTGCCGTCACTGTTCTGCCGCTCCCCTTTATACAGCTTTTCCGCAGTTCTTGTCACAGCCGCCGCGTTTCTTCCCGTGACAGACCGGAGAAAGAAAGGCACCGCCCACGAACTTTATCCGGTTGTGATCGGGCTCATCGCTCCCATTGTTATGATTGGCGATTTTCTGTCAAACACTCCTATTCTGCACCACACACTTGCCTCTCCGGTCATCGGGCTGGCAATCGGGCTGGGAGCGGCTATGCTGCTCAGTCTGACTGAAACCATTCTGTTTGACCGGGAACCCCAATCCCTTCACGCGGCAGGAATGTGCGCGGTGTGCGGCTTCTTCTCCGGCTGGCCGGGTGTGTTGTGGGTTCTTGGGGTATGCGCGCTGCTCGTCGGTCTTCAAAAACTGCTTGGCAGATGGTTCCCGCGTTTCGCGGTCCTTCCTGACCTAAGCGGCTGCGCGGCGTTTTCACTGGCTGCCGTTCTTTGCTTCCTTCCAGTTTTTTGCGGTTGACTTGCAGGAATCTCCGTTTGGGTGTATGATGGTAAACAAAAACGGAACCGAGGAACGACCATGACAGATGCAAACCAATTAAAAGAAAAACTGGAGGCGCTGGGTGTTTCCCATGCGGCAGTGATTCCCGTTTCAAACATACCGTTCGACCGGCGGCTGCGGGAAAGCTGCGAAGCCAACCGCTGCGGCGCTTACGGCACAAACTGGGCTTGTCCGCCTCTTTGCGGAGAGATTGACGAACTGATCGCACAGGCAAAAACCTACCAAACCGCCGTTGTGTTTCAGAATATCTACCAAATCGATGATTCCTTCGACATTGAGGGCATGGAGCGGGCCGCGCGCGGGCACCAGGAAATGCTCCGCCGGATTCACGATGACAATACCGTTATGCCGCAGGAAGGTCTTCTTCTGGGTGCGGGTGGCTGCACCTACTGCGAACGCTGTGCCGCGGCAGACCACGAACCCTGCCGTTTTCCCGGAAAGGCGTTTGCTTCGCTGGAAGCCTACGGTATTTTCGTTTCCGAACTGGCGGAAGCCGCAGGGCTTAAATACATCAACGGGGTGAACACCATCACCTATTTCGGGGCTATTCTGCTCAAAGAATGATTGCTTTGCCTTAAACGGTTCACACAAAAAGCGCTGCTGTTTCAACATGGAACAGCAGCGCTTTTTTCGTTTTTACTCTTTTGCACAACAAGCCGTTTATTTGTGATACTTTGTATGATTGAGAATCATAAACGCTCGGTAAACCTGCTCAAGCAGCATGACCCGGGCGAGCTGATGCGGAAAGGTCATCTTCGACATGGAAAGCCGTTTTCGCCCGCGCCGTTTGACCTCATCAGCCAACCCGAACGATCCCCCAATGACAAATGAGACCGCGCTCACGCCGGAAACCATCAGTTCTTCCAAACAGGAAGAAAGGCCAGGAGAATCCACTTGGGTTCCTTCAATGCAGAGCGGAAGCAGCACGCTGTTTCCCGCCTTTTGAAGGATGCGTTCCCCTTCTTCCTCCATCGCTTTCCGAATCTGCGCCTCAGAGGGACTTTCCGGCAGACGTGATTCCGGAAGTTCCACAACCTGCACACGGCAAAAAGCGGAAAGTCTTTTGCAGTATTCCGCGCAGGCGTCTTTCCAGTAACGTTCTTTCAGGTTTCCAATGCAGATGATCTGGACTGTGAGCATGCCATCCTCCTCAAAACACAATCAACAAGTTACAGCTGAGCATACTGCCCGCTTGTCGCGCGGGGAGCGGCAAACAGGGTAAAATCCTTTCCCGGCGCAAGCCCAGCGGAAGACAGCGCCGAAAGCGAGGTCTGCGCCGCAAGCTCCGGGCGGTTGTTCTCCTCGCTCAAATGGCCCAAAACAAAATGTTCCGCACCAAGTTCTGCCAGCGTGACCAGTTCCGCGGCACAGTCATCGTTGCAAAGATGTCCCTGCGCGGACGCGATCCGCTGTTTTAAGTAAGTCGGATAACTTCCGTTTCGGAGCATCTCCCGGTCGTAATTAGACTCCAGAAGGAGCGTTTTACATCCGCAGAGTGCGGCATGTACTTCCGGCGTGATCACACCACAGTCGGTACAAACAGCCGCGCGTTTCCCGTCCGGACATTCAAAAGAAAATCCCAAACTATGTACGCTGTCATGGCTCGTATTAAACGCGCGAATTCCCATCCCCGCAAATTCCACCATCTTACGGTTGATCTCAAACAATCTGGTGCGCGGGCTGACTGCATCCTTGTGGATGAGCTCCACAAGCGTTTCCCGCGAACCATAGACCGGCACGTCCAGACGCTCGGTCAGTGGGAGCAGACCTTTGATGTGATCGGAATGCTCGTGGGTGATAAAAATCGCCTGAATGCTTTCAAGCCCCGCAATTCCGCCCATCGAAAGGGCCTTTTGAAAGATGCGCGGGCCAATACCCGCGTCTATTAAAACACCGGCGGTGCTACTGCCGATATAGATGGAATTGCCTTTGCTGGAACTCGCCAGCGGAAACAGTTTTTGCATGCATACGCTCCTTCGCAGAAAAAAACAGGGCAGAACATCTGCCCCGTCTGAATTCAATTCTATCGAACAGACTTACAGCGCTTTGGCAACAGCCGGTTCGGGAATGGAGATTTTCTTGATCTGCGCCCCGAGGTTGCGCAGCTTTACTTCAATCTCCTCATAGCCGCGTTCCACATACTGAATATCTTCAATCTGTGATGTGCCTTCCGCGGCAAGCGCCGCAATGATCATGGCAGCACCAGCGCGCAAATCGGTCGCTCTTACAGGAGCGGCAATCAGCTTTCCGGTACCTTCCACTACGGCGACACGCCCGTCTACCGAAATATCAGCGCCCATGCGGGTGAGCTCATCCACATAACGGAAACGGTTTTCCCAAACGCCTTCAGTAACGATGCTGGTCCCTTCCGCCAGCGTTAATAGTGCGGTAATCTGCGGCTGCATATCGGTGGGGAACCCCGGATGCGGCATGGTTTTTACGTTGGACTTAAGCAACGGTCCGTTACGCGTCACCCGAACACAATCATCGTACTCCGTGACCTCCACTCCCATCTTCCGCAGGCGCGCGGTGATGGATTCCAGATGCTTGGGGATGACGTTTTTAATCATCACATCCCCCTGAGTAGCAGCGGCGGCAACCATATAGGTGCCGGCTTCAATCTGGTCCGGGATGATGGCATAAGTGGTTCCATGCAGTGATTCCACCCCATGGATCTTGATCGTATCGGTGCCGGCGCCCATAATATCGGCACCCATGGAATTCAAAAAGTTCGCTAAATCGACAATATGCGGCTCTTTGGCGGCGTTTTCAATAATGGTAAGCCCCTGAGCCTTAACCGCGGCCAGCATCACGTTGATGGTGGCGCCTACTGTAACCATATCAAAATACACCTGCGAACCGGTGAGATGGTCCGCCGTAACGTGGATCATACCATTTTCCAGCGCCCAGTCAGCGCCCAGCGCTTTAAAACCTTTCAGGTGCTGATCGATCGGCCGCACGCCGAAATCACAACCGCCCGGCATGGAAACATTTGCCCGGTTAAACCGCCCCAGCAGAGCGCCGAGCAGATAATAAGACGCACGGATATGCCGCGCCAGCTCATACGGCACGGTAGAGGAATGCAGTCTGGAACAATCCACCTGAATGGTGTTTTTGTTGAGCAATTTGATTTCCGCACCCATTTCGTGCAGAATCTTTATAATAATCGAAACATCGCTGATGTTCGGAACGTTTTCTATAATACAAGGGCCGTCAGCCAAAATCGCGGCCGGAATGATCGCGACTGCCGCGTTCTTTGCCCCACTGATGGAAACTTCGCCTTTCAGGCGCACGCCGCCCGTTACCACATACTTCTCCAATGCGGACAACTCCTTCATCTGATCCACCTGAACCAACAGGTACCCAATTCTTTTCTATTCATAAGCCGCTGCGACTGCGGCGGAAAACTTGCATACATACACTTTCAATTATTATAGCATAGAAGATATGAAAAGAAAAGAACTGTTTTTTTTACCATAATTATCTTGCTCCAAGCCGTCTGTTTCATGCACTTTTGCAAAAATTCAGCGTGATAATTTCCACACTCTTTCTACAAGCCGGATGCATGCTCCGGATTTTTAAACAAGACGTTTTATCATCCGCACAAAACCTGTCGGGCGGGCTTATTCACCCAACACAAACACTCTAAAACCAGATTTATCCCAACAAAAAAGCGCCCTTTCAAAAGGGCGCTCAAACTGTTTTTATGACTCTGCGTGATAAGGAACGATCTGTATCGTTTCAATGATCACATGCTCCAACGGTGCGTCGTCATCATCTGTTGCCGTTTCCGCAATGGCATGAACCACGTCCATTCCCTCGACGACTTGGCCGAATGCTGTGTGTACGCCGTCCAAGAACGGATTTCCGCCGACCTGTTCGTAAACATCCTTTACACTCTCCGCGTAACTTTGCCTGCCGTAGGTGTAGCCATACTGCTCGCTCGCCAGGCGGTTGCTTTCCAGAAGGGTGTCAAAGAAATCGTCCGAAAGAACACTGGAAGCATCTTCGTTGATAAAAAACTGGCTCCCGTTGGTATCCGGCCCGACATTCGCCATGGAAAGCGCACCGGTGAAATTGTACAGATTATCGCTGAACTCGTCTTCAAAATCACTGCCGAACGCACTCTGTCCGCCGGTTCCATCTCCGCGCGGGTCGCCGCCCTGAATCATGAATCCATCGATTACACGGTGAAAGGTAAGGTTGTCATAATACCCCTCTTTCGCAAGCGTAACGAAATTCTCCACCGCTTTAGGCGCCTCGTCCGGGAACAGCCGGATGGTAATGTCACCATAATCCTTCACCGAAATCACAGCGACCTCTTCGCCCTCTTCCGGCATGACCACACTGCCGTCCGCATTGTATTGCAGCATTTCCGGTTCCTCCTGCTGTTTCATACAGCCCGCGAAACCAAGTCCGGCAACCGCAATCGCCGTAACGAACGCTGCCAACCTATAGAATCCTCTCATACATCTGTCTCTTATACACATCTGACGCTGCCGAC
>USBI01000065.1 GCA_900552945.1 uncultured Oscillospiraceae bacterium
CAGCGTAAGATGTGTATAAGAGACAGAGACTGTCTCGTGCTGGTTTCTTCCTCCTTCTCCACCCAGACCTCTTACGAAAATCAGACCAAAAAGTCGATCACCAATAAATTCATTTACGAATGCATGACCGACTTTTTAAAGCATCAGCTTGAAATTTATTTTGTGGAAAATCCGGACGAAGCGAACAAGATCGCCGAGCAGGTGCTCATCAACAAACGCAGCCGTGAAAACGCGGAAAAGACCCGCTTGAACCTAAAGAAAAAGCTGGCGGGCAGCATCGACCTGCAAAACCGCGTGCAGAAGTTTGTCGACTGCCGCTCCCGCGATACCGCCCGCCGGGAACTCTACATCGTGGAGGGCGACTCGGCGCTTGGTGCTTGTAAACAGGGGCGTGACGCGGAGTTTCAGGCCATCATTCCGGTGCGTGGAAAGATTTTGAACTGCTTAAAAGCGGATTACGATAAGATTTTTAAAAACGATATCATCACCGACATCATCAAGGTGCTCGGCTGCGGCGTGGAAGTCCGGGCAAAAGCAAACAAAGAACTTTCTTACTTTGACCTTTCCGGGCTGCGCTGGAACAAGGTCGTCATCTGTACCGATGCGGACGTGGACGGCTTCCAGATCCGCACCCTCATCCTCACTATGCTCTACCGCCTCACCCCAACCCTCATCGACGAAGGGTATGTTTACATTGCAGAATCCCCGCTGTTTGAGATTACCAGCAAAGGGAAAAGCTATTTTGCCTACACCGAAAAGGAGAAGGGCGAGATCCTGGAAATGATCGGCAAGGAAAAATACACCCTTCAGCGCTCCAAAGGGTTGGGCGAAAACGAAGCTGACATGATGTGGCTGACCACCATGAACCCGGAGACCCGCCGGCTCATCAAGGTCACCCGGGATGATGCCGCCGCCACCTCGGAGATGTTTGAACTGCTGTTGGGGGATAATCTTCAGGGCAGAAAGGATTATATTTCCGAATATGGGGCCCAGTACATCGAACTGGCGGACATCAGCTAAAATACTATTTGTTTATTTTATGATTTTATTTACATGGAGTTGAAATAATGGCGCCTAGAAAAAAGAAACAGCCGGAGGAAGGCAGAAGCAAAGCCGGCATCCAGGGCTACATTGCCGGCGCGGGGCTGGTGCAGGAACAGAAGATCACCAGCACGCTGGAACAGAACTACATGCCGTACGCCATGAGCGTCATCCTCTCCCGCGCCCTGCCGGAGATCGACGGCTTCAAGCCTTCTCACCGAAAACTGCTGTATACCATGTATAAAATGAATCTGCTCACCGGTGCGCGTACCAAGTCCGCAAACGTGGTTGGTTCCACCATGCGGCTCAATCCGCACGGCGACGCGGCGATCTACGAAACCATGGTGCGTATGTCCCGCGGGTACGAAGCGCTGCTTCACCCGTATGTGGATTCCAAGGGAAACTTCGGTAAGGCCTATTCGCGTGATATGGCTTACGCCGCTTCCCGTTACACCGAAGTCAAGCTCGACCCTCTCTGTGCCGAGCTGTTCCGTGATATTGACAAGGACACGGTGGATTTTGTCCCCAACTATGACAACACCACCACTGAACCGCTCCTTCTGCCGACCACCTACCCGAGCATTCTCGTCAACGCGAACGTCGGCATCGCGGTTTCCATGGCGAGCTCCATCTGCTCGTTCAATCTGGCGGAGGTCTGTGAAACGGCGGCGGCGCTTATCCGCAACCCGGAGCATGACCTGACCGAAACGCTTAAAGCACCGGATTTCGCGGGCGGCGGATTGATTTTATACAATCAGAACGAACTGGAAAAGGTGTATTCCACCGGGCGCGGGAGCGTGCGTGTGCGCTGCCGCTACCAGTACGATAAATCCAACAACTGCATTGAAGTGACCGAGATACCGCCCACCACCACGGTGGAAGCGGTCATGGACAAAATCGTCGACCTCATCAAGCAGAATAAGGTTCGTGAGATTTCCGACATGCGCGATGAGACCGACCGCGGCGGTTTAAAACTCGCCATCGACCTCAAGCGCGGCACCGACCCGGACAAGCTCATGCAGAAGCTGTTCCGCATGACCCCGTTGGAGGACAGCTACTCCTGCAACTTTAACGTGCTCATCGGCGGAGTTCCCCGCGTGCTGGGCGTGCGTGAGATCTTAAACGAGTGGACGGCGTTCCGCACCGAATGCGTCCGCCGCCGGGTTTATTTTGAACTCAATAAGAAGAAGGAAAAACTGCATCTTCTGCGCGGTCTTGCCAAGATCCTGTTGGATATCGACAAAGCCATCCGCATCGTGCGGGAGACCGAAGAGGAATCGGAAGTGGTTCCGAACTTAATGATCGGCTTCGGCATTGACGAGACTCAGGCGGAATATGTGGCGGAGATTCGTCTGCGTCACTTAAACCGGGAATACATCCTAAAACGGACCGAAGAAACCGGTCAGCTGGAGCGGGAGATCGAAGAGATGGAGGGCATCCTCTCCGATCCGCGCAAGATACAGGCGATCATTGTTTCCGAGTTAAAAGACGTCGCTAAAAAATACGGCCAACCGCGCAAGAGCCTGATTGTGTATGAAGACACTGCCGCGAGCGCCGATTACGAGGAAGAGATCCCGGACTACCCGGTCAACCTCTTCTTTACAAAAGAGGGGTATTTCAAAAAGATCACCCCGCAGTCTCTGCGGATGAGCTCCGACCAGAAGCTCAAGGAAGGGGACGAGGTGACCGAACAGATCGAGTCGGTCAACTCGGCGGAACTGCTCTTCTTCACCGACCGTCAGCAGGTTTACAAATCGTTTGCGTATGAGTTTGACGACACCAAAGCAAGCGTTCTGGGCGATTATATTCCCGCCAAGCTCGGCTTTGACGAGGATGAGCATGTTGTCTCCATGGTAGTTACCACTGATTTTTCCGGCTTTGTCCTGTTCTTTTTTGAAAACGGAAAGGTTGCGAAAATTCCGCTTTCCGCTTATCAGACCAAGACAAAGCGCAAAAAACTGGCGAACGCTTATTCCGGTGCTTCACCTCTTGCCGCTGTGCGCGCTGTCACCGAAGAAGGGGAGTTTATGCTCATTTCTTCCAACACCCGCCGGCTGCTGTTTAACACGGCGATGATCGCTTCCAAATCCACCCGTGATTCACAAGGCGTCGCGGTCATGACCCAGAAGAAAAACTGTGTGCTCGTAAAAGCGCTGCCATATAAGGAAGGCGAGCTTGCGAACCCGCACCGGTACCGCACCAAGACCCTTCCGGCGGCGGGCATGCTTCCCCGTGAAGAAGATTTCGGCGAGCAGATGAGTTTTATTTAATGTGGCTAAAAAGAAAAAGCGGCCGGTATTCCGGCCGCCTGCATTGCCTGATTTCCCCGCAAACGCCTTTGAAGACGGCAATGCTTTACTAGTTTGCCACGGCTGTTCTGGATTATACGGGAAATGTTTTATCCGGCCAAAAAATTTTAAGGACTTGCTTTTTTAAATTACCTGTGTTATAGTATTGTTAACTAAGTATTTGTAAAGGAGTGCTCTGCATGAGCGTTATGGAATTTATCAGCGGCTGTCTGTTGCTGGTTGTCGGTGTTTTTATCATTATTGTCGTTATGCTTCAGGAAAGCAAACAGCCTGGTTTGTCCAGCACCCTTTCGGGCGGCATGGATTATGATCAGCCCGGCCGTGGAAAGACAAGCGAAGCCATTCTTGTGAAGCTCACCAAGATCGCGGCGGTTGCGTTCTTCATTTTAACCATGGCGGTCAATTTCATAGCAGTTTTCTTTAAATAAGCCAAAGCCTCTGCCGAAACGGCAGGGGCTTTTGTTTTGTGTATTTGTGCCGGATTGCTGGATTTTGCCTTTGTTTGTGTTACAATAGAAGTGTAGAAAGATGAATGAGCAATAAGGCATTGAGCCAATGAGGAGTATTTATGGATTATAGTATGCAGAAACGAATTGTGCAGCAGATTTCCAAAAGCGGGAAGTCCGGCATGCACAGCCGTGAGCTCGCTAAAAAATTGAGGTGCAAACCGGCAGAAGTGAAGCGTCTCAACGCTGTGCTGAGCGCCATGGTCAAACAGGGTGAGCTGGTGCGTCAGGGGGAACGTTACAAAACGCCCCGTGCGCTCGGGCTTTTTGCGGCGAAAATCACCCGTATCCAGCGGACGTTTGGTTTTGCCCGCCGGCTGTCGGATGATGTAGAGGTGTTTATTCCCGGCAGATTTTTAAAGGGTGCTTTGCCGGATGATCTGGTGTTCGTCAAGCTGCTGCGGAGTCAGCGGGGCGAGTCGCCGGAAGGTGAGGTTTCGTCCATTATTTCCTACGGACCGGGTGAATTTACCGGCGTGGTGGTTTATGAGGACGGCTGCTTGAAGGTGTTGCCCGACCAATTTTTAAACACACCGGTGGAACTGGTCCATGGAGAGGATACCGCCCCCGGTCAGAAGGTGATTGCCCGTGTGGTCAAGCGCGGCAGCCGGCACAGCGAGCACCGCGCGCAGGTCATCGGTTCGTTTGGTGACGCCGGAAATGCCGCTTCCTGTGCCGCGGCTCTCCTGGAACTGGAGGGTATAACCAAAGAGTTCCCGGCCGCTGTTTTGGATGAGGCGCGTTACATCCAGCACCGGGGCATTCCGGAGCGGGACCTTGTTTCCCGGCTGGATTTGCGCAGTGAGCCGATCTTCACCATTGACGGTGCTGATTCCAAAGACCTGGATGACGCTGTTTCTCTCATCTGTCTGGAGGATGGTTACCAGCTGGGCGTTCACATTGCGGATGTGTCCCACTATGTTCGGTTCGGCTCCGCGCTGGATAAAGAAGCCTTCGAGCGGGGAACCAGCATTTATTATGCCGATCAGGTCATCCCCATGCTGCCGAAAGAGCTGTCTAACGGCATCTGCTCGCTCAACCCGAATGAGGACAGGCTTGCGTTTTCCGCCCTGCTTTCTTTGGATCTGGACGGAAATCTCGTCGATTATGACTTCCGCAAGAGCGTGATCTGTTCTCGTGTTAAGGGCGTATACAGTGAAGTCAATGCCATTATGGATGGTACGGCGGATGAACGCACAGTCGAAAAATACCGGGCAGTCCTGCCGGAGATCGGGAAAATGAAAGCGCTTGCCGAAAAGCTCTGTGAAAACCGTAAAAAGCGGGGCGCTCCGGAACTGGAAACGACCGAGAGCAAGATTCTTGTCGGGGAGGACGGCGTCACAAAGGATATCCTGCCGCGCACCCGGGGCTTTGCCGAACGGATGATTGAGGAATTCATGCTGCTCGCCAACGAAGCCGCCGCTACCCTCGCGCGTGGGCAGGCACTGCCGTTTGTTTACCGGGTTCACGAAAACCCGACCGACGAAAAGCTCGCCACCCTGACCGAGGCACTGCGCCTGCTGGGTATCAACGCCCGCGGGGTGCAGCACGGCATACGCCCCAAACGGATGGCGGAGATTCTGGAGTCCGCAAAAGAAACACCGGTGTACGGCATTGTCAACGACCAGGTGCTTCGTTCGATGGCGAAGGCGAAATACAGCACCAATCCCCTTGGACATTACGGGCTGGCGCTTGAAAATTACGCTCACTTCACTTCGCCGATCCGCCGGTACCCGGACCTGATGATCCACCGCATTTTGAGTGATTTTATCCAGCTTAAGGATGAAAAGGCCGTGACCAAGCGCTACCGTCGGCTGGCGCACGCCGCCGCGGAGCAGTCCACCGCCACCGAACTGCGTGCGGTCACACTTGAGCGCAGTTGTGAGGACTGTTATAAGGCGGAATATATGAAACAGCACATCGGCGAACGTTACAACGGCATCATCAGCGGGGTGACTTCAAACGGCGTATTTGTGGAACTGCCTAACACGGTAGAGGGGATGGTCCGGGTCGATTCTCTCCCCGGCGGCGTTTATGAGTACGACGGTTATTTTGAACTGCGCGAGAAAGGCGGCGCCCGTAAATACCGGGTCGGCGATCCGCTGTTCGTGACCTGTACAGCGTCAGATGTCAATTCCGGCCGGATTGATTTTGACCTTGCCGCCGTCTCTGAACCGCAGAGCGAAGATGAATGACGGCATTTTTAAAAAGATATCCAAGCAAAAAGGCTTTTCTTCCGTTTGAGAAGAAAAGCCTTTTGATTTGATGTTTCGCACAAACTGACACCGGTTAATTTTTCAGTTTCATCCAGGCGGATTCCAATACACCCGCCGGTAGGAGTTTTGCAAGACACCGGTGGATGTGGTTGTGTACGCCGTAGACCGAGACCGCTTTCCGTCTGCCGCCGTCCCGCAGTGCTTTGCGCACCACGTCTGCCGGGCGGGTCATAAAAGGGAAATTGCGCACAGCCGCCGGATTGGCCGTCTGCTTTGCCACATCGAAAAAATGGGTGCTGGTCCACCCGGGACAGACCGCCGTGACCGAAACCCCGAACCGCTTTGTCTCCTTTGCCAGCGCGCGGGAAAAGCTCAGTACATACGCCTTGGAAGCAGCATAGACCGCCATATCCGGCAGGGGCTGGAACGACGCTGTGGAAGCGATCTGCAAAATCTGCCCGCCTTCTGCCATAAACGGCAGAACGATACGGGTGAGCAGGGTGAGCGCATGGATATTGAGTTCAATCATTTGAGAAATCTCGTCCGGCGTCTGTCCGTTCACCGGGCCGAATTTACCGAGTCCCGCGGCGTTCACCAGAAGCCCAATACTTGGGCGTTCTTTTGTGAGCAGGTCTGCTACAGCTTTGATTCCGTCCTGTTTTGCAAGGTCGATGGGGAGCACCCGCACCGGCGTTTTGCAGAGGGAAGCCGTCTCTTTTAATGCGTCATGGCTTCGGGCGATCGCCCAAATCTCACTGTACCGGCCCTGTTCTCCGGCCTGAAGGACAAACTGCCTTCCAATGCCGGAAGACGCTCCGGTAATGATGGCAATGGGTTTCATGTTATTTACTCCTTTTGGCGGATCACGCCAGCGACGGGTCGTAGCAGGCGCGCTCTCCGCCGATGTATTTCGGCCGGGTACGGGCACAGATGATGTTCGCTTCGCCGATTTTTGTAACGCTCAGCCTCACCGGGACCGCTACCGGAACAAGGTGCATGCCGATGAGCGTGCCGCCGATGTCGATGCCCGCTTTCGCCGGCGCCTCTTCCACCGCCGCCGGATGCTCAAACACGTGGTAGGCAGCTGTAGCGAACGATCCGCCCGCCTTTTTCTGCGGAACAGCGTTTACTTCGGTAAGCCGGTAACGCTCCACGGCTTCACGCTCCAGAATGAGCGCGCGGTTTAAATGCTCACAGCACTGTGCGGCAAGGTAGATGCCGCGTTCTTTCAAAACTGGATAAATTCCTTCTAAAACAGCTGCCGCAGCCTCTTCGCTGGAGCAGGTGCCGATTTTCTGCCCGACAATCTCACTGGAAGAACAGCCTACAACAAAAATATCGCCCGGTTTGAGCCGTGCGGCGTCAAGCAGTTCCAAAACGGCCGCGCGTGCGGCGTCGCGTAATTGCTGATTGTTCATGATATATCACCTTCCGGTTCCATCATACCACAACCCGTTTAAAATGCAACCGCCTGGTGTTAGTCTGCCAAACGAACCGGGCGGCTATTCTTGTTTCTTTTTGCCGGGTGGATTATAATAGAATCATTGCGGCAGTGACGCGGCCCGGCGGAATGAAAAATGCCTTGCTGTGAGCGGGACGGGCTGTTGCCCGCCCTTTCACGCTTTCACTGTATTCTTCCGCGCGGAAAATAGCCAGCGGAGGGGTTGCCGCAATCCGTTTGTTCCATTACAGCAATCAACAAAACAGGAGATGAAATTTTGAACGCAGAAACTTTTTTTCGAAAACCAGTCAACATTTTTCTCATCGCGATTCTTTGCACCCTGTTGTGGGGAAGCGCCTTTCCCGGAGTGAAAATGGGTTATGAACTGCTCGCCATCGGTGCGGACGACTTATTTTCCAAAATTTTGTTTGCGGG
>USBI01000066.1 GCA_900552945.1 uncultured Oscillospiraceae bacterium
TTGGAAAGCTTAGAATTGGTCGGGCTTTCCAAACGTGCCAGCCATCGTCCGCAGGAAATGTCCGGCGGTGAGCAGCAACGTGTGGCGATTGCGCGTGCCATCTCTCACCGGCCGAAAATTATTTTTGCCGACGAACCAACCGCCGCGCTGGATACTTCCATGGGGTTGTTTGTAATGAAAACCTTTAAGGATTTGATTGAAAAAGAAGGCGTTACTGTTGTTATGACGACCCACGATCCCAGCATGATGGAGATCGCGGATGTGGTATATACCTTGCAGGATGGGGTGATCGTGGATGGCAGATGAGCAGAATATCACGCAGACACAACAGCCGGAAGAGATCGTGCTGTGCGAAAACCTCGTTAAAATATATAAGACAGACGATATTGAAGTGGTCGCGCTGCAAGGGCTTGATTTGTGGGTAAAATACGGTGAGATCATGGCGATCATCGGCAACAGTGGAAGTGGAAAATCCACTCTGCTCAATATGCTGGGTGGTTTGGACCAGCCTTCTGCCGGAACGATTATGGTGGATGGAAAAAATCTTGCCAAGTTCTCCAAACGCGATCTGGTCACCTATAAGCGAAATACGGTTGGGTTTGTCTGGCAGAACAACGCAAGAAACCTCCTTCCATACCTTTCCGCGCGGGAGAATGTAGAACTGCCTATGCGTTTGAACGGAAAAGTGGATCATAACCGCGCATTGGAACTGCTGGATGCGGTTGGCCTTTCTCATCGAAAAAACAGCCGTTTGCAGGAAATGTCCGGTGGTGAACAACAGAGAGTTGCAATTGCTATTGCGCTGGCGAACAATCCCAGACTGCTTCTGGCAGATGAGCCGACCGGAGCGGTGGATTCCAATACTTCCAGTCAGATTTTGAATGTGTTCAACGAGATCAATCGGGCGACTGGGGTTACAATCATTATAGTCACCCACGATATGGCGCTTTCCAAAAAAGTGGATCGAGTGGTTGCTATCCGTGATGGAAGAACCAGCAGTGAAATCCTGCGGCGTACATCCTACGCGGATGAACTCAGCCATCTTTCGACCGAAGCGGAGAATACGCATGTTGAGTATGCGGTCGTTGACCGTGCCGGCCGTATTCAGATTCCGCGGGAGTATCTGCAACAGCTGGGAGCAGAAAAAAGCGGAAAACTTCTAGTGGAACTGGAGGACGGAAAAATTGTTGTTCGCCCGCCGGAAGAATCATAAAATAACAGAAAAAGTAAAACAGGTCTGCTGTAAAAAGGCAGATCTGTTTTTATTTTGAATGACACAGGTTTTACAGAACGAATCGCCCCAAAGAATCATGCCCGCTTTTTGGTTGAACAGGTGAGCCAGATACTTGATTGTCCTGCAATTTGGTCAACTGGAGTGAATATCAGGTCATGAGAGCTTTTATCAAACAAAAAAGAAAAGCCTTTGCATGATGCAAAGGCTTTTTACTTGTTTTTACCGGTTCATCTCGCTCTGTGGACCGGTGGAATGGTGCGCTTTAATCAACGCGTCGATCTCCCGCTTGCTGGTGCAGGGGAAGTCGCCCGTTACGGTTTCTTTCATGGCAGCCATAGCATTGCCGTATTCAACAGCCTGCTGCATGGAATAACCGGAAAGGATGGCGTACAGCACGCCGGAAACGTAAGCGTCTCCGCTGCCGATCCGGTCAACCACCTCAATGTTTTGATACGGCTCTTCGGTATAGAATACATCGGCAGCTGCATCGTAGAGCAGGGAGGTGAAATCGTGGCTGGAAGGGCTGTTGATCTTCCGCTTGGTGGTAGCAACCACCTTGAGCGAATAGGTCTTAGCGAACTCTTTTAAAATGTCTTTGAGTTCTCCCGTACGCCCAAACATCCTGCGGCAGCTTTCTTCTGAGATGAACAGAAAATCCACAAAGGGAAGAACCGCCTCAATGGCTGCTTTCGCTTTTTCTTCCGACCAGAGATTGGCGCGGTAGTTTACATCAAACGAGATGAGCGCGCCGCTTTCATGGAAGCGTTTCATAACAGCGGTCGCGTTTTTGCAGACCTCATCCGAAAGCGCCAACGTAATGCCGCTGGTGTGGAACAGCTTGGTGTTGGTATAAATAGAATCCGGAAGTTCTTCCGCGCGGAAACGGGTGACTGAAGAATGTTTCCGGTCGTAGACAACGCTCGGCTTGCGGGGTGTCGCACCGGTTTCCATGTAATAGGTTCCAACCCGTGCGCCTTCTTCGGTGTCGTCAATCACGTAGCAGTCATCCACACCAAGGGTGCGCATCTGCCCGGTGATATAATCCCGAATGGCGTTGATCGGCAGTTTGGTGGCAAACGCGGTTTTCAGTCCCAGTGCCGCCACACCTGCCATTACATTGAGTTCGGAACCACCCGCGCGGCTGTCCAGCGTGGTAGCGCGGCAGAGGCGTTCCCGCCCTACCGGTGTGAACCGGAGCATAACCTCTCCAAGGCTAATGGCGTCAAATTGTTTTTCCATGACAGTCCTCCGGTTTTATGCTTTTTGTTTAAGGTGTAAGGCGAATCCGCCAATTTCACCGTCCAGGTAGACCAGATTCAGTTTGCCTTTTGCATCGTAGGTTTTAGAATCTTCACAGAAAGATATGCCCTTGTTTTCCAGGAAGAAAATAGCACGTTCGATATCATTCGTTTCAATGGCAATGTGCCCGTTGGTGCCGCGTCCGTTGAATTTCATGATTTCAATGACGTCGTCCATGAAAATGGATTTTTCTCCGTCGTTAATCATCATACCAAACAGCGCTGCAAACTGTTTAGCCTGCTGCATAGCCGCTTCACCGGTGCCGGCATTGATGCCGATGTGCACCAGTTTAAAGCCGAGCATGGTCAGTACAGCCTGTTTTGCCAGTGCGGTGATTTCATCGAACCGGCCTTCTTTTAAAAGCGCGTCCGGCACCATCCAGCTTCCGCCGCAGGCAATGATCTTCGGGAAAGAGAGGTATTCGTTGAGGTTTTTCGGGGAGATACCACCGGTCGGCATGAACTTCACATTGCCGTAAGGCGCGCTCATGGCTTTGATCATGGCAAGCCCGCCGGCCGCTTCCGCCGGGAAAAACTTCACAGCGTCCAGTCCCAGCTCCAGCGCAGTCTCAATATTGCTCGGGCTGGAACAGCCCGGAATCATGGGGATGCCCTTGTCTACGCAATATTTTACCACGCGCGGATTCAGCCCCGGAGAAACGATAAACTTTGCGCCGGCCGCAACGGCAGCGTCAACCTGCTCGGTTGTCAGCACAGTACCTGCGCCGACCAGCATATCCGGGCATTCACGGCTGATGCGGGAGATGGATTCCGCCGCCTGTGCGGTGCGGAAGGTCACTTCCGCGACCGGCAGCCCGCCTTCGGTAAGCGCTTTTGCGAGGGGCACCGCTTTTTCCGGGTCATCAATCTTGATGACCGGGACAATTCCGATTTTGCCAATGGTTTCAAAAATTTTATCCATATGTATGCCCTCTGTTCTGTTATTTACCGGATTTCTCCAGCGCTTCAATGATACCGACCATATATGCCGCACCCAGAGCACGGTCATATAAGCCGTAACCAGGACGGCCGTTTTCGTTCCAGATCATTCGGCCGTGGTCAGGACGGATGAGGCCGTTGTAGCCGTTTTTGTGAAGGATCTCAAGAACCTTGTAAATGTTGATGTCACCCTCTTCGGTGAGATGCGCGCCTTCGTAGAACATACCCGGTTTCACAAACTTGATATTGCGGATATGCATGAACGCAATACGGTCAATCTTGGAGAAATGGTCGACAATATCAAGAATGTCGTTGTTCGGATTGGAACCCAGCGAACCGGTGCAGACGGTCAGGCAGTTGGACGGGGAATCTACCATGTCCACGATCTTCTGCAGGCTTTCTTTGTTGTTGACAATGCGCGGCAGACCGAACAGGTTCCACGGCGGGTCATCCGAATGGACAGCCATTTTAATGTCATTTTCTTCCGCGACCGGAATGACCTGCTGCAGGAAATACTTGTAATTTTCACGCAGATCCTCATCGGTTACCCCTTTATATTTTTCGAGGGACTCTTTAATGTACGGAATGCGGCTCGGTTCCCATCCCGGAAGGACAAAGCCATTCGCGCCGGATTCAACCATTTTGAACATATCGTCCGGGCTGGAAGCGTCGATCACGCTCTGGTCAAACGCCATGGTGTTGGAACCGTCCGGCAGCATATATGCCATTTCGGTTTTGGTGAAGTCAAACACCGGCATAAAGTTGTAGCAGACCATGTGGATGCCTGCTTTGCCCAGGTTGACCAGTGTTTTCTTGTAGTTTTCAATGTATTTCTCACGGCTGGGAAGGCCCAGTTTAATATCTTCGTGAACATTGACGCTCTCAATGCCGTCCAGAGTCAGGCCGGCTTTCTCTACCTGTGCCTTTACCTTTAAAATATCGTCGAGTTCCCACAACTCACCGGCCGGAACATCCAGCAGGGAGGTAATGATGCCTTTGATGTATGGCACCTGTTTGATGGCCTGCAACGAAATATTGTCGTTGTTTTCTCCGTACCAGCGGAAGGTCATTCTCATGGTTTCGTTCCTCCTGTATATTGGTTTTGGCGGCTATGCCGCTGTTTGATGCGGGTATAGCAGCTCCCCTTTGCCGGAGGAGCTGCCCCATTTGCGTAAAATGAAATCAGACGCCGGAGTAAGCCCAGAAACCACCGTCGATCGGCACTTCAATACCGGTGACAAATGCCGCAGCTTCGTCATCCAGCAGGTAACGAACGGTACCGATGAGGTCCTGCTCCACACCGAATCGTTTCATCGGGGTATGGTTGAGAATTTTGTGGCTGCGCTCGGTCAGAGAACCGTCCGGATTGCGGAGCAGAGCTGCGTTCTGATGGGTCTCAAAGAAGCCCGGAGCAATGGCGTTAACACGGATGCCGCATTCCGCAAAGTAAACGCAGAGGTATTTTGTGAAGTTGGTAATACCTGCTTTGGCAGCCGCATAAGCCGGAACCTTGGTCATCGGGGAAGCGGAAGCCATGGAAGAAATGTTTAAGATGGAACCTTTTCCGGCTTCAACCATATCCGGAGCGAATTCCTGGGTCACAATAAGGGTGCCCATGAAGTTGATGGAGAACACTTTCATAAACGCGTTTGCGTCAATATCAAGCAGGGTGCGCTCGTTCGGGTTTTTCCAGTCTTCTACGCAGAACAGTTCCTGAGTGGTGGTCGCCATCGGGTTGTTTCCGCCTGCGCCGTTGATGAGGATATCACACGGGCCAAACGCTTTTTTCACTTCTTCGTGCGCTTTTTTTACATTTTCTGGCTCCAGAACATTGCACTGAACGGCAATCGCCTTACCGCCGTTCTGGTTGATCTCATCCGCGAATTTCTGTGCCGCTTCCAGATTGAGGTCGAGAAGAGCGATCTTCGCGCCGTCTTTCGCCAGTTCTTTGGAGAAGAAGCTGCACAGAACGCCTCCCGCTCCGGTGATTACAATAACTTTGTCTTTCAAATTTGCCATGGTTTCATTCATCCTTTCTGTTTGATTGCACGCCGGCCGTAAAGCAGCCGGCTTTGATTGTATGTTTATGGATAGATTTTCCGCCCGTGCGCATCCGGAATGCCGGTGTGACGGTAGAAATAGGTGTTGACAATATCCCGCCAGTCTCTGCAGTCGTTCTGCTGGATAGCAAAACGTTCCTTGACCAGCTTAAAGATGTCATCCTGCACCTTGCCTTCCAAAGAATCCCATGCCTTAACATATTCATCTACCATTTCAACACCCTTGAAGTGGGTATCGTACACATGCTGGATCAGTGTTTTACCGGTTTTCAGCATGTAGGTGTAGTCTACATGATGGAAGAAGAGGAGCAGCTCTTCCGGACAGGTTTCAAGGTTTTCATACATGGAAGCGTTCGGTTCAAAATACTGGCTGGTATAACCGGAACCAGTCGCGACGGTACGGTCTACGCCAATACCTTTCCAGTCAGCAAAATGGTAGGTGCCCCACGGAGTATACTCATATCCGTCAATGTTCGGGCCATAGTGGTGATGCGGATAAACCATCCAGCCAACACCAAGCGGGGAGGAGTAGTTTTCGTAAGCTTCGCGGGAGGTCATCAGCATGGGGAGAACCGTATCCATCACGCCGTCAGCCATGCCCAGCGTTAACACGATCCACTCTCTCGCAATCTCTTCCGAGGAGAGGTCTGCGTTCCAGCAAAGACGCCCGTAACCATACAGGTTTGCTTGCGCGAGCGGGTGGCCGGTCCAGCATTCATCGTCGCCGATGTTGGAGACCGCCGCCAGACCGGAGTAGGTCGGGTTGTGCAGGCTGCCATCGCACATCTTTTTCACATAGGAACCCTCGCCTTTGGCGTAGGTGTCAAAATCCAGAACTTCCTTCCAAAGGGGAACGAGGTAACACAGCTGTTTCTGCTGCCCGGTGTATTCCTGCGTGATTTCAAACTCCAGTAGCTGATTGGTGTGCGGCATAGCGCCGAGCAGCGGGGAAACCGCCTCGCGGATTTGGAAATCCATCGGGCCGTTTTTGATCTGCAGGATTACGTTGTCCGCAAATTTTCCGTCCAGCGGCATAAAGTGGTCATACGCCGCACGGGCACGGTCGGTCTTACGGTCACGCCAGTCCTGATGACAGTTGTAAACAAAGCAGCGCCAGATGACCAAACCGCCGTAAGGCGCAAGCGCTTCTGCTAACATATTGGCACCGTCTGCGTGGTTGCGCCCGTAGGTGAATGGTCCGGGACGGCCTTCCGAATCCGCTTTGACCAAGAATCCGCCAAAATAGGGGATGACTTTGTAAATTTCTTTGACCGCTTCTTTCCACCAAGTACGGACCTTTTCATCCAGCGGGTCGGAAACGTCCAGCCCGCCCAGTTGAATGGGAGAAGCAAAGTTGATGCACATGTACATCTTGATGCCGTAGCGGCGGAACACGTCGGCATAACGCGCCGCGGCGGGCAGATATTCCGGCGTGATGAATTTCGTCTCGTTAAAGTGAACGTTAACGTTATTGATGGAGATGGCGTTGATACCCACCGAGGAAAGCAGTCTTGCATAATCCTTGATGCGGCTTACATCATCCATGAATTTATAATCTTTGAAGAAGATGGAGCGGCCGGCATAACCACGCTCGATGTCTCCGTCACCGTTGTCCCATTGGTTGATCATGCGGATGGGGTTGCGCGGATAATCCATTTTGCAGCATTCTTCCGGGCTTTTCCCGGATGCCAGATTTTGAAGCAGGCTGAATACGCCGTAAAGAAGGCCGGTGGAACTGTCACCGCAAACCATGAAGCCGTGGCTGCTTTTTTCAATGACATATCCGTCCTTGTGGCCGATGGCGGCAAGGCCCGAAACCAAACGAAGGCTGGCGCCGCTTTCCACGAGCTTTGGTTCTTCCAGGCCGACAGCCTTGCAAAAACGCCCAATCTCTTCCACGGCGGATGCGGTGATATCGTCACCGTTTTCCACGCTTACGGAAGCGAGGTTTGCTTTGAGCATCTCCTTGTCCAGCCGGTCGATGTTGGTGTTGTAGCGAAGCCAACAGTCATAAAGTGCGCTCATAACATACTTCCTTTCTATTTTAAATTTGAAAAATCATATTTTAATACCCGTTATGGGGAAAACTTACCGCTCAAAGTAGGTTTTATTAATGTCTTCAGTAAGCGGTTTTCCAAACCATAAATAGTTACAGTAGGTCAAAAGAGCCTGCCAGTCCAGCTCGTTTTGCGCATGCCCGCCTTCC
>USBI01000067.1 GCA_900552945.1 uncultured Oscillospiraceae bacterium
GGCTCCGGTCTCGTGGGCTCGGAGATGTGTATAAGAGACAGACCTATAGAATCCTCTCATACATCCACCTCATAAACCTTTTTCAACGCCGCCATGCAGGCAGCGACTTCTTCTATTATAAAAGTTTTCCCGCTTCGGGGCAAGTAAACAAACCGTGAACAACGCCGGATACTGTTGCGCATGCGCCACAAGAAACCTGGGCAGACGCAAAAAATGGCTGTATACCGTTTCATGGTATACAGCCTTTGGTGGACGATGAGGAACTCGAATCCCCGACACCCTGCACGTCAAGCAGGTACTCTACCAGCTGAGCTAATCGTCCGTCGCAAATTATTATATCAAAAACAAAAACATTTGTAAAGTCTTTTTTTACTTTTTTATTTTTTATCCGGCGACCGCTCTCTCAAACAGCCGTTTTTTACGCGGCTGCCTGTGCATGAACGTTCAAATATGCGTCAAACAGAGAGGATTCGGACAGGTCAAAACAACGATCCATCAATTTAAACAGATATTCCACCTTTTGAAGCAAAGGCAGATTCTCCTGCTGCGAGATGCGCGCCGCTGTGGTTTGGGGGTATGCCGCAAGGTCTTCAAAAACGGATGCAACATCTTCATAATAACTGTCCATACCGTAATTGTACATAAAATAATGAGAGCTCTGCGCATCCCACGAATCACCGTAAGAGTACGGGCCATTCAAGCTGGTCCATTCCCGTTCCATCCGGTCCGTGCCGTATTCCCATTCGATGAGATCGTGTAAAGCATGCCCAAATTCATGCGCAATGGTTTCAACGGTGATTCCGTTATCCAGCGCGGAATACTCCGAGCCGCGTGGAGAGTAAATGGTGATCTTGATTTGATCGGACATATACTGGGTCAAGCCAAAATTTTCACTTTCTTCATCCTGAAACTCAAGCACAAATTTTCTGCCCTGTTCCTCAAGCCCTTTTAAAAAGCCGTAAACGACCGGCCGCGAAAAAATTTGAAAGGTTTCGTCTACAATCGCGCAGGCTTCCGGGGTGAGCAATCCATCCGGGTCAGACACAGTAAACGCATACTTTTGTGACAATTCCTGGGCGGTTTGGGGCACCCACTCGTCACTTCCCGAAGGAAGGGGGACTTCAACGGCAGCAGAGGAACTATCGCCTTGTTGCTGCGAATCAGAATCTGTTGGAATAAAAAAAGAGCACGCACTCAACGCAAAACAGATGCACACTGCCAGCAGTGCGACCGCAATCTTTTTTCTTTTCACTCCGCCACCTCGCTTTGATTCATCCGCAAATTGGTTTGAAGGCTCATATTCCCGCTTAAAACTAATTTATCATTATAGTATTCCAAAAGAGAAAAGATGTCAAATTGCCGGACAAAAAGAAAGTTTTAAAAAAGAAGGTATCCTGTGGTTATTTTTCAAATTGCCGCATATATATGGCATTGGTGATGGACATGAAACATTCTGTAAAAAAACTGATCGGCCCCGCTTCCAGCATTGTTGCCGCATGCCTGACGCTCGCGGTATTTACCGCCATCGGCGTACTGCAGCAGGCGGCTGAAACATCTTCCGGAGAGCGCCAGCTGCCCATTTACTGCGTTCAAACCGAGCAAAAGAAAATCGCGCTCACGTTTGATGCGGCATGGGGCAATTCCGACACGGATGAACTTCTTTCCATTTTAGCGCAGAACGATGCAAAAGCTACCTTTTTCACCACCGGGGAATGGGTTGACAAATACCCGGAAGACGTAAAAAAACTGTTTGACGCCGGGCACGAGATACAAAACCACTCCGATACCCACCCCCATCCTACCAATCTGTCTTTCGAACAGCTGGTAAACGACACCAACGCCTGCGATGAAAAAATCTACGCGATTACCGGGGTCTACCCCACCCTCTACCGTGCGCCATACGGTGAATACGACAACAATGTGATACAAACCATCAAAAGCATGGGGAAAAACGTGATTCAATGGGATGTAGACAGCATTGACTGGGATGAGGCCAGCGTGGACGAAATTGTCGACCGGGTCCTGTCCAAAACGGAAAACGGCTCCATCCTGCTGTTCCACAACGACATCGAAAACACACCCGAAGCACTCAGCCAGATTCTTCCAAAACTGAAGCAGGATGGATACTCGATCACTACGGTAAGTGATCTGATTCCCTCAGGCAGTTTTTCGCTGGATTACGAAGGGCGGCTGATTCCGTCCGAGTCAGAGGCTGAGGATGAATCCGGTGTAGAGAACGAATCCGGTTTGGAAAGCGAATCAGAACAAGACAAAGATTACGTGAATGCCAAAGATCCGTTCACATGCACAACTTCTTCCGAACAAACCGGCGAAAGCAGTTCTGAAAGCGCATCTTCCGACAGTTCTTCAAGCAACGCGGCCGCATCCGCAAGCGGAAATGTCAACGACCCGTTCGCATCCGCGGCGACTTCCGGTCAAACAGATAACAACAGCTCTTCCAATGCAGCTGAAACCGATCAAACTGTTTCCTCATCAGCAAATAGTTGACTTTACCTTGTATCTGTCAAGCAATCATCGTTTGAGAACGCCCTGCGTAAAGGCCGCGGGGCATTCTCTAACAATGACAAATAATTCTATAATTTATAGAAAATTATTTTAAATAGCTCTTGACAAAACAGCACTGCGTGCTTATACTATATACGAACCGGTTAGCTAATGCTAACTTTTAATTTCATCTCTGGTTAGTTTTAGCTAACAAACAATCCGACCGAAAAGAGGGTGAACAGTATCATGCCGTTAACCATGGCCCCTTTGGGCACTGTCAACGTAATCAAACGGATTACCGGAAAGGATGACACCCGGCAGTTTCTTGAAAAGCTGGGATTTGTTGTTGGCGGAACAGTGACCGTTGTTTCTCAAATGGGCGGAAACATGATTGTCAATATTAAAGATACGCGCATTGCCATTGACCGCTCAATGGCAAACCGCATCATGATTTAATAAAGGAGGGAAAACAGATGAAAAACCTTCGCACTGCAAAGCCGGGCGAAACCGTAACTGTTTTAAAATTAGACGGTGAGGGCGCCGTCAAACGCCGCATTATGGATATGGGCATTACCAAAGGGGTAAAGGTCTTTGTTCGAAAGGTGGCGCCGCTGGGCGATCCGGTGGAAGTGACAGTAAGAGGTTACGAACTCACATTGCGCAAAGCCGACGCGGAAAATATTCTCATTGTTTAAGTGCCATAAAAACCTGAACGGCAGAACTTTATGGCAGCAGACTCGACTATGACAGAGGTTCTTTCATGCCTCTGTATTTTTTGGCTGATTGAGTTTAGCGTTTGCTAACCAAAGAATCAAGGAGGACAGCAATGGCAACAAGAATCGCGCTTGCAGGCAACCCAAACTGCGGCAAAACCACTATGTTCAACAACCTTACGGGGGCGACCCAATACGTGGGCAACTGGCCGGGGGTCACCGTTGAAAAAAAAGAAGGGCGTTTAAAGCACAACAAAGAGGTCATTATCACAGACCTTCCGGGGATTTACTCCCTGTCTCCTTATACGATGGAGGAGGTCGTTTCCAGAAATTATCTCATTGACGAGCGGCCGGACGCTATTTTGAATCTCGTGGACGCGTCCAACATCGAGCGCAACCTTTACCTGACCACCCAGCTGCTCGAACTCGGCATCCCCACCGTAGTCGCGCTGAACATGATGGACGTGGTGCAGAAAAACGGCGATGTGATCGACCTGAAAAAACTTTCCGCCCTGCTCGGCTGCGAGGTCGTGGAAACAACCGCGTTAAAGGGCCGCGGAACCAAAGATGCTGCGGAAGCGGCACTGGGGGCATCCAAGCATTCCACCGAACCGGTTCGCATCACCTTTTCGGAAGATGTGGAAAACGCACTTTCGGCGATCATTCAGCTCATCGGTTCCGCTGTTCCGGAATCCGAAGCACGCTGGTTTGCCATCAAGCTGTTTGAACGGGACGAAAAAATTTCCGAGCTCGTGAGCCTTTCTGCGGATGCAAAAGAACAGATCGAACAGATCATCAAAGCCTGTGAAGAGGCTATGGACGATGACAGCGAAAGCATCATCACCAACGAACGGTATCTTTTCATTGATTCAGTGATGAAACAATGCGTGAAAAAGCAGAAACGCGCCATGACCCGTTCGGACAAGATCGACCGGATCGTAACCAACCGCTGGCTGGCGCTCCCGATTTTCGCAGTGGTCATGATCATCGTTTACTACATATCGGTCACCACCATCGGCACCATGGCAACCGACTGGGCCAACGACGGGGTATTCGGTGACGGCTTCCATCTGGTCGGCATCGGAGACGGCGAGTACGCGGCAGCGGTAGAAGAGTATGAAGCCGCCGTATCCGCCGCGGAAGAAACCGGCGTAGAGGTAACACTGGAAGAGCCTGACCCAGCTGACTACGGCATCTGGGTACCCGGTATTCCGGTTCTGGCGGAACAGGGTCTGGAAGCGGCAAACGCGCCCGACTGGCTGAGCGGTCTGGTTCTGGACGGCGTCATCGGAGGCGTCGGCGCGGTGCTCGGCTTTGTGCCGCAGATCATCGTTCTTTTCCTGCTTCTCTCTTTGCTGGAGGACTGCGGCTACATGGCACGTGTCGCCTTCATCATGGACCGTATCTTCCGCAAATTCGGACTGTCCGGCAAAAGCTTTATCCCCATGCTCATTGCTTCCGGATGCGGCGTGCCGGGCGTTATGGCCAGCAAGACCATTGAAAACGAAAAAGACCGCCGCATGACGGCAATGACGACCACGTTTATCCCGTGCAGTGCCAAACTGCCGGTCATCGCACTCATCGGCGGGGCGATCTTCCCGCAGATCTGGTGGATGGCGCCTGCCATGTACTTTGTCGGGGTGGTCGCGGTCATTGTCTCCGGCGTGATCCTCAAGAAAACGAAGATGTTTTCCGGAGACCCCGCGCCGTTTGTCATGGAACTTCCGCAGTACCATCTGCCGGCCGCAAAAGGCGTGCTCATCCACATGTGGGAACGTGTAAAAGCGTTTATCATCAAAGCCGGTACGGTCATTTTCCTTGCGTCCGCGCTCATCTGGTTCCTTTCCAGCTTTGGATTTACAGAAAACGGCTTCGGTATGGTGGAACAGAATGTCAGCCTGTTGGCGGCCATCGGTTCCTTCTTAGCTCCCATCTTTGCCCCGCTTGGCTTTGGCGGATGGGAAGCCGCTGTTGCAACCATCACCGGACTCATCGCGAAAGAGAATGTGGTCAGCACCCTCGGAGTACTGCTCGGCGTCGGCGCAGATGTGACCGAAAGCGACCCTGGCTTGCTCGCGCAGGTCACCGCACTCTTCCCGTACGCGGCTGCCGCCCTTTCTTTCCTCATCTTCAACATGCTCTGCGCCCCATGCTTTGCAGCGATCGGCGCCATCCGGCGTGAGATGGGAAGCGCAAAATGGACCTGGTTCGCCATCGGCTACCAGACGGTGCTTGCTTATGCCAGCGCGCTGATGATCAACCAGATCGGCGGGCTCATCTTCGGCGGCGTTTCCTTCAACTTCTGGACGATCATCGCATTTGCCGTGCTGATTCTCATGCTGTTCCTTCTCTTCCGCCCCAATCCGCAGAAAAAGGCACAGCGTGCCGCCGCAAAAGCCGCCGCATAACAACGCCTGTCCTTTCTGAAAGGAGATTGTTTTATGGAACACATTCCAACCATTCTCATCTGTCTTGTGCTTGCCGCGTTGATCGTGCTGGCACTTGTGAAGGTCATCCGCACGGCAAAAAGCGGCGGCTGCGGATGCGGCTGCAAAGGCTGTTCACACGCGGCGGGCGGCTGCTGTCACGCGGACAAACAAAAACAGGGCATTTCTCATTCCTGAAAAAGCCCTGCATCTGAATCGCTCTATTGTCATTTAGCGGTTTCTTTTCTCCCCCAATGTTTCTGTAACTCCTGTTTTTCTTGTCATACCGCTAAATTCTATTTTGCAAAAGCGCCGGGAACTCTCCTCCCCGGCGCTTTTTGCATGTTCTCCCCCGGTTGTGAGGTGTTCACAGTTTCACAAAAACATCATCCGAACAAGATCTCTTTTGTTGCCACGGCGGCGCGAAACGCTCGGTCATGCTCAACGAACACCATGGTCTGCGTTCCGGTTTTCAGCAGTTGTTCAATCTGTTCACGGGAAGGCAGATCAATATAGTTGAGCGGTTCATCCCAGATATACAGGTGAGCCGGTGTGCAAAGGCTTGCTGTTAAAAGCACCTTTTTCTTCTGCCCCTCACTAAATTCCTCCATTGGTTTTTCAAATTGATCCCGTTCAAAAGAAAGCTTTCGTAAAATTGCTTTAAAAAGGGGTTCCTCAAAACCGTGTTTCTGAAGAAACGCACGCAATTCGCCCTTCAGACAAGAAGTATCCTGCGGAAGGTATGACACTGTAATACCGCCCGCAAGCCGAATCAAGCCACTATGTGGAACCTGCATTCCCGCCAGCAGTTTAAGAACACTGGATTTCCCGCAGCCATTTGCCCCGGTAAGCGCAACCCGTTCCCCGCGCAGAACCTGAAATGACATTCCTTCGAACACCGGCGTTTGGTCGTAACAGACTGCCAGATCGCGGCATTCTGCCACGAGTGAATGAACTGGTCGAAGTGCCGGAAGGGTCAGCAAAGCAGTTTCTTCCACCTCGCGCAAAAGCAAGCGGCGCTGCTCTGCCGCCTGCTGCGCACGCGACTGTACTGCTTTTGCCCGCTTCATCATCTTAGCCGATTTATGCCCAATGTAGCCTCTGTCTCTTATACACATCTCCGAGCCCACGAGACCGGAGCCTATCTCG
>USBI01000068.1 GCA_900552945.1 uncultured Oscillospiraceae bacterium
ATCTACACAAGGCTATTCGTCGGCAGCGTCAGATGTGTATAAGAGACAGATCCAGTACTGTACCGATATCTTTGCCAGGTTTTATTCCGGCTTTGATTAAATCACTTCCGTTTACTGCAAGCTGCGAAAGGAAGCATGCATCGCCATTGAGCAGGACCTGTTGTACTTGTTTTTGCATGGCTGAATCTGCTTTGCCATTGTTGATTGTTTGCCATTGGTCGTAAAACAGCGCTGCTTTTAAGGCAAATTTTTCTCCTGCTTGATTGCAGAACAGCCGCGCGCCATAGCCGTTTTCAGGGAAATTTTGCTGTATAAGTTTAAGCAACAGGCTTACTTGTTGAATTTGTTCACCGGAAGGACGAAGTGAGCGGAAAACAGCTTCTGGGTTGCGGTATTCTTCTAAAAAAGCGGAATACCGCAACGCTTCATCAGCCGGCAATTGCTGAATGAACCCAAAAAGCTCGTCTGTTTGTTGGAGCGTTTGTCCGAAAATTTCTTCTCCCAGTAGGGCGTTCAGCCGTTTTGCGCCGGCTTGCGGATGTGATGAAAGCAAAATTTTAGTCAGTTCCTCTCGGATGCGTTCTCTTGAAATTTGTTTGATTTTTTCTCTGCTTTTTTGGATTGCTTTCAGCGTGTCCGATGTCATCTCAAAGCCGAGCTGACACTCAAACCGAATCGCGCGCAGCATGCGAAGCGCGTCTTCCGAGAACCGCTTTTCGGGGGTACCTACACAACGGATGACCTTTTTCGCCAGATCTTTTTGCCCGCCGAATCGGTCAATCACACCCTTGTCCGGATGATATGCCATCGCGTTTACCGTGAAATCTCGTCGGGAGAGATCGTCCTCAAGATGATTGGTGAACCGTACTGAGTCTGGATGACGATTGTCACTATAACTGGATTCCAGCCGATAGGTGGTGATTTCGAGCGGAACATCGTTTAACAGGACCAGCACTGTTCCGTGGCGGGCTCCCGTTAAAACGGTTCGGTAACCGGAAAAGACACGCTGTGTTTCTTCCGGATGTGCGTTGGTACAGATATCGTAATCGTGGGGAACGATTCCACGCAGTATGTCACGTACACAGCCGCCTACCCAGAACGCCTCAAAACCGGCTGCGTTAAGAGCCAAAAGAGCGTTTAAAGCCGCCTGTCCTGCTTTTGTCTGTGTCATGACTGTTCACCTCCGACTTGACATTTTGCTGAAACCGTAGTATTATTATATAGAATTTTTTGCGGGATGTACAGTGCCGGGGTAAAAGACTCCGCTCATCCCTTGCGAAAACATGCCGCTGTGGTGGAATCGGCAGACACAAGGGACTTAAAATCCCTCGATGGCAACATCGTGACAGTTCAAGTCTGTTCAGCGGCACCAAAGAAAGCCCGAACGTAATTTGCGTTCGGGCTTTTTTCTTTTTAAATGAATCAAGCAGGTTGTGACTGTTGTGTGTAGACCGGTCTCAGTTACAACGAGACCCCGGAGCCAATTTGGCTCCGGGGTCTGTTTTTTATTTTAATAATTCCTGTGCGATTGGGTCTTCTGCGTCCAAAACAACAACTCGTCTGTTTTTTCTCGCCTCAGATTCTACAAGATTTCCGTTCGCGTCAATGTCTTTTCCACGTTCAAACGGGTCGTCTTCAAATCCGAGCCCGACTACGGAAATCTGCGACGCCGGTACATTATATGTGTTGACAAGCAGTTGCTTTACGGCCTCCGCACGTTCCAGAGAAAGAGTGACGCTGGTTTCCTGCGCGCCCACAGTAGCGGTTGTTCCCGCAATCAGGATGGAGCGGTCAGGATGCGCGAGGATTGCTTCCGCAACCGGCTTCATGACCTCTTTGGCTTTGGCTTCGTCAATAAAGACCGCTTTGTTTCCAACAAACTGCACCTGTGTTTCGTTGATTTCAAACGGCACCTCAAAAACCAGCTGGTTTTCTTCCGGCTGAGCCTCTTCCGGGGAGTTTATAATGAGGCTGTATTCCAGTTTGCTGTCTGAGTGCAGGCAGATGTAATAGACCGTATCTTCCTTCAGTTTGCTGGTGCTGATGGTAACCGGCGTTCCGTCGCTGCTGACAAATTCCTGCGCAATTATATCACCGTATTCGTCATAAAGGTATACATGTATAATGCTTGCGCCTGCTGTCGCGTTTACAGTGGTGATTTTGTATTCTCCCGGTGTTTTTTCGGTTTTAAAGCCGAACCAGGCAAATGTGCCGAGCCGAAGATTGCCGCGTACTCTGACATCAGCAGGGATCATGGTTGCTTCATTTACGTTCGTACCAGCAGAAAGTGTTGCGCCGTCCTCTGCCTGTGCGGTGATGGCGTGAGAAAAAACATCGTCGGTTTTATATGCGCTGGTTTCCGCATCCGGGTCTTTTATGACGATGGAAAAGTCGTGTTTTTCGCCGTCGTTTGCGTTGATGCGGATATAGTAAGTCGTATTCGGAGACAGGTCATCCGCGTAAATGGTATTCGGAGCGCCGTCCTTAGTCGGCCACTCCCGTCCGATTTCGTCTCCGTACTCATCCATAACGACTACGTTTAAGGTTGCTAAATCCACAGTTTCGTTTACAAAGGTTATATTGTATGTTGCGCCGCTGGTGTCGCCGGTTGTAAATGCGTACCATGCGAAATTATCACGCACCGTTCCGAATGCTTTGGTCCCCAGAGGGATTAAGACGGCGTTGGTCTGGTTGCTTCCCGCTGCAGTTTCTTCTTTGCCATCTGCATCGCTTTCCTCTGAATCATTGTCTCCGGAGTTTGTGTTCTTTATTGTGAATGTATAGTCTATGGTTGAGCTGTTTCCCGTTTCCAGACAAATATAATAGACCGTATTAGGCTCCAGCTCGTCCGTGCGCATAGAACCCGGAGTTCCGTCATCATTAGCGCTTAATGTGTTGAGCCGATCCCCTTCTTCATCGTAGAGATTGGCGAACAATACGCCTGATTTTTCTGCGGTGTTGATTAAGGTAATGGCATACTCGGCATCTTTGCTTTTTTCTGTTTTAAACGCGTACCAATCCTCTTCTCCGCTTTCAACAGTTCCGGATACTTTTGTGCCCAGCGGAATCATACCCGCGTCTTCCTGACTGGTACCTGCCACAGGCCCTGTCGGGTTAGAGGAGCTGTTCTCCGGTTTAGAGTTATTTGTGCATGAAGTAAGTAATAAGGCACTGAATATCACACAAACAACAAAAGAAAAAATACGTTTCACAAAAATCCCCCTCAACAAAATTAAGTTTATCCGGCGGCAGAAATTATATATATTTGGCCGCCTTTTATGCTCATTACGTAGCTATGACAATTTATCATCTCCAAAAGTTTTATATTTGAAAAAAATTTATGCTCTTTTTTAAAAACTACATACGCACATACGCAGCATTTTCATTCAAACCCAAAGAAGATTATACGCTTGACCGGTAAAAGATGCAGCCATTCATTTCTGGATCATCAAAACGTTTAAGAGCATCGCGTGAATAGCGGGAGTTTAAAAATAAAACTTTTTACGCTGCTCGTTTGTCTTAAGCTGTGCAGGCGACAAAAGTCAGCGCTTTTGTAAAGCCTGATGTACGCTCAATCGGTTGGATAGAGTGTTTGGGTAATGCCGCAAAGAAGCACAAGCATAGTCATAGGGTTGAGTGATATAGTGTGACCGTGAGGATGACAACAGGAAAGGGTTGAAATGATGAACCGCAGACAAACAGCGCCTTGCCGAGAAGACAAAAGATGCAGTCATGAAGATGAAGAGATGAAAGGCGAGATTGGTATGAAAAAAAGAATTCTGGCTGTTTTTTTGGCAGCTGTCATGATGACTGCTTTTGCTGCTTGCGAAAGTGATTATGACGAGGAGGCTTTAAAAGACGACAGCGCGATTTCTTATGAATGTTTTCTCGATAAGGAAGATGAACAGGAAACGGAGGAAGAGGCACTTACGGATAACGAAAGCGGTGATCAGACGGCAGAAAATCTAGCAAGCAATGCGTCAGAGCCTGATCATCAAAGTGCCACGGGTACCTCGAACGGACAAGCTTCGGGCAGTGGCGGTTCCGGAAACTCGAGCAAGCCGGTAAGCAATGGCTCTTCGGCCTCTAATCAGGCAAGTGTGCCCAGTGGTAGCGGATTGAGTGATACCGGTGCACAGGGCAACAATACAAACGCTGGTAACTCCGAAACGGCCGCTTCGCCGGAAACGGAAAGTCCGCAGGAAACTCAGCCGCCTGTACACACTCACAATTTTGTGGATGTCGGCGTACAGTCAATGGATTGGAGCGGCACGGCAGAGCCTGGAGAAACCGGCCCGACCAATACACATGAGAAGGTGAGCGTAGTAAATGCCTGCCTCGGCTGTGGTTTTTATTATGGAAACGATGAAGGCGAGCTGTTTGCAGACCGCTATTATGATCATATCTGGGGCCCGAACGCATCAGACTGCGGCGGCGCTTATACAGCAGCTATGGTCTACGCTCACTATCATTTGCTCGCCTGCACCGATCCCAACTGTCATTCCTACCGCCGGGGTGATTTTGCCTATTATGAATATACGATATATTTTGATGGATTCAATAACCCCGGAACAAGATTTATTTTGGAGGACTGGCAGATGAAAGAACTTGGTTTACCGATGTTGTAATCGGCGATTTGCCATGCGGGTGGTTTTTACGCGTAAAAATCAGTTCAGAATAAAGTGAAAGCTCATTAATTCGTGTCAATTTTACAGGTAATGTTTGAAGAGTGCCAAACACATTAAGTGTTTGGCATTTTTCGTTTGTCATAAAACCGATTCAACACAAAAACAGTCTGCTTGCCAATTCTCCTCTGACAAGAGTATAATAATGATAATAAAATGAGAAAAAGGGGAGAAAACGGTTGAATCATCGATGGACAAAGCGTTTTAAAGCAACAGTGGGATTCGTTTTAAGCTTGTGTATCATATTGCTGTGCTGTTGCGGCTGCGGGTCACAGCAAGCGGAACAAATCGGTTCTCCGACTCCGGTTGAACAGGACGGAACCTATCTTTTTACAGCAGAAGACATCGCTTACGATGAATCCTCTGGAATTTCGTACGTTGACAATATTCTTCTCGTGTTTTTTGCGCCGGATGCCACGCAGGCACAGCAACAGGCGGTGGTTGATGCGGTAGACGGTGAGGTGGCGGGCCGGCTGGATGTTGTGGGATTGTTGCAGCTCCGGGTCAGCGCCGGTACATTTGAACAGCTGCAAGCCCTCAGTGCTTCGGTTGAACAAATGGAAGGCGTGTTAAGCGCTTCGTTTGATCTTGCGCAGCAGTACCAGACAGAATATGTGCCGGATGATCCGTTCAAACAGTCCATTTTTAACTGGTTCAATTCTTTAGACTGGGATAAGGTGGATCCGTCCGACAGCAACTGGTGGCTCACAGCCGTCGGCGCAAACCGCGCGTGGGACAACCGGGAGCGTATTCAGCCGGTTTGTGTGGGTGTTGTGGATGATGGCTTTGACACAAAGCATGAAGATCTTTCGATTGGGATTCTCAATCCGGAGGTGGCCAGTAAAGAGGATCATGGCACCCATGTATCCGGCATCATTGGCGCGGAAATGGATAATGGAAAGGGAATTGCGGGCGTAGCGACCAATGCTCAGCTTTACGGGTATGATTGGCAGCCCAACTGGATTCAGGAGATCCAGGGCGGGTGGAACACTGATTCTGCCATTTTAGCAGGCGTGATCGACTGCGTGGAGCAGGGCGGAGGCAGGGCGGTCGTTAACCTGTCGTTGGGCGCTTCTGCTAATCTGAAAGACGAAACCGATTCTTTTTCCTCCGAAGCGATTGATGCGCAGGGGAAGATCGCGTCGTCCTATCTGGTCGGGCTTCTAGCGCGGGGATATGATTTTGTAATCGTTCAAAGTGCGGGCAATGGCGCGTCCAACGGCATAGGAGTGGATTCGGTCAACAATGGTTTGTTCTGTTCCATCACAGAAGAAAACTGTGAGACGGGGGGTGGTGCTTTTACTGCGGAAGAGATCATGGAACGGATTATTATAGTTGCGGCGTCCCGAAAACCGGATGAAAACGGCGTATATCGGCTGACTAAATTTTCCAATGGAGGAAGCGGAGTCGACCTTGCCGCACCGGGGCAGGAGATATATAGTACGGTAAAAAATGGTTATGATGAGATGAATGGTACATCCATGGCTGCACCCATGGTTTCGGGGGCTGCCGCAATGGTATGGGGAGCGAACCAAAATCTTACGGGAATGGATGTAAAACAGATTCTGTGCGAAAATACAAGCGTTACAGTAAAAGCGAATCCGGATGTCAGCATCTCTGGTTCATCGGAATATCCGCTGCTGAGTGTCGACCTTGCCGTGGAGGCGGCGCTTGATTACGATGTGTTTGAAGGAAAGTTTGTGAACGCTACCGCACAGTGGGAAGGCGTTTCAGAGGAATACCTCCCTACAGTTGTTTTCCTGTCTCT
>USBI01000069.1 GCA_900552945.1 uncultured Oscillospiraceae bacterium
CAGACCACCGCGTTATAAACCGGTTTGCCGGTGGCCTCATCCCACGCGAGGACCGTCTCCCGCTGGTTGCTGATGCCCAGCGCCGCAATCCGTTCCGGCGCTGTTTCGGTCTTCTCCAACAGCTGCCGCACCGTCTCCACCGTGTTGCGGTAGATCTCCTCCGGGTCATGCTCCACCCAGCCGGGCTGGGGTTTGATCTGCCGGTGCGGAAGGTCGACCCTGCCGATCAAGCCGCCGGCCTCGTCAAACAATAACGCTTTTGTCCCGGATGTGCTCTGGTCAACGGCCAGAATGCGGTCTTTCATATTGATCGCTCCATTCTTATATACAGTTGGTATAGTTTTAACTAAATTTTATTTAAATTAGTTTACCTATCTTTAATTCTATTTCTTATCATAAACAAAATAAATCCATTCGTCAACCGCTAAATCGTCTTTAAAAAGCGGTTTTTCGTTGACTTTTTGGATAAAACAGCTTATAATATTTTTTAAACAGAACTAAATTTTTAAGGAGGGATTATCTTGCCGTTGAAAATGAAAGAAATCGCAAAACGACTGGGCGTTTCTCCCGCAACCGTTTCGCTCGCCATCCACAACCGGCCTGGCATCAGCGAAGCCACTCGAAAACGGGTTTTTGCCGCGTTGGAAGAACACGGCCGCAGCGACCTGATTCCTTCCGCCGAACCAAAGGAACTGCGCAACATCCGGCTGGTGCTCTACCGCAACGGGGCTGAAATTCTCACCGACACACCCTTTTTCCTGAAACTCATTGAAGGAATCGACGAAAAAGCCAAGGAAACCGGTTTTAATATGATGATCTCTTACCTCAACGCCGCCGACTGTTCGCCGGAAGCGTTGAAAATATTAAAGGAAGGGGACTGCTGCGGGCTTCTGCTGCTCGCCACCGAAATGACCGCAAAAGAAATCGCCCCCTTTCAGCAATTAGGGCTCCCGCTCGTGGCGCTGGACGGAAACTTCGAGGACGCGGGCGTTTCCTGCGTTGCCATCGGCAACACCGCTTCCATGGAAACAGCGGTGGAGCATCTCATCGGCCTTGGGCATGCACGGATCGGCTACCTCAAAAGCAACCGCAAGATCCGCAATTTCACCGAACGGTTTGAAGGCTATCGCCAGACCATGGCCCGCCACGGCCTTCCCATTTTAAAAGGGTTCGTGCTTGAAACCCCGCCCACCGCGGAAGGCGCTTACCACGCGGTCAAAGAATGCCTCGCCTGCGACGGGCTTTGCTGCACCGCTTTTGCCGCCGATAACGACAATATCCTGTTCGGCGCGGTCCGTGCACTGAAAGAATACCACATTCCGGTTCCGGACCGGGTTTCGGTCACCGGTTTTGACGATATCCCGCTCGCCGAAATTTCCGACCCGCCGCTCACTTCGCTCCGAGTGCCCAAACAGACGATGGGGCGCATCGCGCTCTCGCTGCTCGCAACACTCATCGACGAAACGCCGGAAGCACCCATCAAAATCACCGTAGGCACCCAGCTCATTGTGCGAAAGAGCACCGGGATCCCCGCGCTTTGACCGCCGCGGGCCAAACAATGTCCATTTTAGTTCATCAGGAGGGAATACAATCATGGAAAAAATCAAACTCGGCTTCGCGCCAACCAGGCGTTTTTGCTTCAGCAAAGAAGACGCCCACCGCTTTAAAAACATCATTCTTGAAAAGATGAAAGAGTACGAGTGCGTTGAACTCGTTGACATTGAGGACGTCAACGAAGAAGGGCTCTTGTACGATTCGGTCGAAGACATTGAGACCATCGCTGAAAAATTCATTGCGAACAAGGTCGACGCCGTCTTTTTCCCGCACTGCAACTTCGGCACGGAAGATGCGGTCGCCAAAGTGGCAAAAAAGGTCGGCAAACCGGTTCTTCTCTGGGGCCCGCGTGATGAGGACCCGCTGGAGGACGGCACCCGCCTGCGTGACACCCAGTGCGGCCTGTTCGCGACCGGAAAGATCCTGCGCCGGTTCAACGTGAAGTTCACCTACATCCCCAACTGTGACATCAACGACCCCATCTTCGCCCGCGGGTTTGACACCTTCCTGCGCGCGGTAAACGTAGTCAAAGCGTTCAGCCGCATCCGCATTCTGCAGATCGCGCCCCGTCCGGCCAGCTTCTGGACCATGATGTACAACGAAGGGGAGCTTTTGGAAAAATTCGGCATTCAGGTTTACCCCATCACCCTCAAAGAGCTGGAGATGCGCACCCTGCAGATCGAGGCGGACAGCGGAGACCCGCTTGAAAACGCCATCAAAGAGATCGAAGAAAAGATCGACTGCACCGGCGCCGATCCGACTGCACTGCGGACAACGGCGGCGCTCAAACTCGCCATTCAGTCGTTTGCGGATGAACAAGCCTGCACAGCGGCAGCCATTCAGTGCTGGAATGCACTGCAGGACAGCCTCGGCATCATGCCCTGCATGGTAAACGGCCTGTTGACCGACGAAGGTCTCCCTGTCACTTGTGAGACTGACATTCACGGCGCTGTTACCTGCATCATGGCACATGCGGCGACCCTTTACAAAACCGCGCCGTTCTTCGCAGACCTCACTGTGCGCCACACCACAAACAACAACAGCGAACTGCTCTTCCACTGCGGCAACTTCCCGCCCAGCCTCGCGGAGCAGAAACCGAAATTTAACCGCCATTTCCTGTTTGACGGCCATAAACCGGGTACCGAAGAAGGCCCGATCAAGCTGGGCGACATGACCATCGTCCGCTTTGACGGCGACCACGGCGACTACCAGCTCTTCCTCGGAAAAGCAAAGGGAACCACCGGTAAATTCACCCGCGGGACTTACGTCTGGATCGAGGTCAATGACTGGCTGCTGTGGGAGGAAAAACTGGTCTGCGGGCCGTATGTTCACCACTGTGTCGGCGTTCACGATTACGTTGTGCCGGCGCTGTATGAAGCCTGCAAGTACATCGACGGGCTGACGCCGGACCTTGCCGACCCGGACGAAGCCACCCTCAAAGCCTGGATGCGCGGAAGCATTCAGTAAGCGCCGCGGCGTTATCCGCACACAAAGGGCTGTTTATAACCGGTTTGACTCCGGAAACACGCAAAAAACGGTTCGGGAACATTCCCGAACCGTTTTTGTATATCATAAAGGTTATTTTTGTCAGGTGTCCAACTCTACATAATAAAGGCGGGCGGTGTCCGCGTTGTAAACAGCAAGGCTCATGTTGATACTCGCCCGGTCCAGCAAAGGAGTGCTCTGCTCTTGTTCATCTCCCTGAAAACGGTCGATGAGCTTCCAGTACCCGTTTTCACATTCCGGGACCGCCGGCAGCTCCTCTGAAAGATAACCGAGCAGCGTTTTGGCTGTTTCGGAAAGCGGGCATGACTGCCACCCTTCCGCTGACGAAAGCGTCTGAGCCAACGCATCTGCCGTTTCCTGCTCAAACGAAAGCTCTAGGTAATAAGAACCGTCGCCGTGAAATCCGCTGTGGGTGTCTTTCTCCTGCACGATTTCCCCGCCTGTCAGGTCAGCGCCAAGCAAAGAAGAAACAGACTGGCGCGGGTCACTGTTCTGCGTACAGCCGGCAAGCAGAACCACAGCCAGCAAGCAAACTGCCAGCAGCCTCATTGTGCCCTGTTTCATAAATCCACCTCCTTTCAAGAGACTTACAGTATACTCCTGCTGCTTTATTTGTCAACCCTCTTTACATTTCGGAAAAAAGCCGTTATAGTTACTTTGACAGATGATAAACCAATTTTACCAACACAAAAAGGCAGGGAAACCACTATGTCAACAAAACCTTCTACTCCATTAAAAACACACCACGTCGCGCTGAAAGCGTCCGATATTGAACGCTCACTGCGCTTTTACACCGAAGGCCTGGGCATGACACTGCTCATGCGCTGGGGTGAAGGGGATTCTTCCGCCGCCATGCTGGATATTGGCGACGGCAGCCGCATTGAACTCTTCGCAGGCGGAGCAGGCAGTCCGCCGGACGAGAACACCGCGGGCTGTTTTCCTCATTTCGCTTTTGAAGTGGACAACCCGGATGAATGGTACGACCGTGCAATCGCATACGGCGCGGCCGGGAAATATCCGCCGTCTGACATGTATTTGACCACCAGTACCGAACCGCTGGATATCCGCGTGGCGTTCGTCACCGGACCGGACGGGGAGATGCTGGAGTTTTTCCACAACAAATAAATCTTACATTGAAAGGAAGAAGACCATGCAACTTCAAACCAGTTACAGCAATATTCGCGGTGTCTGCCACAACCCGGACCCCGCAAAATCCCCTGAACAGGTCGAACTGGAACTCAGCTGTGCCGAACGCCTGCAAATCAACTCGGTCCGGTTCTGGCTGCAGCAGGAAAAATGGGAAGCAGACCCCAACGGCTATTTTGACCTGATTGAGGATTTTATTCACCGCTGCTATGCACACGGCATTTCCTCCATGCCCATCTTCTGGAACGGCAACCCCATTGCCGAGTTCAAAGAGCCCACCGAAGACGACTGGAAGAGGATGGAGGAGTTTGCCGCCGCCGCGATCGAGCGGTTTGGCGACGACCCGGCCATTCTGATGTGGGACGTCATGAACGAGCCCTACTGCAACGACTACATCCGCAAATGCCCCGACCCGGCCCTTGTTCCGGAGCGGATGGAAAACCTCAAACGAATGGTCCGCCGGATGTGCGACATCGTGCGCCGGCTGGACCCGGACGGCGTACTTACTGTAGGGCATGAATTCATCTGGCACAATGAATCCACCGTGGACCTGGTCGACGTCATCAGCTTCCACGACTATTTAAAGACCCGCGCGGAGATCGAGGCAGTCTATCAGCAGGCGGAAGAACTTTCCGCAAAAACCGGAAAGCCGCTGCTCAACACCGAAACCGGCTGCATCGGCCGTTCCAACCCGTACGATGTGGAGCTGGAGATCTGCCAGCGGCATCAGGTGGGATGGTATCTCTTCGATCTGGTCGCTGAAGGGTTCTGGGGAGACATCCACGGCATCATCTACCCGGACGGCACCATCCGTGACCCGGCGATCGTCGCCGCCATGTTCGGCTTTTTCCGCAAACGGACGGGCGGGCGCATCCTGCCGAACCCGAACAAGGAGGGCTACGCCTATCAGGCGATCAAAGCGGTGGAAGACGTGCTGAGCGTGGAAGAGACCGCTCTGTTCCTAAGCAAGGTAAAAACCAGCGACGATATCCTGGAGGCGGCGGAACGCTGCGTCAACATTCTGGAAGCAAACGAGCTGGTTCCCATGTGGGATCTTCCTTCCGCCCGCATTGAAGAATGGCGCGCACAGCCCGAAGCGGAACGCGACCTGCATGCCATCAAACAGTTTGCTTACGATATGGCAAAACGCCTGAAAGAGCACTGCCTTATCCTGTAATACAACAAAACGGCTGCAAAAAAGCAGCCGTTTTTCTTATAAATCAGAAGGTGTCTGTTCCAGCGGCTTTTGTGCAAAATTTGCAGAGCATACACCGCACGGGATACGCTTGCCGAACTGTCACAGATTGTGTATAATAAAACAATCAAAAAAGCTCGGCACACAGATTCGCCGGGCGGCAGGGAGGCCTTTTTTTGCAGAGAATGCTCGGCTATATGCGCAAAGCCATACAGGAATTCGGACTGATTGAAAACGGAGATAAAATCGCCGTGGGTGTATCCGGCGGGAAAGACTCGGTGGTACTTCTCACCGGCCTTGCCATGCTTCGGCGGTTCATCGGCATTGAGTACGAGTTAGTCGCCGTCACGCTCGACCCGCACTTCGGCGGCGAGGCAACTGATTATTCCCCCATCCGCGCACTCTGCGAGCAGCTGGAGGTGCCTTACCTTGTGAAAGACACCCAAATCGGCGAGATCGTCTTTGACGTGCGAAAAGAGCCCAACCCCTGCAGCCTCTGCGCCCGGATGCGCCGGGGTGCTCTGCACGACGCGGCGGTCGCCCAGGGCTGTAACAAAATCGCCCTCGGCCACCATTTTGACGACGCGGTGGAAACTTTTGTCATGAACCTGTTCAACGAAGGGCGGCTGGGGTGTTTTTCCCCGAAAAGCTATCTCTCCCG
>USBI01000070.1 GCA_900552945.1 uncultured Oscillospiraceae bacterium
ACAGGGGTGCGCACCTTGCGCGACGGGAAAATGCCTTCGTTCATCCCACAGAGAAAAACATAAGGAAATTCCAGCCCTTTTGCGGAATGCACCGTCATCAGCTTGACTTTATCCTGCTGTTCGGCGGTATCGCTGTTGGAAAACAGCGCCACGTGGGACAGGTAATGTTCCAGCATGCTCTCCTCCCCGCAGGTGGTCTCGTATTCATAAATCGACTGCTTGAGCTCCGCGAGATTGTCAAGCCGTTCCTGGCTGCCCTCGGTGCGGAGCATCTGCTCGTAGCCGCTTTCATTGAGGAGGGCGGAAAGCAGTTCTGAAACCGGCCGGTCGCCGGAATTCGCGGCATAATAACGGATGAGTGAAACAAAACTCTTGGCCTTTGTTCCCTTAAACACCGGGTCTTCCAATGTTTCACAAAGCGCTTCAAACAGGGTGCATTGGTGCTCCGCGGCATATTCCTTCAAAAAGCGCATCCGCCGCTCGCCCAGATTCCGCCGGGGAAGATTAGCGACCCGCAGGAAAGACAGATCATCCTGATACGCCACCATCCGCAGGTAGGAAAGCGCGTCTTTGACCTCCGCACGCCCGAAAAACTGCACGCCGCTGTAAATGGTGTACGGAATTTTCGCTTTGATGAGAGCCTCTTCCACCGTGCGGGTCACATAGTGGGCGCGGTAAAGCACGCAGATTTCCCTGCACGGCACGCCAGTTTCCCGCAGAGACTCGATCTGTTCGGCGATCCAGTCCGCCTCTGCTTCCGAATTGACCGCGTGGTGGCAAACCACCGGGCGCCCGGCAGGGAGGGTGGGGAGCAGTTGCTTTTCGATCCGTGCGCGGTTTTTGGAGATGAGCGAATTCACCGCGCCGATGATCTGCGGGGTAGAGCGGTAATTCTTCATCATCATGATGGTTTTTACGTTGGGGAACTTTTTGTCAAAGTCCAGCAGATAGCGGACGTCCGCCCCGCGCCAGGTATAGATGGTCTGGTCCGGGTCACCCACCACAAACAAATTTTTGTGGTAGGCGCACAGCACCTCCATCAGCCGGTACTGGGGTTTATCAATATCCTGGAATTCGTCGATCATGATGTATTCCAGCCGCTTCTGCCATTTGAGCCGGATCTCCTCGTTCTGCTCAAAGATGTAAAGAGAAAACAGAATGAGGTCATTGTAATCCAGTCCGAAGCATTTCTTTTCCTGGTAAAGATACCCGTAAAAGATGATATCCTTCGTCGTCTGGGCTTCCAGATATTTCTGATGGAGCACTTCCAGCGACATGTTAATCAGGTCAAGGTAATAATCCGGCCGCTCCACCAGCTTGAGCATCTCGATCATATCCCGCGCGCGGGAAAAAGTCATATCCCGCAGGGTCAGCCCGCGTTCCTCGTAGATGATTTTGAGCATGGCGTCAATGTCGGAATTATCAAGCACCAGAAAGCTTTTGGGGTACTGCACGGCATGGCTGTCCTCCTGCAGGATGGAAACACAAAAGCCGTGGAAGGTATTGATATAGCCGGTGTCGTTATCGCCGGTGAGGTTGTGGATCCGCTGGCGCATCTCACCCGCGGACTTGTTGGTAAAGGTCACGCAGAGGATGTTCCCTGGCAGGATGCCGATCTCGTTGACGAGAAAAGCAAACCGCCGGGAAAGCGCACGGGTCTTTCCCGAACCGGCTCCCGCGACCACCCGGACCATCCCCTCGGTCGATGTTACCGCTTCCCTTTGGGCTTCGTTAAGCCCCTCCAACAGGTTCTGCACCGCATTTCCCCCTCTGCCCTGGATTGTGCGGCATTGGGTTCATTTTGCCCGCCGCCGTTTCTACCCCGATTGTACCACACAATCAGCCAAAACGGCAACTGCCAACCCCTGTTAGACAGCAAACGCTACAACAGCTCTTTTCGTCTGCGGGAGAATGCATAGATGAGACATCCTCCGGCAGCCAGCAAAAAGAGCAGAGCGGAACACCAGAGTTCTATGCCCGCTATCCCTGTGCGGAAACCGGCGCTCCCAATCGGATAAAATACGAGTGGCGTATCCAGAAGATTGCCGCTTCCGCAGTAATAGGCAAGCAGAACAATCAAAACAAACAGGAGAAGCTGTTTTAACAGCATGGGCACATAGCTTTTGCTGTACTGGGAGATGAGAAATACCAACGCGCCGGAAAGCAACCCAAACAGCAGGCAGAGCAGCGCATATGAAACCAACCACTGCCCCAGGGTAAGCCCGCCAAATGTGTATAAATCATTGATAAAGCCATTGACCGGGCAATCCAGAAACGGAAGAAATGCACCGCCGCTCATAAACAAACGTAAAAACAGGAGGGCCACCACAACCGCCGCAACAACAAAAGAGGAAGTAAGCGCCGCCCAAAACTGTACCTGCGCAACCTTCCGCCCGGTTTTACTCGTCCACTGAAGCGCGGTAAGCTCTCTGGAACGGTCGCGGACCGGGTAGGGCGCAATTAGAACAAATACGGCAATCATAGGCAAAAAAACAGCGTAACGCATGACCGACTGTATATCAGAAACAACGGACGAGGGAATGACACTTCGCAGGCCGTCTGCCTCTCGAAGAGCGTCCTGCCGTTCGTACCAGCCTTCGGGGAACTCGGGATTTTTCTCAAGCGGCTGATTGCGGTTGTCATACGACCAATAGATTCCGGGCATATCCTGGTAACGAAAGCCGAGGTTCGTCTCATTTTCAAAATAGAGGATTTCGTCGATTTGGTCAAACAAGGCTCTATCCTCTTCATTTTCAAAGGTTCCGGCCTGTGCCCGGTAATCCTGATAATCGCTCAGGCTGTAAACGCCTGCCTTGGCAAATTCCGGGTGGGACGCAATAAACGCTTCCATCTCTTCAAGCACCAGTTCATAATCCCGCTCTGCATCAAGCCGCTCATTCTCTTCCAAAGTGGGTCCGTAACGGTCCAGCCAGCTTTTCGCCGTTTCATATTCCGTTTTTTTCCATCCGGGGTAATCCAAATTGAACAAGGAAAACATGGGTCTTACCATAACCAGATAACACAGGATGGTAATGACCACCGTGGCAATCACCACCCACGGGCTCCATATTTTTTTGAGTTCCCACAAAAACACCCGCATTAAATCACATCCTTTCTACGATACCGGCGGTACGCAAGCCACATGAGCACGAAAGACAGCACACCGGAAAGGAGCACTGCTGTTGTTTCCCACCACGGCCAGAGGGAATGAAAGCCCATGTCGGTAAACCAAAGGCTTTGGGTATTCCACACCCAAACCGGAGAAAGTGAAAAACCGAACGCCGCTCCGAATAAACCGCATTCACGAAACCACCCCGGCAGAAGCAAAAACAACAAAGAAGCGGCAACCGCCACGGCAAACGCGGCGTAGGTATTGCGCATGAAAAGCCCCAGCACCACCGCGAGCAGACAAAATACCAGTATAAGCGCAATTCCCAACATAAACTGCGCCCAGAAATATCCTCCTACCGTCATCTGAGCCCAGGTAAAAAACGGCCTTGCGACCGAATAATCCGGAGAACTATGAAGCCCGCCGGAAATATCCGCATTCCAGAACCCGGAAAGGTCCCATACGAAGCTGTAAAAAAACATGGCTGTGCCCACAAGCAAAAAGTAGCAGAACAAACCGCAAAGAACAGCCGCTCCGAGTTTCGGGAAGGCGACCCGTCTGCCAGTATGTGTAACAAAAACCAGCGAATCGGTACGATGAAGCGGTTCATACCCTTGAGCCATCAGTACAACCAAAAAAGCGAACACAATGCTTTCGCACAACACCGCATGCAAAAGCGTCTCAAACAGCCCTCTGTGGACGCTTTCGGTCATATCGGCGGCATACAGGTCGGCGGCTCCGTTTTCCGCGGTCCGGTCAGCAGCAGGCTGCAGCTGTTCGTATTTCTGCGAAAACAGCGTGGCCCAAATGCCGTTTAAGCCAAACTGACGGATATAATCCTCCGCGTAAGCTGACGTATCCACTTCAAATGCCCCGTTTTTCTCTACCGTAAGCATCTGTTCCGCAAAAGCAAGCAGCCTTTCCCTTTCTTCTGTTTTGGGCAGCTTCTTTAACTGCTCTACAAAATCATCATCCACACGGGTACCGAAATCCGCGGCGGCACGGCTGACATAGCGGACATAACCGCTGTCGTAACTGCTGCTGAAAACGAGGAGCCCGTTTATCAGGATACAGGCAATCAAAAACGCCCAAACCGCCGGCGATGAAATGAGTTTCCGCAGTTCCCAGCCAAATACGCGCATTTAAATCCCCACCTTTTCGTCGCGGTAGACCGAAAGGAATACATCTTCCAAACTGGGTGCTACCGGCTGCGCACCCAACGCAGGTGTATCACTCAAATAGCGCACAAGGGTACCATTCGCGTCCTGCCGCTCGGAAAGCAGATATTCCTTCTCGGAAAGCGGTGTTCCGGCCGGTGCCTCAAACACCTTTCCCACCAGTTTGGAGCAAATCTCACCCGGTGACGCACAACAGTAAACCTTATGGTCACGCAGCATAACGATTCGATTAGCGATGGTTTCAATGTCCGAAACAATATGGGTGGAAAGAATGACCACCCGGTCTTTTGCCAGCGAATGAATGATGTTGCGGAACCGCACCCGTTCTTTCGGGTCAAGCCCGGCGGTCGGCTCATCCAGCACCAGCAGTTTCGGGTCGTTGAGCATCGCCTGCGCGATGCCGACCCGCTGCAGCATACCGCCGGAAAATTTCCGCATCTTTTTTCCGGCCGCTTCGGAAAGGCCAACCAGTTCAAGCAACGTTTCTACCCGCTCTTGTGTTTCTCTTGCGGGAATGGCTTTGAGCGCCGCAAGATAGCTTAAATACTGCCGCGGCGTATACCCCTTGTAATAGCCGAAATTCTGCGGCAGATAGCCCAGAATGTCGCGGTAAGCGGCGTCCAGGGTGCGGATGTCCACCCCATCCCACAGAATACGTCCCTGTGTGGGGAAGAGCAGTGTCGTGATCATTTTAATGAGGGTCGTTTTTCCCGCGCCGTTTGGGGCAAGCAGGGCATAAACGCCATTGTCAAACTGAAGGGTAATATCCTCCAGAGCGGTGAATTTGCCATAACGTTTGGTAACCGCGTCAACCGAAAGCATAGTGTGTTTTCCCCTTTCCTTTTTTGTAATAGCGATAAACCTCCGCCAAAAAAAACGCACAGAAACAGCCCGCTGTTAAAAGCGATACGCCGGCGGGAAGCACGTTTAAAAGGAAGCTGCCGAAATCCGGCCAAAACAGAATCATCAAAACAGCAGCGCCCACAAACAGAGCGGGAGGCATAACAAGCTGCAATACAGCCCGGCGCAGATGAAGCAGGCAAAAGGTTGAAACAGAGGCATATAGAAACAAAACACTGAGTGACACGCCAAGCAAACGCACAAACGAGCCGCTCCACCCTGCCCCCAGAAACGAGATCACTGCGTTTGCCACTGTGCCAAACCCTCCGAAATAAAGCATGCGCATAGTGGTGAGATGACGGATATTATAGTGGCAGGAGCAGGGAATCTCTCTGGTATTTTCGCTGAATTCTTTCAACATCGTCAAGCTGTAAAGCAGCAGATAAAGAGCCGGTGAAAGAAACAACAACAAAACACCCGACCCATTGAGGTTATTTTGAGCAGACATTAAAAATGCTGTTCCGGCAAACGCCAAAAACAGAAACGAAACCAAAAGGCAGTCGCCAACGCCAAAAAACAGAATTCTCGGTGTGAGAGCACGAACCATACAGAACAGATTTTCCCGGCGAACCGCCGGAACTCCCGCCTCAACGATTCGTGAAACGGCCATTTTTTTCTCTTCAGGTCCCGGCATTGGAATATTCATCGCAAAGCTCCTTGTATTATAGAGTAGTAGTTATTAGAGCCCCTCTCCAAGGGCTGTGTGCTACACTGTAAGGGATGCTGTGGATTGGTGCAAATCTCCTACCACAAGATGGTTCAAGAAAGGTTCCAACCACAGCCCCTTACAATTTTGTTGATCAGTTAAATACCGCCAGACGGTTTATGTGGAACAAGGCTACAAA
>USBI01000071.1 GCA_900552945.1 uncultured Oscillospiraceae bacterium
CAATCCATGTCTCTTTTTTCTACTTTTTAATTTGCGAAACTTATTGTACCTTATCAAATATTAAAGTGCCTTTTTCTTAAAATAAATGGATCAACTATCATCTTTTAAACCATGTAAAAAAAGAGCCCTGTTTCACAGGGCTCTTTTTTACTTTCCATGTTAATATCCAAACGTTTTTTACCGGTTTACTGTTTCACCGGAAGACCGTGGCCGTCGGTCGCGTTGTCCAGGCAGATATTGATGACATCGATGAGATACCACAATCCCAGGCCACCAAGGGTAATCAGTTTTAAAATTCCCGTGCCGATCTTTCCCAGATAAAACCGGTCCACACCAAAGGTTCCCAGAAGGACCGCAAGGATCAGCGCAGTGGATTTGCTTTTTGGCGACATAACAATCTTCTCCTTTCGCTGTTGTGATTCAGGCCCTGAGCCCTTCAAAAAGCCGATGAACGGCGTAAAAGTAAAAAACAGAGGTAATTTTTCTTTTTTCTCTAAAAGCATATTTAGCCCTGTTTTTCGCGGGAACAGTACAAGCAGCCGTTTTGTTAAAACGGTTTGTCTTCCAGAATCTGCCGAATTTGATAAGGAGTAAGCTGCAGATCCGGATGAGCAAGCGACTGCTTAAGCTGCGCGATGCTCGAATGGCCCACGATGGGAATGGGATAAAACCCCACCTGACTGGTGAGATAAGCGTAAGCGATCGCGCATGGATCGACCTTATACATGGCGCAAAGCTCTTTGACCCGTTCGATCCGTTTCAGGTTACAGGGGTAGTCATACTTGCGGGAAGCCGTCTCCGGATCGGACGCATATTTTCCGCTGGCGATCTCTTTTTCCTTCAGCGCTTCAAATCCGCCGGCGTCAATGGCTTTCTGGAAAAATCCTCTTGCCTGAGCGGTGTAGCACATCAGCGCAACATCTCCCTTTTTGTATTCGGCAAGCTCTGTTTCATTCATGATGATCTTGGTTTTGTCCGGAACATGCTCCATATCAAGGTAAGCCATGCTCCACTCGATCTGACTTACCCGAAAAGAGGTAAAGCCGTTTTCTTCCGCGATTTTATTCGCCTTGCGGATCCGTTCCATCGACCAGTTGGAAGCGCCCAGCACACGAATCTTTCCCGCTTTGACCTGCTCGTCCAGCGTGCGCATCACATCATACAGGTCACAGTCCGGATGGTCGCGGTGCAGAAACCAGATATCCACATAATCGGTCTGAAGCGCTTTCAGGCTCTCATCCAGGTCAGCGATGATCTCCTTCCGGCAGACACGGTTATCATCCATTTTGCTCATATCCGGATGACAGCCCTTTGTGGCAAGCACCACCCGGTCACGGTTTTTACGCTTTGTAAAATAATCGCCCATTACCCGTTCGCAAACGCCAAGTGCTCCGGGAAAATTATGCCACGCACCATAAAGGCGTGCGGTATCAAACAAATTGAGACCTTTGTCCAGGCAATAATCCATGCTGTATTCAGAATCCTCCACCGAAAGAGGGGAGTAAAAGGTCATACAGCCGAGTGCCATCTGCGATACTTTAATGTCTCCGATTGTTGTGTACTTCATCTTGTTCACCTTTCATTGCGGGATCGTTTGCTGTGTTTTTTGCCGGATGTCCGGCAGGTATCATGTTTATTATACCGTTGGCGCAGAACAAAGTCAACGCAGGGCAGGGAGGGAAATCCATCTAAAATTGCAATCCGACTGAAACGATGTCTTTTTAAAATAAAAAAGAAACGAACACCCCTAAAAAATCCGGCCGCTTCGGAAATCGCTCCGAAACAGCCGGATATATTGATTAAAGTTTCAACAGTTGCTTGTTTTGTTGTGGAAAAATTACTCCTCTGAAGATTCTTCCTCAGCAGGTTCCTCCACCGGTACCGCCTGGCTTGCTTCTTCTTCAGCCGCTTTGCGGTCCTCTTCGGAAATCTCTGTGGTTTCTTCCTCCTCATCGTGCTCCGCGCGGGCGAAAGTGACTACCCGAGCATCGTCGCTTAAGCGCATGACCCGCACACCGGACGCGTAACGGGACATCACGCTGATGTCAGACACACGTACACGGATGATGACGCCGTCGTTGGAAATGATGATGAGGTCATCGGTATCATCCACGACCTTGATGCCGCAGACATACCCTTTCACATCGTTGACCTTGTAGTTGATGGAACCATAACCACCGCGGTTCTGCACCCGGTAATCGGAAATATCGGTACGACGGCCCTGACCACGGTCGGTCATTGTCATAACAGTCGCGCCTTCACGCAGTCTTGCCATACCCACGACTTCGTCATCGCCGCGCAGTTTGATGACTCGTACACCCTGTGCCGAACGAGAGAGCGGACGGATATCCTGCTCCCGAATGCGGATGGCCATACCCATACGGGTGGCAATGATGAGTTCTGAGCTTCCGCCGGTCACACGGACCCACGCAAGCTCGTCGCCCTCCTGCAGGGTGATGGCGATCAGTCCGCCCTTGCGCACGTTTTTGTAAGCGGAAAGCTCGGTCCGTTTGATGATGCCGCGACGGGTGACCATGACTAAGAATTTATCTTCCTCAAAGTTACCGCCCTGGATCATCGAAGTGACCTTTTCATCCCCCTCCAACTGAAGGAGATTGACAATGTTCGTTCCGCGGGAGGCTTTGGAACCTTCCGGAATCTCATAACATTTGAGTTTATACATCCGGCCTTTGTTGGTAAGGAAGAGCACATTATCGTGGCTGGAGCAGATGAACAGCTCCTCCACAAAATCCTCGTCCCTCTGTTTCATGCCGGAAACACCGCGCCCGCCGCGTTTCTGGGTCTTATACACATCCACCGGCTGGCGTTTGATGTACCCGTAATGGGTCAACGTGACAACGCAGTCCTCCACCGGAATGAGGTCTTCGATATCCACCTCGCCGCTGACCGAAACGATCTCGGTCCGGCGGTCGTCCGCGTAACGTTTTTTCATCTGCCCGATCTCTTCCTTGATGATGGAGAGAACACGGGAGTAATTTGCCAGAATATCCTCCAGATCGGCGATCTTTTCCAGCAGAGCGGCAAGCTCTTCCTCGATCTTCTCCCGTTCCAGACCGGTGAGCTGTCCCAAACGCATCTGCACAATGGCAGTCGCCTGAATGTCATCCAGCCCGAACCGTTCCATCAACTGGTTTTTGCCTTCCGGAATGGATTTGGCCGCACGCAGGATCTTGATGACCTCATCAATGAAGTCGAGCGCGATTTTTAAGCCTTCTAAGATATGTTCCCGTTCACGGGCTTTGCGCAGGTCAAATTCGGTCCTTCTGCGGATGATCTCGCCCTGGAACTCAATGTAATGCTCCAGGATTTCCTTGAGGTTCATGACCTTCGGCTGACCGTCCACCAGCGCTAACATAATAACGCCGACGGTTTCCTGCATCTGTGTGAACTGGAACAGGTGGTTAAGAACAATCTGCGGGTTCGCGTCCCGTTTGAGCTCAATGACAACGTGCATGCCGTCGCGGTCGGACTCATCCCGCAGGTCGGAAATGCCTTCAATCCGTTTTTCTTTGACCAGGTTTGCGATGCTCTCAATCAGCCGCGCCTTGTTGACCATATACGGGATCTCGGTCACCGCAATGCGGAAGCGGCCGTTTTTCATCTCTTGGATCTCGGCACGCGCACGCAGGATGATCCGCCCGCGCCCGGTCGCATAAGCCGCGCGGATGCCGCTCCGGCCCATGATGATGCCGCCGGTCGGGAAATCCGGGCCTTTGATGCATTCCATGATCTGGTCAAGGCCAGCGTCCGGATCATCGATGAGAAGGTCGATCGCGTCAATGACCTCGCCCATGTTATGCGGCGGGATATTGGTCGCCATACCAACCGCGATACCGGTAGAACCGTTGACCAGAATGTTCGGAAAACGGCTGGGGAGAACAACCGGTTCTTTGAGACGGTCGTCATAGTTCGCCATGAAATCAACGGTGTCTTTTTCAATGTCGGTGAGCATATCCACCGAGATTTTGCTCATCTTCGCTTCGGTATAACGGTAAGCAGCCGGCGGGTCTCCGTCGACCGAACCAAAGTTACCGTGCCCGTCTACCAGCGGGTAACGGAGCGAAAAGTCCTGTGCCAAACGGACCAGCGCGTCGTAAACCGAAGCGTCACCGTGCGGATGGTACCGTCCGAGCACCGAACCTACGGTATCCGCGCATTTGCGGTACGCTTTTTCCGGCGTGATGCCGTTTTCATACATGGTGTAAAGAATTCTTCGGTGGACCGGTTTCAAACCGTCCCGCACATCAGGAAGCGCACGGGAAACAATGACCGACATGGAGTAATCCAGAAAGGATTTTTTCATCTCTTTCTGAATGTCCACCGGTATGACTTTAGAATAATCGTTGATCAAAATGGATTCACCTTACCTTATCTCAAAAACGGAACATCCGCCGCTTTATTTTTTCGTTTCATCGGTGACGAGATTGTTTTCAAAAAACCGCCGGAGCGTCGTGATCTGCTGTTCATCCATGCAGCGCTTTGGAAGGATATAAACACGCTGACGATTGAGATCGAGCAGGAAGATATCATCCAGTTCACGCACCTGGAAATGCGGGTCGGTAAACTGGGCGGTAAAATCACCGTTTTCCTGATGGACGAGGATGCCGTTTTCGTAAACGGTCATGTTAAAGTCCTCTTTTACCTGCGAAACGGCCTTTGCCTGGGAAGAACGGTACCGCCACGCCATCATCCAGATGATGACGATGACCGCCGCGCTGAGCGCCAGCATGATCATTCCAAGGCCGTACCCCGGGTTGCGGATGACCGTAATGAGGTAAAGAACGAAAATAACGGCCAGAATTGCAGTATAAATGATGTTGCGTTTATAAATCTGCTTTTTCTGCAACAGAAGAAGCCCTTTTTTGACCTCTTCAGCGCGCAGATTGTAACGAATCTCTACGCTTTCCTTTCCCTCAAACGGGTTTTCAAAAGCATCCTCTTCCTCTGCTGAAACAGGCGCGGCCTGTGTTCCGCTTCGGTCAATCATCTGTTCGGTGTGCAGAGTCGCCTTTTCATCGTCCGGCGTGACTTTTTTCTTTTCAAACAGCATACAGTTTCTCCATTCTTCGTATGGTTAAATATCCAGATTGACAACATACCGCGCGTTTTTCTCAATGAATTCGCGACGCGGCTGGACTTTATCGCCCATCAAAGTAGTGAACACTTCGTCCGCCGCAACGGCGTCCTCCATCTCCACCTTGATGATGGTGCGGTTTTCCGGGCTCATAGTAGTTTCCCAGAGCTGTTCCGGGTCCATCTCACCAAGACCTTTGTATCGCTGAACATCAACCTTCGCGTCCGGATTGCCGTTTTTCAGCTCCAGCAAAAGCTGGTCACGCTGTTCATCGGTGTAAGCATACCGCACGTTTTTGTTGCGGGAAAGCTTAAAGAGCGGCGGCTGAGCAATGTAAATATGCCCCTGTTCGATGAGCGGGCGCATAAACCGGAAGAAGAAGGTGAGCAAAAGGGTGCGGATGTGGCTTCCGTCTACATCGGCATCCGCCATGATGATGACCTTGCCGTACCGCAATTTGTTAATGTCGAACTCTTCTCCAATACCGGTGCCGAGCGCCGTGATGACCGGGGTGAGCTTATCGTTTCCGTAGACCCGGTCGATGCGGGCTTTCTCCACGTTGAGCATCTTGCCCCACAGCGGCAAAATCGCCTGGAACCGGCGGTCACGGCCCTGTTTTGCAGAACCGCCTGCCGAGTCACCCTCTACAATGTAAATCTCAGTAACAGAAATATCTTTTTCCTGACAGTCGGCCAGCTTGCCGGGAAGGGAAGCGGTCTCCAGCGCCGATTTACGGCGGGTGAGTTCTCTCGCAC
>USBI01000072.1 GCA_900552945.1 uncultured Oscillospiraceae bacterium
GGCTCCGGTCTCGTGGGCTCGGAGATGTGTATAAGAGACAGCAGGTTGAGTCCTCTGCCGCTTGCCCCTGCGGAAACATCCTCACAAAACTGCCTCAATTCCCGCTCTGCCGCCGGGTTTTCACAGCCCACGGTAAAGTCGCCCACAAGCCGCACGATTTTCTGAATAGCCGCGTCAATGACGGGAATATGCTCGCGAAGCCCTTCATACAACCGCAGTTCCGCAAGTGACAGCGGCGCATGGCGGCTGTGTCCGGCGTTCCACGGGATTGGGTCGGCAGTCCGGGCAAGCTGCGCGGCAACTGTTGCCGGCGCTCTTCTTTTTTTCAACAGTCCCAAATCAATCCCTCCTTTCTCAAATCTTCTTACGACCGCTCGCAGGACAGCACCCAGAACCCATCATCCGGCTTAGCGATAACCGTGCTGACAAAATAGCGGATGTCGTCCATCGCGTGGTCGTGCTGTTTGACCGGGCGGTCCTCCCGGCAGTTATCTTCCCACACATACAAGGAAAACTCCCGGATGGAATCCTTACAGCGTTCGGAAAAACAGATTTTTCCCTCGCTGAGCGCATCACCGACCCGCCGGATGCCGTCAAGCACATCGTTGCGCGCCGGGCGGACGGTAAACCGTCCGTGGCGGCGGATGCACTCGATAAAACTGGCGGCAGACGGGTCTACCAGCACAAAACGGATGCTCCGTGTTCCCGCTAGCTGTTCCAAAGCACGATAGTGTTCTTCATCGGTGCGCTGGCGCTGCTCCCGGCGGGAGTCAAAATAATACTCATCCACCCGGCACCAGATGCCGTTTTTGAGCCCCCACAATCCAAATGAAGAGGGATTGACTGTTCCATAGTCGCAGGAAATCACATATTCCTCATAGCTGCTGTCTGGCAGGACACGCACATGGTCACGGACCGAAAACATAGGGTACACAAGCCCTTCCGCGGCGACCCATTGTCCCTGTACGAAACGCTCGTAAAACGTACCGGTGTAAAGGGCCTCGTACCGCTTTCGTATTTCCGGGGAAAGGGCGGGATTATCCTCCATGGTAAAATGAAGGTAAAGCGCGTTTTTTTCTTCGGCTTTTTGAATCCACTCGGTATAAAACCAGTGAAACGGATGTTCCGGGTTGCAGTTGAACCAGAGCCTCGACCCCGTGACCGAACAGCGCGCAAGCGCCTGTTCCACAAACGAACGGGGCATGAGCGCCACCTCGTCCAGCAGAACTCCCGCCAGAGTGGTTCCCTGTATGAGCGCAGCGGAGCCCTCATCCTTTCCGCCAAACAGGTAAAACCGGTTTTCTCTTCCTTTTTTTGTGAGGATGAGCAGATTTTCCGCCCGTTTTTCCCGGCAACAAAAACCCAGTTCCCGCAGCGTCTGGATCAGGGGGGTGGTCACATTCCGCCGCAGAGAGATCAGTGTTTTTCCGCACAGAGCAAACGACTGGCAGTCGTATGTGGAAAATGCCCACAGTACAAACGAAAGAGACATGCAGAGAGTCTTGCCGCTGCGCACCGCACCGTCGCAGATGATCGCGTCATAGCCGCGGTAAGGGCTGCCCGCACACCACCAGGTCAATGCTTTCATCTGCTTTTTACTGAATGTCTGAAAGGTCATCTGTTATCTGGGATTCCTGCCGCAAAGCTGCCGCACCCTGTTCCAGCGCATCATAGAAAGAACGTGATTTTTCTTCTCCGCCCTGCTGCGTAAGAATCTCATGAAGCAGTTCCAGAGCACGGAGCCGGTCAAAAAATTTGACTTCCAGCCGGTTTCCGTCATATTTCAGTTCCGAAACGCCGAACAAATCGGAAAGCGGGAAGGATGTTTTTTCCCCGTTTTTCCTGTCAAGCAGCTGCTGTACGTCGGCACAGGAAACGCCCAGCGCAAGGCGCTTTAATCCGGCAAGCAGATGGAAACGATCATCGGGTTTTTGCCCGTACCGCCGTTTGATGAATTGAATTGCGCGTTCGTCCTGCAGAAGCAGCGCCGCTTTTGCAAGTCCGCTTTTTCCACGGTAGCCAGCACAGGCAGCGGCCTGTGCAAAATCTCCCAGTTCCGCGTACAAAACACAGAAGCTCCTTTCTTCGGGCGACAGTTTTTCCGTAGTCATCCGAATTTTCACCCCCTTCCATAAACATCCGTTTTTAACCGTAAAATTGCACGCCGGTGTGCAATTTTTGGGCTTTTTTTGAAAATTCGTCCTGAAAAGTCCTACTTTCAAGCGGGAAACCCTTCTTCAAATATGGATTTACCTTGACATTGTCCCTGGTTCGTACTACAATATTTATTGTGAGAAATTTTATCATTTCTCGGTTTATTTACTTGTTTTGATTACTTTTTCCCATATTTTTTGGTAACAGTTCACAAAAATCGAAACAATCAAAAACAACGAAAGGGAGGTTTATGCTTGTAAGATGGATACCACAACCATATTGTTCTGTGTGATCGCGTTTTTTGTTGGCGGTCTGGTTTTTGGTGTCGCCGCGTTTTTTGTCGGCGTTAAGTATAGAAAACGTGTCGCGGAAGCGGAGATCGGCAGCGCAGAAGAAGAAGCGAAGCGGATCGTTGCGGAAAGCGAAAAAGAAGCGGACAGTAAAAAACGCGAAGCGCTTGTTGAAGCAAAAGACGAAATTCACAAAATGCGCACAGAAGCAGAACGTGAAATCAAAGAGCTTAGAAGCGATGTCAACCGTCAGGAACGGCGGGTTCAGCAGAAAGAAGAATCGCTTGACCGCAAGCTCGATAATGTGGAACGGAAAGATGAACAGGCGCAGAATCGCCTGAAACAGGCAGAAGAAAAATTAAAAGAAGCAGAGATCATTAAAAAAAGTCAGCTGGAACAGCTGGAACGCATCTCAGAATTGACGGTCGATCAGGCAAGACAGCAGCTGCTTGATACACTGGAAGGCGAGCTGGTTCACGAAAAGGCTCTCAAAATCCAGAATTTTGAACAGCAGTTAAAAGACGAGGCGGACCAGAAAGCACGCGAAATCGTGTCGTTGGCTATTTCCCGCTGCGCCGCAGAAACCGTTTCGGAAGCGACCGTTTCAGTCGTATCTCTTCCGAATGACGAGATGAAAGGCCGCATCATCGGCCGCGAAGGGCGGAACATCCGCACCATTGAAACCCTCACCGGCGTTGATCTCATCATCGATGATACGCCGGAAGCCATTACCCTCTCCTCACACGATCCGGTCCGCCGTGAGATCGCACGGCAGGCACTTGAACGGCTCATTACCGATGGGCGTATTCATCCGGCCCGCATTGAGGAAATGGTGGAAAAATGCCGCCGCGAGGTGGAACAGAAGATCAAATCCGAAGGTGAACGTGCTGTTCTGGAAACCAATCTCCACGGCATCCACCCCGAACTGGTCAAGCTGCTCGGCCGTCTGCGTTTCCGTACCAGCTACGGTCAGAATGTGCTTAACCACTCCATTGAAGTAGCTTATTTCGCCGGCATGATGGCATCTGAACTGGGTGTTGACCCGGTGCTCGCCCGCCGCGCGGGGCTGCTGCACGACATCGGCAAGGCGCTCAACCACGAGATCGAAGGCTCTCACGTCGAAATCGGCGTAGACGTTTGCCGCAAGTACAAAGAAAGCAACGAAGTGATCCACGCCATTCAGGCGCATCACAACGACGTGGAACCTAAGACTGTTGTCGCGTGTCTGGTACAGGCTGCTGACGCCATCTCCGCCGCGCGCCCGGCCGCACGCCGTGAGAACTTGGAAAACTACATCAAACGGCTTGAAAAGCTGGAAGAAATCGCGAACTCCTTTGAAGGTGTAGAGAAATCTTTCGCCATTCAGGCAGGACGCGAAATCCGCATCATGGTCAAGCCGGAGGTAATCAAAGATGAAAAGATGATCCTTGTCGCACGGGATATTGTCAACCGCATTGAAAATGAGCTGGAATATCCGGGACAGATCAAGGTTAATCTGGTGCGCGAAAGCCGCGCGATTGATTACGCAAAATAAGTTCATTCAAAAAGGCTGCGCAGAATTTGCGCAGCCTTTTTATTTTACAGCCTTGATCAGTAAATTTACCCCACGGCCGATTCGCGATTCTTTCTTGCGCAGAACCGCGATTTGCCGTACAATATAAGAAAAACGAACCGGAGAAAGAAAGATGAAACAATCAAAACCCATTATCGCCGTTGTGGACGGACAGGGCGGCGGCATTGGCAAAGCAATCGTATCCAAACTGCGCAGTGAACTAAGCGAGGTACACATCCGCGCGCTCGGTACCAATTCCACCGCGACCAACAGCATGCTCAAATTCGGCGCACATGACGGTGCGACCGGCGAAAATGCCATTGTACACAATGTGGCGAAAGCAGACGTTATTATGGGTGTCCTTGCCATTCTCATGCCGAATTCCCTGCTGGGGGAACTTACCCCCAAAATGGCGGAAGCCATCGGCAACAGTGACGCCCGCAAAATACTCATCCCGATCGACCGCTGCAACATCCGCATTCCGTTCGCCGAAGAGTACAGCATTCAGCAGTTCATTGACGCCGGCGTTGAGCTGGTCAAACAATATCTCGCTGAGGAATAAACACGTCCTCATAAACCAACACGGCGGTTTGCTACAAAATAAACACAAAGCGAACTTTTCATCAAAGGAATGTGCACTGTATGAAATCTCATTAATCCCTCGGAGAAGCAGTCTCTCCGGGGGATTTTTCTCTGTGGCACAGCTCCTTGTATTTTTCCGCCACTAAAAAAGCCCCCTTTGGAGCGTATCACTCCAAAGGGGGCTTTTGCTTTTGATTCATATAAAACCCAAAAAACTTAACGCGCCAAACGCAGCATATTCTCTGCGTTGCAATCAGCCGCAACCACCGCGTAACGGGTACCGGTGTGAAGCGGAAGAATGGCCGCCTGCTCCGAGAAAAAGGTTTCAGCGGTATCATACGCCGCCTTCGCCCGGCTTGCCCGAAAACATATTCTCACGTGCTTCTGCGGAAGAATAATCCTCATTATAGACAAGCTCGCCGTTATCATAGATCCACTGCATCATGTCCTGTTCCAGAACACCCGAAACACCGCCGTTCTGAACCGCGTTCATCAGGTAAAGGTTCAGGTCAAAATGGTCTAACATACTTTCCGGCTTTTCAGACGTGTTCTTCACCGTAACCTTGTAGGTCAAATAGTTATACTCGTCCCACAGCGGCGGATACGGATCATTGGCAACATCAATCGTGCCTTCCCAGGTGAGATTGCTGTTAACAAATACAATCGAGTTAAAGTTGTTATTGGCTGCGTCCGGGTTTCCGCCCAGAGGGATCGTCTGCAAACCAGTTACATGTTCACTGCCGTTGTAGTAATCGGTATACTGCATGCCGGCGTCAATAGACGCACTGGCGTTTTCCGGCACATCCCCAACATATTTGGAAAGACCTGCTAACAAAAGTCAAGTAGAAATTTCAGGTTTTGGGAGCAGCGAAAAA
>USBI01000073.1 GCA_900552945.1 uncultured Oscillospiraceae bacterium
GGGAAATCCTTTTGGAATACTCTAAAGTGCATTTGTGCGCATGGGGCCCGGAAGGACTGCTCCGTCCCGGGAACGAATTTCCTGTCTGCTCCTTTCCGCTGCCACAAGGCGAAACGGTTCGATTGGGCGTTATGATCTGCTATGACCGGGAATTTCCCGAAAGCGCCCGCTGTCTTATGCTGGGAGGCGCGGAAATCATCCTCGTACCAAACGCCTGTGATATGAACCCCGCAAGGCTGGGACAGCTTTCCGCACGCGCGTTTGAAAATATGGTAGGCGTCGCCATGGCGAACTATCCTGGTGAGAAGCATGGCTGTTCCTGCGCTTTTTCTCCCGTCAACTTCAACGAGCATGAGGAATATGTCAACCCGCTGCTCGGCATGGCCGGCCACGACGAGCAAACCATCCTGCACGTTCGGTTCGACCTTGACAAACTGCGCCGTTACCGGCAGGCCGAATGCTGGGGAAATGCCTACCGCCGGCCGGACGTGTACGACGCTCTTGTTAAAAAAACCATCGATCCGCCGTTTATCCGTCCAAATCACTGGGAATCATTTGAAAAATAGGGTATAATAGGTTCAGCCATTCCGGCGAAGTATATGTTATACACCGGTCGGGCACCTGTTCCCGGCTGTTTCATCGGTCAGATAAGGAGATTGTTTATGAAAAAACACAAACCCGTATCCGCTTCCCGCACCATTCTGTCGGATATGATCCTCCCCAGCCAGGCGAACCCGCAGGGCAACGTCCACGGCGGCGAGATCATGAAGATCATGGACAACTGCGCCGGCGTTGCCGCCATGCGCCACGCCCACCGCAACTGTGTCACCGCCCGTGTGGATGAGCTTTTGTTTATCCACCCGGTCTATGTAGGGCAGTTGCTCATCTGCGAAGCACAGCTCGTCTACGTCGGCCGCACTTCTATGGAAATTGAAGTCAAGGTTTTTGTGGAGGACTTGGGCGACGGGCAGGAAGGTGAAAAGACCATGGCGCTCACCGCGTTTTTCACCTTTGTCGCGCTGGATAAATACGGCAAACCGTGTGAAGTTCCCGCGCTGGATATCGAAACCGAAGAGGAACGGGCCGCATTCCGCGAAGGAGAGAAACGTTATCTCCGCCACAAGAAGCACAAACCCGCCTGCACAGGACTGTAAGCAGCAAAAGGCCGCCGGCATAACCGGCGGCCTTTTTTATCTGCCCAGGCAATGCCGCACAACGCACATCAAGCAAATAAAAAGAGTGTATTTCTTGTGCTTTTTTGCGATTTACGCTACAATAGTACCGATATATCACACAGAAAGGAACAAACACATGCTGGTATCCTGCGCCGGGCTTTGCAAAAGCTTCGGGGAAAAATCCGTATTGGAAGAGTTTTCTTTTGCCATCAACGAAAAAGACCGCATCGGCCTCATCGGCGTCAACGGGGCGGGCAAATCCACCCTGCTCAAGGTCCTGACCGGTCGTTATGAACCGGACGCGGGAGAGATCGCGCGCGCGTCCGGCCTTCGGGTGGGTTATCTGGAACAGAACAGCGGGCTGGAATCCTCCCGCACCATACTGGAAGAGATGCGTTCGGTCTTCGCGTCACTTTTGGAAACCGAGCAGACGATGCGCGCGCTGGAGCAGGAGATCGCCGCGCTGGAGCCGGACTCCCCCCGCTACCGGGAACAGACCGCCGAGTACGACCGGCTCACTGCCGTATTCGAGGCGGGCGACGGCTACCAGATCCCGGTAAAGATCAGCACGGTATTAAACGGCATGGGCTTTCCGGAGCCTCTGCTGGGGCAGGTGGTCAGCTCCCTTTCGGGCGGCGAGAAGACCCGCCTTGCCATGGCAAAACTGCTGTTGGAAGAGCCGGAACTGCTCATTCTGGACGAACCGACCAACCATTTGGATTTCTCCACCGTCATGTGGCTGGAGGAATACCTCACCGAATACAAAGGCGCGCTCCTCATCGTTTCCCATGACCGTTATTTTCTGGATAAACTGGTCACCCAGACCTGGGAAGTGGAACAGCACCGGCTGTTCTGTTACCCGGGCAATTACAGCAAATACAAGCTCTTAAAGGCCGAACGGGTGCAGGCGCAGCAGAAAGCCTACGAAAAACAGCAGGTGCAGATCGCCTCCATGCAGGAGTATGCCGAACGGAACATCGCGCGGGCGTCCACCTCCAACAGCGCCAAAAGCCGGCTGCACCAGCTCGCCAACATGGAACGGATCGAGAAGCCGTTTTCCGAGCCCAAAACGCCGCATTTTCAGTTTAATACTCTGACCGCGCCGGTCAAAGACCTGCTCACCGTGAGCGGCCTTTCCCTGCATGTGGGGGATGAAACAAGCGGCAAGACCCTGCTCACCGGCGTGGAATTCAACGTGCGCCGCGGGGAGAAGGCCGCTGTCATCGGGGAAAACGGCATTGGGAAATCCACCCTGTTAAAGTCCATTCTGGGGCTTCTTCCACAGGAGGGGGAGATTCGCTGGGGCCGCGGAGTGACCACCGGATACTACGACCAGGAAAACGAACAGATGAACCCGGAAAACACCGCGCTGGAAGAGCTGTGGAGCCGTTTCCCGCGGCTGCCGGAGCACGCGGTGCGCAGCCTCTTGGGGCAGGTGCTCCTCACCGGGGATAATTGTTATAAAAAAGTATCCGTCCTGTCGGGCGGGGAACGGGCACGGCTGGGTTTCGCCATCCTCATGGCGGAACAGCGCAACACCCTCGTGCTGGACGAACCCACCAACCATCTCGACCTCGCCAGCCGTGAGGAGCTGGAACGTGCCCTCACCGCATTTGACGGCACCCTCATCTTTGTTTCGCACGACCGGTATTTCCTCAACGCCATCCCGACGAAAATCATCGAACTCACCCGGGACGGGGTCACCGTTTATCCCGGCAATTTTGAGGATTATCTCACCGCCAAAGAGCGTGAAAAAGCAAAGCAGGCGGAAGCCAAGGCGGCCCAACCGGTCTCCGCGCCGCCTGTTTCCGAACGGGGAGAGGGATTCTACCGCTCCAAACAGCAGAGGGCAGCGGATGCCAAACGCCGCAAACGGCTTGCGGAACTCGAACAGCTCATCGAACAGCTTGACATGCGGCAGGCAGAAGTACAGCAGGCGATTGCCGCGCCGGAAAACGCCGCAGACTACCTTTTTTTGCAGGAACAGTGCAGCCTGCTGGAAGAGCTCAAACAACAGCACGAAACCGCCATGGAAGAGTGGCTCATGCTCGAAGAGATGGAGTGATCCATCCGTGTATTCTGATATAAAAACGCCGAGGCAACCCCCGGCGTTTTTGTTTTGTCAAAGCCGGCAGGCAAAACGTTACGCGACGCTCCTCATACAACATCATCCGCCGGCATTTCTTTTATAAACTGTGCGGACAGCAAGAACCCCCTGCGGCAGAACGACCTGCCACAGGGGGTTGTCTCTTCTACTACTGAACTCATGCTGGGCAAAACAGCCGCTTCATGCGCTAAACCGCCTTACTGCCTGTGCAGGATGAGCGCCACCGCCTGTTTCCAGCCGCTCAGCAGAGCATCCCGCCGAGTGCTGTCCATCTGGGGGCGGTACTCCTGCTTACCGCCCTGATGCAGCACCGACTCATCATACAATCCGGCGGAGATGCCCGCCATATAAGCCGCTCCCGCACCGGAAGCCTCTTCGATTTTGGAGATGAAGATGGGCCGGTCGAGCACATCGGCCTGAAACTGCATGAGAAAACGGTCGCGGGTGGGACCACCGTCACAGTTGAGCTGCCGGAACCCCACGCCCGACTGCTCCTTCATCAGCGAAACAATATCGTTCACCTGGTAGGCGATGCACTCCTCCGCGGCACGGACGATTTGCGCTTTCCCGGTGGCGGAGGTCATTCCGCAGAGGATGGCGCGGGCATTTCCGTCCCAGTAAGGGGCGCCCAGCCCGGAAAACGCCGGAACCAGATAAACCCCGCCGGTATCCGGCACCGAGGCGGCAATCTCACCCGCCTGCTTACTGCTTTCTAACAGCTCCACCTGATCCACCAGCCACTTGGTCACCGCACCGGTGTAGTTAATGTTGCCTTCCAGCACATATTCCACCTGCCCCGCACGCCCCCACGCAAGAGAGGTACACAGCCCGTCTTTGGCATAGACCCGTTCGGCGCCGACGTTCATCATCACCGAAGAACCGGTGCCGTAGGTGGTCTTCGCCAACCCCGGGGAGGTACAGCCCTGACAGAAAAGAGCGCCGTGGGAATCCCCCAGCACCCCGCGGATGGGGATGGGCGCGGGGAACAGCCCGTCAAAGTCGGTCTCGCCGAACAGGCTGTCGGAAAAGCAGACCTCCGGCAGGGAAGCCGCCGGAACTCCGAACAGCGCGCAGAGCTCCTCATCCCAGCAAAGGGTGTTGATGTTGAACAGTTCGGTGCGGGAGGCGTTGGAGTAATCGGTCTTATGCGCGGCTCCGCCGGTCAGCTTCCAGATAAGCCAGCTGTCCACCGTGCCGCAGCGAAGGGTCCCGTTTTGGGCGGATTTCTGCGCCTCCGGCACATTTTTTAAAATCCAGCTGAGTTTTGCCGCCGAAAAATACGGCGAAAGGTTCAGGCCTGTTTTTTCCGGCACCTTTTGCGCGCGGAGGTCCTGTTCCTGTCTCTTATACACATCTCCGAGCCCACGAGACCGGAGCCTATCTC
>USBI01000074.1 GCA_900552945.1 uncultured Oscillospiraceae bacterium
GGCAAAAACAGTTTCTTACCAGAATAACGATCCGGTGGCGGCGTTTGAGGCTGCCTTAAGCGAGGCGAAAGCGGCTCTCGCGGCTACTCCGGAACAACTTCCGGTTTTGAAAAAAGCCGGTGTAGTTGACGCGGGCGGGCAGGGCCTTGTCTATATTTTTGAAGGAATGTTGAGCGTTCTGCGTGATGGAAAAATGGTGGAAAGCCGTACCGCGGCGCAGCCGGCGGAGAAGCCGCTGCCCAAAGCGACCGCGAATGCGGATTATGAAGGCGAATTCACCTACTGTACCGAATATATCGTGAACAAGGCGCCAGGCTGTGCGGATCCGCTCAAGCTGCGCGCTTATCTGGAAAGCATCGGCGACTGTGTTGTTGTGGTGGATGATGACGATATCATCAAAGTCCATGTTCACAGCAACGACCCAGGCCTTGCGATTCAGGCTGGAATCGGCTACGGCATGCTGACGAATATGAAGATCGACAACATGCGTATGCAGCATGAACACCAGATTTATGACGCGAAACAGATGGAGCAGTCCGACCGTTATGTTCCGGTCGATCCGGATATTGAGTTCGGTTTTGTCGCTGTTGCGGCAGGCGAAGGGCTGCATACCTTGTTTCATGACCTGGGCGTTGACAATGTTGTGACCGGCGGTCAGACCATGAACCCCAGCACAGAAGATATTCTGGAAGCGATTCAGGCAACACCGGCAAAAACCGTGTTCGTTCTGCCGAATAATAAAAACATCATTATGGCGGCGGAACAGGCAATCCCTCTGGCGGACCGTGAAGTTGTTGTTTTACAGACCCGCACCATTCCGCAGGGGCTTTCCGCTATGCTGGCGTTTGACCCTTCCGCCACTCTGGAGGAAAACAGCAAAAATATGACCGGTGCGATCGACCACGTTTCCACCGGCCAGATCACATTTGCCGCCCGGGATTCCGAGTATGACGGGCACAGCATCAAGGCGGGGGAAATCCTTGCGCTGGATAATGGAAAATTATCGTTTACTGAAAAAGACGTTCAAAAGTCCTTGGTGAAGCTGATCAAACGCATGCTCAAGGGTGACAGCAGCTTTGTCACTGTTATTTACGGCAGCAGTGTTTCTGATCTGCAGGCAGAAGAAGCGGCTAAGGCGCTGGAGGAACGTTTCGGCGATCGTGTTCAGATCAATATGGTCAACGGCGGCCAGCCGGTGTATTATTACATCGTTTCAGTCGAATAACGGTTTTATAGCAAACGTCAGGCGGGCATTTTATGTCCGCCTGCTTTTTTGGAAAGGGGGAAAGCTCATGCCGGGCAGTCCGCTGAGTCAGGATATCCGCACCTTAAAAGGGGTGGGGGAAAAACGTGCGCAGTGTTATGAAAAACTGGGCGTGCATACGGTTTACTCGCTGCTGCGGTTTTATCCGCGGGACTATATTGATTACAGTGCTCCGTGCGGGATCATGGATGCCGTTCCCGGCGAAACCTGTGTGGTGCGTGCTACCGTTTACAAAAAGAGCGGGGAACAGCGCATCCGGAAAGGGCTTTCTCTGTTTAAAATCTATGTGACCGATCATCTGCATGATATGGTTATTACGATTTTTAATTCCCGTTTTGCGGCGGATGCGCTTCAAATTGGTGAAAGTTATCTGTTTTACGGCAAGGTCACCGGCAACCTGATCAAACGGGAGATGAGTTCCCCGCAGATACTGCGTGAGGTTTCCGGTGCGGTCATGCAGCCGGTCTATCCGCTGACCGAGGGGCTAACCGGGAAGATGGTCAGCGCCAATATGGAACAGGCGCTCGCACTGCTCCCGGAGAGGGTGAACGATTACCTTTCGGACGAGATTCGTTCACGCTTTGATTTGTGCGGGATTGTGGAAGCGCTGCACAACATCCATTTTCCATCCTCCAAAGAAGGGCTTGCGCGCGCCAGGTACCGGCTGGTCTTTGAGGAGTTTTTAACCCTTGAACTGGGATTGTCTCAGCTTAAGGGGCAGTCAAGAGAGCATACGGCGGTCTGTTTGCCGGAAATGAGTCTTGCTCCTTTTTATGAATCCCTGCCGTTCTCCCTGACCGGGGCACAGCGGCGCTGCATTGAGCAGGCGCTTGCCGATATGCGCCGCCCTGTTCCCATGAACCGCCTGCTTCAGGGGGATGTCGGTTCCGGAAAGACCATGGTCGCCGCGGCGCTTTGTTATGCTGCGGCCCGTTCGGGGTATCAGGCGGCGATGATGGCGCCCACTGAACTGCTTGCAAAACAGCACGCACAAACGCTGGAAGGATTGCTGGCGCCGTTCGGTATCACGGTCGGATTGCTGGTCGGTTCCATGACGGCAAAGCAGAAAGAGCAGTTGCGGGCTCGTTTGCGTTCCGGTGAGATTCAGGTAGCCGTGGGAACTCACGCGTTGCTGCAGGAATCAACCGAGTTTAACGCACTGGGACTTGTGATTACCGATGAACAGCACCGGTTCGGGGTGGCACAGCGGGGAGCGCTCGCGTCAAAGGGAAGCCATCCGCATGTGCTTGTTATGTCGGCAACGCCGATTCCGAGAACGCTCGCGCTGATTGTTTACGGGGATTTGGATATCTCGGTTTTGGATGAGCTTCCCGCCGGCCGCCGGCCGATCGAGACCTACCGGATCGATGCCGCCAAGCGGGAGCGCGCATATGGTTTTGTTGCCAAACAGTTGCAGGCGGGAAGGCAGGCGTATCTTGTCTGCCCACTCATTGAAGAGAACGACGCGCTTGAGCTTCAGTCGGTGGAAGAATATCGAAGAAAAGTGGAGCAGAAGTATCTTCCCGGGTACCGGGTCGGTGTGCTTCACGGCCGGATGAAAACAGCGGAAAAGCAGGCGGTTATGGAAGGGTTCGCACGGGGTGAAATCCAAGCGCTGGTCGCCACCACTGTGATCGAGGTCGGCATTGACGTGCCCAATGCAAATATCATGCTGATTGAAAATGCCGAGCGGTTCGGGCTTTCTCAGCTTCATCAGCTTCGGGGCCGGGTCGGGCGCGGAGCTGCACAGTCCTACTGCATTCTGGTTTCGGATCATTCCGGCGAGGAGACCCGCCGCCGTCTTTCGGTCATGTGCCGTACCACCGATGGGTTTCAGATCGCTGAGGAGGATTTGAAGCTCCGCGGCCCGGGTGACTTTTTCGGGGAGCGCCAGCATGGCCTGCCTACCCTCCGGATCGCCAATATGGCGGAGGATATTGCCCTGCTGGAACGTGCCAGACAGCTTTCGCAGGAGATTTTAACGGAAGACCCTCATCTGGAACAGCCGGAACACCGAGGCCTTTCCCGCATGGTAAAAGAATTGTTTCACCAGACTCCTGTGTTCGGCAACAATTGATTGGATTGAGTCAAAAATCCGCTGAAACAGAAAAAAGAGGGCGAGTGTCGCCCTCTTTTTTTGAGAGATTTGTTTTAAGCGGCTAGCGTTCCGTTTTCGCCGATAAGCAGGATGAGAATTTGTTCCTCTTTTCCAGTGTCCGCGTTGATATAAGCAAGGATGTTTTCACCGTCCTGCCCTTTGCACTTGAATTCATAACAGAATACTTCACCGAGTCCACTGGTTGGAATCACCGCCAGCTTGACCGATTCTACGGTGAGCAGGGAACTTAGGCTTTTTGCCGCCTGCTCCTGGGTGATAGCAGGTGTGCGCGCTTCCCGGCCTGTATGGTTTGCGAGGTATCCGCGCTGATGAAAGCTGATGATTTCACCATCGTCCAGACCTACGGAAACCTTAATCAGGTCTGGGTACCAGGTGATGCTGTCCGCCTGATAAGCGAAGTTGATGGTAATAATGTTGCTGGCAATCTCATAATAGGTTTCCGCCATGTTTTCGATTCCCTGCGAGGCCAGGTACTCTTTGGCCTTCGCAATTCCTTCATCTGCCGTGAGCTTTTGTTCGTCCACCTGACGGGAGGTCGTGTAATAGGTGACGAATCCGCCCGCTTTTGTTACACCGATGTCTACGGTATAATCGCTTGTTTCAAAGCAGTAAGACGGCATACGACCCTCTTCATCACCGGAATCTTTCAGTTCGCTTTGCGGGATACCCGATGCTTTGGAAGCAATCTCTCTTGCCTGTTCTCTCGTGATTTGGATTTGTCCTTGCAGCATGACCGGGTCTTTTTGCAGGATGTGGTCGGAGAACGGTCCGTCGTAAATCAAAGAGGGGAATTCCTGAAGAGATTCCTCAAAATCCTTGAATCCGCTTCCGAAGGAAAGGCCGTTCCCGTTTTCCTGATAACCGCTCATCTCATCGGTTATTTTTTCATAGCTGATGTTTCCCTGCCGGACGATTTCCTGCAAAACATAAATGTTTCCAAGCAATTCGGTGCAATACTCTTTCATGGTTTTCAGGGTTTGCGCTTCTTCTTCGGTCATAGCTTCCCCATTTGACACCTTTTTGGAAAGGCTGGTCGCGTAGTCGCCGACCTGAGAAATGAATTTATAGGTCCCGCTGAGCTGAAAATAGTTGATGCTGTCTCTTATACACATCTCCGAGCCCACGAGA
>USBI01000075.1 GCA_900552945.1 uncultured Oscillospiraceae bacterium
TAAGAGACAGGTATGGCATGTTCTACTGGGACAACTTTTTCGCGGCGATGATGCTTTCACTCGACGACCCGGCGCGCGGACGCGCAAACGCCCTTGAAATATTAAACGAGAAGACCCCTGAAGGCTTTGTGCCAAACGGCTCCATGGGCAACGGCCGCAAAACCTTTGACCGTTCACAGCCGCCGGTCGGCTCCATCGCCGTCCGTGAAATTTACCGCCGAGACCCGCAGCTGTGGTTTTTGGAAAAAACCTTTCCTCAGCTGCTCACCTGGAACCGGTGGTGGGTCAGCGCGCGCCTTAACGGCAAACTGCTCAGCTGGGGTTCCAACCGTTACGACAACAAGTGGGAAATGGACGGCATCTTTTGCAACAACGGCGGTGCGCTGGAATCCGGCATGGACAATTCGCCGCTGTACGATGAAGACGAAATCCGTTTCGACACACAAAAAAGCGTACACAAGCTTTGGGATGTCGGCCTGAACAGCCTGTACATCCATGATTGCGAGGTGCTGGCTGAGCTTGCGGGCATTCTGGGAAAAACCGCAGAACAACAGGAATTAACACAGCGTGCAGAAAAGCTCAAACAGAACATAAAACAGCTGTGGGATGAGAAAAACGGCTTTTACTACAACTACAAGACCGACGAGCATTGCTTCAGCCGGCGCATCTCCCCCTGCAATTTTTATCCGCTGCTTACCGGTACACCGAGCCCGCAGCAGTTTGAGCGGATGATGAACGAACACTTTTTTACCCCGATGAATTTTACGGTGAATGGATTTTGCCGGCTATTGCCCGCAACGACCCCGCATACCATGACAACAACTACTGGCGCGGACGCATCTGGGCGCCGCTCAACTTTCTGGTTTATCTGGGAATGCTTCAATACCCGGACTGTGAAGCGCGCAAATATCTGGTCGAACGGTCGCTTGCGCTTTTGTTAAACGAGTGGTGCAAACACCGCCATGTTCACGAAAACTACAATGCGGACACCGGCGAAGGAGACGATGTACAAAACAGCGACCCGTTTTACCAATGGAGCGGACTACTGGCTCTGATTGGTTTGGTCGACCGGGGGTATCTGCCGGGATTCGGAAATACTTTGCTGTAAAGGCCATCCATCCGAAACCGTTGTTTTAAGTCAAAAGGCGTCCTCTCCGGTATTTTTTCAAATTTATCCAGCCACAAAAAGGCCGAAGCATCCAGCTGTTATCTATAACGGTTTTCTATCTTTAAACAGCTTTTCAGTCAGGTCAGCCCAACGGGTAAGCGAACTCGCACCGCTTTACCAGACCTCCGTTCTAAAAGTTCTGGTACCTCGATATAATCCGCTGTGTAAAAAGCCTTCGGTCAGATATTCTGTACGAAAGAAAGGGAAAATATGATTAACGAAAACACACCGCTGCTTCAAACAGAGCGATTAATTTTAAGAAAGTTCACCCCAAACGACATAACTCCTCTGTTTGAGCTGCTAAGCGACGAGGATGTAAACACCTTCCTTCCCTGGTTCCCTGTCAAAACACCGGAAGAAACAGCCGTATTTTTACAGCAGCGATTCCTGTCTTATTATGACAAGCCTTCCGCATACCGGTACGCAGTCTGTCTGAAAGAAACGAATATTCCCATCGGATACGTCTGGCTATCCGGAACCGAAAGCAATGATTTTGGCTACGCGCTAAAAAAAGAATACTGGCACAAAGGAATAACAACGGAAGCTTCTCTTGCGGCTGTCGGCCGCATCCGTGAAGCGGGGTATCCGTTCATTACCGCCACACACGACATTCACAACCCTCACAGCGGTGATGTGATGAAAAAAATAGGCATGCACTACCGCTACTCTTATGTGGAACAATGGCAGCCGAAGAATTTTCCGGTCACCTTTCGCATGTACCAGCTGAATTTTGACCAAGACCGTGACAGAACCTACATGAAGTACTGGGAACAGTATCCTCATCATTTTATCGAAGCGGATATCAAATAACCCAAACAGCCACAAAGGCAAAGTAAAGAGCGGATGTATTGTCCGCTCTTTTTGCTGTAAAACCTTCTTCATGCTGCTCTGAGTGTATACAAATAAAGAACCATCAAACGCACGCTCTTTAACATCATTGCCACGTTCGTATTTCATCAAAACTAATTTTTCAGGATTTGATTCAAAAAATGGGTAGACTATGAATGATATTCACAAATTCTCTTGTTTTTCTTCTTTACAGATTCACAATGCGATTGTATACTTGTTTTGTATAATTATTTACAGTAAACATTATGACTTGAGGTGCATATGAAACTGATTTTAAGCGACAAACCTCTGAAGCTTCCAGAGGCAGAAGGCAAACCCGGCATTCGTATAGTAGACCTGTCTTCTTTAAAAATAGCCAACTGTGTAGGCTGCTTCGGCTGCTGGACCAAAACGCCCGGCCGCTGTGTGATCCGGGATGACGCCGTTGCGGTGTACCCGCTGATCGCGCAGAGCGACACAGTGATCTACGTCAGCCACATTAAGTACGGCGGTTATGATACAATTATGAAAACCATGCTCGAACGGGCGATTCCAGTGCAGAAAGCCTTCATCCGCCTGTTAAACGGAGAGACCCACCACGTACAGCGGGCGGTCGCACTAAAAAAAGCAACCATTGTTGCGTACGGCGACACCGACCGCGAGGAGCGGGAGGTTTTTGAACAGCTGGTGGAACGAAACGCCAAAAACATGAATTTCGAATCCCATCAGATCATCTTCACGACCGAATCCCAGGTGGAAGAAGCGGTACGAAACGAGGTGGAAAAATGGAAAAAGTAATGCTGTTAAACGGCAGCCCGCGCGCGCCGAAATCCAACTCGAAAGGCTATGCGGAACTTTTTTCCAAAGCGTGCGGTCTGGAGACAGAATATTTTAACATCACCAAAAACAACCACGTAGAACTCTGCGAAAAAATAAACGGATTTTCACATCTTGTGCTGGTCTTTCCCCTTTACGCGGACGGCATTCCGGTCACGCTGCTAAACTTTTTGAAACGTCTGGAGCAGAATCCGCCTCAAAGCAAGCCGGTTATCTCGGTGATGGTCAACTGCGGTTTTCTGGAACCCCATCAAAACAACATCGCGGTGAAGATGGTCCGCATCTTCTGCCGAAAAAACGGCTATCCGTTCGGTTCTGTCTTAAAAATCGGCAGCGGCGAGGCTATCCTCAATTCACCGTTCAAGATCTTTGTTTCATCCAGAATCAAAAAATTCGCCCGTTCCATCGTTCACCGTGCGTATGAGGAATTCAAGGTCACCATGCCCATTTCAAAAAAGATGTTTCTCAATGCTTCGACCGGCTACTGGATCAATTACGCAAAGAAAAACGGCGTGACCCGCGAAGAGATGGACACTATGCAAATCGAATAACGACCATTTACCGCTTTTGACCCATCGTTTTACAAATCAAAAGGCCGCGTTCAACAAAATGTTGAACGCGGCCTTTTTCTGTCAAGTAGCCGGATCATCCGCTTCCGGCTCCAGCTTCGCTTTGAAGGAGATCGCACGCGGAGTGTCCATCTCATCAAACTGCACGATATGCGCGCCTTTCTCCAGATCTGCTCCCACAACCGTACCCCGGCCGAAGATGGAGTGGCGCACCCTTGTTCCCTCTTCCAGGACAATGGGGGCCGCCTGCTGTTCCAGCCACCGGTCGGACAAGCGAACATACTCCCTTGTCTCTTCAATCAGTCCCTCCTGCGGGGGATGGGTGTACTCCACAAACTCCCGCCCGATATCCAGCAGGAAACGGGACGGATAACGGGGCGAACCGTCCAGATTCCGCCCCTCAGATTCACTTAAAAACAACCCCTTTTGCGCACGGGTCATGGCGACGAACGCAAGCCGGCGCTCCTCCTCCATGCCGGGGAGGGCTGTCTCTTATACACATCTCC
>USBI01000076.1 GCA_900552945.1 uncultured Oscillospiraceae bacterium
TCGCTTAAGGCAGCCTCAAACACCGCCACCGGATCGTTATTCTGGTAAGAAACTGTTTTTGCCTGTTCAGCCGCCATACGCGCAACGGTGAGGATCGTGCCTTCCGTTGGCTTCATGACCGCTTTATACGCCGCCTGCACACCGCTTTCCAGCGCAGAGGCAAGCTGTTCACCGTCCGCTTCGGAAAGCCCCTTTAAACCAGCCGCGATCCCGCGGAACAAAAGTGACAGAATGACCCCCGAATTTCCGCGGGCGCCGCGAAGGAGTGAACTTGCAGCGGCATCCGCAACACGGGTGACGGTTACATCTTTTTTTAAGCGTTCCAATTCTTTGGCCGCCGCTGTGATCGTCATTGACATATTGGTGCCGGTATCGCCATCCGGCACGGGGAATACATTGAGTTCGTCGACGCTCTGCTTATGGTTTACAATAGAGTTTGCGCCCGAAATGACAGCATCCCGCAACTGAAAACCCTGTATCATCTAAGCACCCTTTCCTTGAAACGGTCCTGACGCAGGTTACTGCGCCTTCATTCCGTCTACAAATACATTTACTCTGGCAACCGGAAACCCGGTAACCTCTTCTACTGTATACTGCACCCGGTTCATAATACTTTTCACAATTGCCGCAACATTTGTACCATAGGTAACAATAATATGCAGCTCAACCGAAAGCTTTGACTTTTGATAACGAACCCGAACCCCCTGATGAGGCGCATCCGCACCCATAATCCTTTTCAGAAGGCTTTGTGAAGCGCCTGCCGTGGACATGCCTGCCACACCGAAACAATCGGTTACAGCGGCGCAGATCAGATCCGCAAGAAATTCATGGGAAATGTCAATGGTTCCAAGATGATTTTCAACTTTTACCATAACGATTCCTCCTCACAGCCTGTTGTTGATTACCAGTAAATGCAGGCCGGATCAAACCCAGCCAAAGCATTCACATAAACCAAACACAAGTTTAATGTAAGTTTAATGCAAACAAAAGTTTCTGTCAAGTTTGGGGCGGCTTAAAACCCGCCGCTTCTGTTCGTCCGGATATTTAAAAAGCGGCACGGTAAGCCGCGCCGCTTTCTTTACATCTCGTTTTTTACCGTGCCATAACGATCAGTTTAATAGCAGTGCGTTCCACACCGTCGATATCAACACTGGCAAACGCCGGAATACAGACAAGATCCACTCCGGTGGGAGCAAGATATCCGCGTGCGATCGCGATCGACTTAATCGCCTGATTGGTTGCCCCGGCACCAACTGCCTGAATTTCGACCTCATTGTTTTCGCGGATCACGCCTGCGATTGCACCTGCTACGGAGTTTGGTAAGGATTTCGCGGAAACTTTTAGTACGTTCATAATTTACATCTCCTTGGAAACATCACCAGAGCGGCGACGCAAAAATAGTATTTTAATGGTTATCATATCAGGATAATATTATTTTATTACAACAAAATGCAATTTACAAGAGTTTTACCACAAAAAGCATTAAATTATGGAAATACGTGAAATATTCTTACACCTTCCGCTCTTTTTATCCAAGTTTAACAATACACCATTGAGTTTACAAGGGGTTTGCGCAACTTCAAACCGGGAAGGAAGTTTTGTAAGCATCCGGTGGATAATAATTTCCGGTTTGATGCCAAGCACCGAATCGATCGGTCCGGTCATGCCCAGATCGGTCACATAACCTGTCCCTCCAGGGAGGATCCTCTCATCCGCGGTTGGAACATGCGTATGCGTCCCCACTACCGCGCTGACCCTGCCGTCCAGATAATAACCGAGCGCATTCTTTTCACTGGTAGCTTCTGCGTGAAAATCCACCAAAACAAGAGGTGTGTCGATCTGTTTGAGCAGTTGGTCCGCCGTCCGGAACGGACAAGGCAAACTGTCCATGTAAACCGTCCCCTGAAGATTGATGACCGCAATACGAAACGAACCCGCATCATACACGCAAACACCGCGCCCGTAACCGCCTTCCGGAAAATTTGCGGGGCGAATAATATACGGCTGTTCGTCAAGATAAGGATAGATTTCCCTGCGCTTATAGACATGGTTTCCCGTCGTGATCACATCTACTCCGCTTGCGAAAAGATCATCCGCAGAAGACGGAAGGATACCATTCCCGACGGCTGAGTTTTCACCGTTCGCGATCACCGCGTCCACTCCGTACTTCTGCCGCAGACGCGGAAGATGTTTCCGAAGAAAGCCACAGCCTTCTTTTCCCACAATATCGCCGATCATCATTACTGTTACTGACATGTTAAAGCTCCGTTATTCTTTGTTTTCGCCATCCGGATTCTCTTTGCCGGAATTCTCCGCAGTCTTCTGCGAATCTGTATTTTTTTCTGCTTTTTTGCCATGCCGGCCAACTTCTTTCACCCATTTGACCCGGAAGATCGCAGGTGTGCGGATTGTTTTGGGACTTTCTTCCACAATGATGAGCGGATCATCCGGTGTGATATGCCGCATCCTCATATAATCTTTCGTCGAAGAAGGCAAGCCTTTCTGCCGCAGTTTTTTCTCAACCAGCGCGCGAACGAGCGAATAAATGACCGCAAAGGTCGGCACACCGATGATCATTCCCAAGAATCCCCACAAGCCGCCGAACAGGAAGATGGAGAAAATAATCCAGAACGAAGTCAGTCCGGTGCTGTTACCCAAGATCAGCGGACCGATGACATTGCCGTCGATCTGCTGCAGAATGCAGATGATAATAACAAACCACAATGCCTTAAGCGGGTCGATCAAAAGAATCAGCAAGGTGCAGGGAATCGCGCCGATAAACGGCCCAACAAAAGGAATCAGGTTAAACACAAACATGATGACAGTGACAATGATCGCATAAGGTATGCCAAACGCCGTACAGCAGACAAAGCACAAAACCGCCACAATAAACGATTCGACGACCTTACCGAAAATATAGCCGCTGAACATCTTATCCGTCTGCGAAAGGATATCAATTGTTTTCAGTGTAAAATTACGGGGAAGCAGCGCAAACATCACTTTTTTGCTCTGAGCAGCAAACCGCTCTTTGCTGTAAAGAATATAAACAGCAACTACGAACCCTACAAACAGGTTTGTCAGCACATTTACAGCATTGATCGCACCCTGAGTGGCGCCGTCAAGTACATTTTGGACAGCTGGCATATACTCATTAAACACACTCTGAATAGAAGAGAAAATTTGGTTTACGTCGATTTGGAAATAATCCTCAAGCGCAGGGAACGACTTGACCAAGTTCTCCCATACAATTTTGGCCTGACTCAAGTAACCCGGAATGAGGTCAATGAGGCCGGTAATACTGTCAACCAGCTGCGGAATGAGAAGCCAGAAAAACCCTGCAAGCAGCAGCAATACAAGCACAAATGTTGAGGTAACGCTCAGTACACGCCGAACCTTTGAATATTTTAGTCGCGGCTGTACCCGTTTATAAACATTACTTTCAAAAAAGTTGAGCAACGGATTCAAAAGATAAGCAATCACCAGTCCCGAAATAATCGGCATTAAAATCTGGATAACTGCATTGATACCGGCCCAGACCACATCGAGCTTACTTACCAGAAGATAAAAAAGAATACTGCATGCAATGACGACAAAAGCTGTCAATCCAATTTTAAAGTAGCCTTTATCCCATTTGAATTTCATCTGCCGCCTGCCTCCTATTACAATAAATTTGGACAGGAATGCCGGGCAGCCAGTCCGGCTTTCTTTCCATCTCGTGCCTAAGCTACAA
>USBI01000077.1 GCA_900552945.1 uncultured Oscillospiraceae bacterium
CATTACATAGAAGGTGCCCATCGTGTTGATCTTCATCGCGTTGTCTTCCGGCATCTGGTAAACACTGCGCACACCGCCGTAGGCAATGCCTTTGCGCTCCACATAAGGAGGCTGCAGTTCCACATTGTGGGTGATCGCGCCCAGATGAACGATGGTTCCGCACTGTGCCATAGCAATGGCTTTCATGATGTCGCCCAGCTCCATCAAATCGCCTTTTACAAACGGAAGTTTGAGTTTGGCAATCCGGCTGTCCGGTTTCGGCAGAACAACGTCGGTGCAGGTCACATTGTACCCTTTTTTATGCAGATACTCGGAAACAAAGTTGCCGAGGCGGCCGGCAGCGCCGGTTACAAGAACATTTTTTTCATTTAATTCCAGCATGGTTCGCATCTCGCTTTACTTGATTTTTGGCAGAATGTTATTTCAGGTTGTCGAAAATATCGTCGTCGAGCAGGTCCTGTTTACCTTTTCTCCAGGTGTACTGGGATTCATATCCCAACAGTTCTTTCGCTTTCTTGCCGCTGAAAATTCCTTCATGGCCTTCAATGTTTTTGCACATATCGGCAATGTATGGGAACCGTTTCGCGTAGAAAGAAGCGGAATCCGGATTAAAGGTGGTGTCGCTGACGAGGTTGAACGCCTCAAAGCCGGTGAGCTTTTTCTCCAGCGCAAGACCGATGAAGTAGGAAATATCACGCGCGTCCACATACTGATGTGTGTCGCCGTTGATGATGCCCTGATCTTCGTTTTCCGGAGTGATGTAATCCAGACCGAATTTATAGCAGTCACGGCACCACGGAACTTCCGGATAATAAACGCCCATCAGACGCATAGCGATACCGTTCATATCATACGCACGGCAGAATGCTTCCATGATCTCGTCACCGAGGTGTTTGGAAAGGGAGTAGGTATCCTCCGGTGTGCAGGGATGTTTTTCATCGATCGGCAGGTACTCCGGTTTGAACGGCACGCCGGAAATCCGCATGCCCAGACCGTAGCAGTAGTAGCTGGATGCCGCGATGACGTTTTTCACGCCCATTCTTCTGGCAGCGTCCATTACATAGAAGGTGCCCATCGTGTTGATCTTCATCGCGTTGTCTTCCGGCATCACGTAGTTGGAACGTACGCCGCCGCAGGACGGGCCTTTTTTCGGAGTCGTATCATACGGAGGCTGAAGCTCCACATTGAACGGAATCGCGCCCAGATGAACGATGGTTCCGCACTGTGCCATAGCGATGGCTTTCATGATATCGCCCAAATCCAGAAGATCGCCTTTCACAAACGGAAGTTTGAGTTTCGCGATCCGGCTGTCCGGTTTCGGCAGAACAACGTCGGTGCAGGTCACGTTGTATCCTTTTTTATGCAGATACTCGGAAACGTAGTTGCCGAGCTTACCGGCAGCGCCGGTTACAAGAACATTTTTATCGTTAAGTTTCAACATTGTCTGAATCCTACCTTGCTTGAAATATTTGAATGAATTAGTCTACAGTGATCAGTTTTTTGAGGTAGTCCAGGCTCTTTTCCATTGCTTTATGAGCAAATTCGATCGGATCGCCTTCAACCTGATTGCCCCACCAGCCCTGTTCCAGAACAAGGTGGAAGCCTTCCGGATAACGAACGTTCTTCACAATAGCATCGATTGCAGCCGGAATGTCGATGTTGCCTTCACCCAGCGAGCAGCCGACCGGGATAAGCGGGAAGTAGTCGCCTTCCTGAGTCTTGTCGATGATCTTAGTGTCTTTAATATGAGAGGTGATCGCCCACGGAGCCATTGCGAGAATGTCTTCATTCGGCTCACTGAAGACGGCAAAGCTGTTTGCGGTATCCAGCGCAATACCCATGTTCGGGGAGTTGACTTCTGCGAAAATAGCAGCCAGTTCTTTACCGGTGAAGTCAACGTGGTTTTCCTGCGCATAGTAGATGCCCGCTTCCTCAAACAGAGGAGCCGCGATCTTCAAGCAGCGTACGATATGATCATACTGGTCTTTGCCGGTCTCACCCGGAGTTCTGTTGTAGCGGGAGGTTTTCAGGCAGAGTCTGCCGTAACCGGTGCGCATGATCTTGGAACCAAATTCTTTACAGAACGCGATTTCCGCTTTCAGTTCTTCTTTTGCTTTCTCGCCGTCCGGGCCGTCCAGCTGGAAGATTGCCGGCGGGCAGTGGAGCTCGTACTCAATGCCGTACTCGGTGATAGCGTCTTTTACCTTTTTGAGTGCTTCCGGATCATCCTTCGGCAGCGGAGCGATCGGCTGAAGAACGGTGCAGCCCAGCTCATGTGCGCGTTTTGCCTGCCAAAGCAGTTGTTCAACCGGATCAGTGATTTCTGGAGGAGCCGGATAAATAAAGCCGATCCAACCCAGTTTCATGTTGTTTAAGTAAGCCATGGTAAAGTCCCTCTTTCTTGATTGTATTGTTGGTTTATTTGGTACGTTCCTCATCCGGCACAGGCCGGTATGATACAAAGTGATAAAGCCGGAGCAATTCGGTCACGGCGCACCGTTTCTACACAAGCTGGTACAGGAGTGTGATGAAAAGTATAACGATTACGACAAAAATAACACAATCCTTGTAAAATTTGCTGCTTGGTTGTAATGTGCGGTACAGAACTTGCATTTGGTGAATTTATACAAATTTGTGCATTGTTTTTTGTTTTATTGTGTACCACTTGTGTATTGACGATATAAGTAATATAGCACAATCATTTTAGGAGTAAAATATGACAAACGAAACCTTTTGCTTGAAAATATTAACCTAAAAAGCATGGATTTGCTTTATTTTTTTGTCAATAAAACTATTCTGTCAAAGAACCGCACTATTCTGAAACGACCGTGTTTTCTGTATTTTTCAGGCATTTGATTACTTTATTCATTTCTGAAACCGCCTTTTCAGCCAAAACAAAACAGCCGGTTAAAATTTTCTACCATTTTCTACCGTCCAAGCTGTTCTCTCTCCATTTTATGCAGTTGATTTTTGCCACTTCCGACATTATACTGATTTTGAAGAACAAATCCAGCCATAAGGAGGTTAAAATATGACAAATCCGTTTCAAATTGCCCTGGTTCAACATTCTGCGATCCCCTTTGCGGCCGAAAAAAATCTTGAAAAAGCAGTCGCCCTCTGCCGCCAGGCCAAAACAGACGGCGCCGATCTGGTGTTGTTCCCGGAAATGTGGTCAAGCGCGTATGCGTTTCCTCCGCACATCACACCTGAAACGGTACAAGAATGGTATCAAGGCGCCGTTTCACAAAACAGCCGTTACATCCGCAGCCTGCGCGAGACCGCCCGTGAGCTTGGCATCGGCATTGGCGCGACCTGCCTGTACAACAGCGCGCAAAGTGAATTCCCTCTGAAAACAGGTGCATCCGGTACCCCGGATGAGCTGTTCCTGTCTCTTATACACATCTCCGAG
>USBI01000078.1 GCA_900552945.1 uncultured Oscillospiraceae bacterium
GAGATAGGCTCCGGTCTCGTGGGCTCGGAGATGTGTATAAGAGACAGATCTCACCCTGCTCGATCTGGCGGATATAACCAGGATGCACCCAAATGACGATCCGTTCATAAATTTGACCCAGCTCAATGAGCGGACGGTGTACCTCCCGGTTGCTGATGAGCAGGATATCACCCGAACGAAGGTGGTAGTTTTTCCCTTCGATCACACAGCTTACCTTACCGGAGATAAAATAATAGATCTCGTAAAAATCGTGGTTGTGGTACTCCACGTTCAATGGTTTGTTGTCTGAAAAATGCAGCAGTTCCACATTGGGGCGATTCATCACCTGACGGGGATTAAACTCTTGAGGATGGGCAGACATAAACTTTCTCCTTACTGTATTGATCCCAAAATTGTTTCATTTTTCTTGCTTTTCGGCACCCAGTTATCCAAAACAAACCGGTAGTTTGAGCAAAATAGATTCCGATTTAATAGTACAGCAATTTTTGCAAATTTTCAAGCAATAATAGCTATTTATTTTGCAAAAAACATTGTATACTGAAAGCATATTAAAAAGGAAAGAAGGGGCGGTTATGTCTTTTATCAACGATTCTTTTATGCTGCAAAGCGACACAGCACGACTGCTTTATCACGGCCATGCGGAAAAGATGCCGATTTTCGACTATCACTGCCATTTGAACGCCGGAGAGATCCTGCAAAACAAACAGTTTGCAAACATTACAGAGCTCTGGCTTTCCGGCGACCACTACAAATGGCGGCTGATGCGCGCCAACGGGGTGGATGAACGATACATCACCGGCGACGCTGACCCTTACGAAAAATTTGAAAAATGGGCGGAAACCGTTTCCAGAAGCATTGGAAACCCGCTCTATCACTGGACCCATCTTGAGCTTGCACGTTATTTTGGCTTTGATAAGCCGCTGTGCAAAGAAACGGCGAAAGAGGCTTATGACGCCTGCAACGCTCTCCTCAAAACTGAGGATTTCCGCGCGCGCAGACTAATCGAACGCTACGGCGTTGCCGCCCTCTGCACCACCGACGACCCGGCGGACAGTTTGAGCGACCACATCGCGCTGGCAAACGATCCGAGTTTCTCGGTCAAAGTCCTGCCGACTTTCCGGCCGGACAAGGCGATCCACCTGGAAAACGACGGGTTTGCGGAATATGTGAAAACACTGGCAGACGCTGCCGGCATGGAAATCAAAACCTTTGACGATATGAAGAGCGCCCTGCTCAAACGCGCGGAATTCTTCAAAGAACACGGTTGTTTGCTTTCGGACCACGCGTTCGGTGCACCTCAGTTCGGAACCTACACCAAAGCGGAAGCGGAAACCGCATTCAAAAAAGCGCTGGCAGGCAAGCCGCTCAGCGAAACAGACGTAAACGCTTACCACACCCTTATCATGGTCTTTTTGGGCGGCGTTTATGAACAGCTCGGTTTCGCCATGCAGATGCATCTGGGCGTTGTGCGCAATGTCAACACCCCAATGTTCCGCATGGTCGGGGCAGACACCGGGTTTGACGCCATCGGCGAAGCGATTTCGGTGGAGTCCATCATCCGACTGCTGGATCTCATGGAACAGCAGAACGCATTGCCTAAAACGATCCTGTACAGCTTGAACCCCAATGACAACGACCGTCTGGCGGTTGCGGCGGGCTGCTTCCAGAAAGGGCCGGACGCCGGGAAGATTCAGTTTGGCGCAGCCTGGTGGTTCAATGACCATCGGGACGGAATGGAAGCGCAGATGCGCGCGCTGGCAAACACCGGTCTGCTCGCCAACTTTGTCGGTATGCTGACCGATTCACGCAGTTTTGTTTCCTATACCCGGCATGAATACTTCCGCCGCATCCTCTGCAACCTGATCGCGACCTGGGTGGACGCAGGCGAACTTCCAGCTGACTTTGACTGGCTCGGCGGAATTGTGGAAGACATTTGTTTTAACAACGCCGCAAAATTCTTTGGACTTATCCGCTAAAAAGTTTTATAATAAAATCAACAAAACTATATAAAACAACTACACCCTCTCTCATAAGGAGGAATTCCAATGACAATGCACCAATGGCCATCCTGGGATGAACTTCCCGCTATAAAAAATATGCCGGACTGTACAATCGACCGGGACGGAAAGAAAATCGCCAATACAGAACAATGGGAAAAACAGAGAGCTTATTTAAAAGAAATGTTTGCCCATTATATGTATGGGCATCTGCCCGAAGAGCGCGGGCCTGTGTCCGCCCGGCTGACCGCACGGGAACCGAAATACAACGAAAAAGCTGTGGAAGAATCCATCGAACTGACCTTTGGCGCCGAAAAAGCGATTACGCTTCATCTGCGGCTGATTTATCCTAATCGTTCCGGGGTGCGGTTCCCGGTCATCATCCGTGCTTATGACGATCTGCGCGACCCGGTTCCTCTGGAAGAAAAGGCAGTGACTGAATACGGTTACGCGCTTGCCACCTTCTGCCGCAGCGACCTGTGTGGTGACCGCACGATGCGGGAAATGCTCCGGCGCTACCGCAGCGGGGAGATTCCTACCGACGAAGGCGCGCTCAAAGCCGTGAAAAAGTTAGACGCTCTTACCCCGGCGGATGAAGACCTGACTCAGTTCACAAGCGCTCTGGAACAGGCATATCCCGGTTACGACTGGGGGCACATCGCCCAATGGGGGTTTGGTTACAGCATTGTGACCGATTATCTTATCACACTGCCGGTCATTGACAAAGGAAAAATTTGCTTTACCGGGCATTCCCGCCTTGGAAAAGCCGCGCTGTGCGCCGGTATTTATGATGAACGCGCAGCGGTCACAGCTCCCGCGGGTTCCGGATGCGGCGGCGTTGGTTCCTTCCGCTTTTTAGGCGGGCATGAAGACATCCGGCAGGATTACACCATCTGCGAAACGATTGGCAACATTACGGATTTCGCGCCGGAATGGTGGTGCCCGGAATTTGCTTCGTTCGGTGACAACAGCATTTATCCCGAACGGGAAGAACGCTTGCCGTTTGACGCGAACACCCTGCGCGCCGCGGTTGCTCCGCGCGCCTGCTTCTCTACCGAAGGGCTTTCGGACGATTGGTCCAACCCATGCGGCACCCAGTTTGCCTGGGAAGACGCACAGCCGCTGTTTGATGCGCTTGGCGTACCAGAGAAAAACGGCATCTATTATCGGGAAGGCGGGCATGCGCAAAACGAGCTGGACTGGCAGGCTCTTTTGACCTACTGCTGTCTCTTATACA
>USBI01000079.1 GCA_900552945.1 uncultured Oscillospiraceae bacterium
ATAAATAGTTTTTATATAATTTGTGAATATTATCTTTTTGAGCTTAGTTTTTCAAAAGAAAAGCCGCCCGGAATGTTCCGGGCGACCTTTTGTCCTATTTTTATCAGGGGAAAGAGAAGCGATGCTTCCTGCAAAACCGGCAGTTGTACGCCGCTTGACCGTCTGCTTGAAACAGATCATTCCTCAATGAACAGTACGCCGAGGGTGTTCTGCCCGCAGTGGGAGGTAATGGTGCACCCCGCTACGGTTTCGGCAATCTCATCAAATGAGCACAGCTCGTTTACCTTGGCACGCACGCTGTCCACGATTTTTTTGTCACAGCCTGTGTGGGTGATGAAGATCAGGTCTTTTCGAACCTTCTTTCCGGCAAGCCGGTCAGCTGTGTAGAGCGGGAGGACCTTGTCGAGTGTACCGCGGTATTTTTTGCCGACACGCATCTCACCGTCTACTACTTCAATGCAAGGCTTCAATTTTAACAGGTTGGCTCCCAGCGCCGCAACGCCGGAGCAGCGCCCGCCCTTGCGAAGATAATCCAGCCGGTCCAGAATGAAACTCGCCCGGATTTTCGGGATAACCTCCTCTTCGTGTTTGACGATTTCCTCAACACTTGCTCCCTGTTCCGCCAGCCGGCAGGCTTCCAGCACGGCAAGCCCATGCCCAGTGGAAAGGTTCATCGAGTCAATGACCGTGACGTTTTCCAGCTCATCCGCCGCGATGCAGGCGTTCTGGTAGGAGCTGGAGAATTTGGCGCTGATGGAAAAGTGGATGACCGCCGTATCCGGTTCTTTCTGCTGCTCCTTAAAAAAGTCGATGTAGTCAGCCACGGAGGGCGCCGCCGTTTTGGGAAGCTGTCCGGTTTCATCGACATAACGGAAGATATCCTGCGCGGTGATGTTGACTCCGTCGCGCATGGTCTCATCCCCCAGCCTGACATAGAGCGGCATAATGCCAATGTTGTGGCGGGCAATCTGTTCTGCGGAAAGATCGCAGGTGCTGTCAGATGTAATGTGTATGCTTGCCATGAAAAAACCCCTTTCAAGAAAATTTGTGTATTTATAGATTGTATTTTGCTTTGTTTGTAATTCAATGGTTAACATTAACTGTATTGTAGCTGTTTTGAAGAAAAAATTCAACAGTTGAACGGCTGCTTTGTGAAAAAAGGAAAAGTTTGTTGTCGGCCTGCGAAGGCAAAGGTTTTTAAAATTCTTTGTTTCAGTCAGCAAAGGCTGATTCCAGAAAAAACGAGCGAAAAAACGGAGCGATTGGCGGATGAGATTCTGTGAAAAAGCATAAATAATGATTTTTCGAAAATAACACACGATTTCTTTCATTTTCTCTTGTTTTTGCTTGTTTTTTTATAATTTAAAAAAACGTCCTAAAACCAAAATCGAAATCAAGAAATAAAGAGAAACAAAGAAAATAAAAGAGATTTTGAGAGATTGAGTGGTGTAAATTAAAAAAAACGGAAAATGACTGTTGACAAGCTTTTTTGTTCCTATTATAATAATTGAGCATTGAATCTGAGTTTTCCTGTGTCATACGGCACAGTGTGTGAAAACCGTTTTTATTGGAGGGAACTTGCAATGTCAACTTATATGCCAAAAGCGGGCGATATCTCGCGCAAATGGTATGTGCTGGACGCTGCCGGCAAACCGCTCGGCCGTGTTGCTGCAAAAGCGGCTCACATCCTGCACGGTAAACACAAGGTCACCTTTGCTCCTCATATGGACTGCGGCGACCATGTCATCATCATCAACGCTGAAAAAGCCATCCTCACCGGAAACAAACTGAACGCGAAAGTGTATCAGTGGCACACCGGCTGGGTCGGCGGCCTCAAAGAGGTTAAATACAGCAAGCTCATGGAAGAGAATCCGGAAAAAGCAATGGCTCTGGCTGTTGAGGGTATGCTTCCGCACAACAAACTGGGCGCTGCGCAGATGCGCCGCCTGAGAGTTTACAGAGGCGCTGAGCATCAGAATGCGGCTCAGAACCCGGTAAACTATGAGTTTTAAGTAGGGAGGCAGAAGGAATATGTACGAATCCAAACCATATTTTTATGGCACCGGAAGAAGAAAAAGTTCGGTTGCGCGTGTCCGCGTTTACGCTGGCAGCGGCAACATCACCATCAACGGCAGAGATATTGACGATTACTTCGGCCTTGAGACCCTCAAGCTCATCGTTCGTCAGCCGCTCAACCTCACCGATTGCCTTGGCAAATTCGACATCGTCTGCACCGTTGCAGGCGGCGGCGTAACCGGTCAGGCTGGTGCGATCCGTCACGGCCTTTCCCGTGCTCTGCTCCAGTACAACGAGGAGCTTCGTCCGGCACTCAAGAAAGCTGGCTTCCTCACCCGTGATCCGCGTATGAAAGAGCGTAAGAAGTACGGCCTCAAGGCTGCCCGTCGCGCTCCGCAGTTCAGCAAGCGCTAAACTTTATCAAAAGTGGTCAAAAACCCCGGAACTACGCGGTTTCCGGGGTTTTTCCTTTTCAAATGGTTTGACGCAATTTGACAGAACGAAGCCTCTTTTAACCCGTTTTCTATGGGTTAAATGGTGGACAACCACCCCAAAAAGAGGGCTTATGGGTTAAAAAATAGGACAACCGAGACGCGATTTTGGGATGCCAAGGGGATGTTTATTTATACATCTCCAAGAGACCTTTTTCGTGAAAACGGTTTGTCTGAATTTGACCTAATTTGAACAAAAGAGAATAAATCTAATCGCCAAGCGCTCAGTATTTTCTACTGGGCGCTTTTTGCGTTTCCGGGGAATTTCATTCCGGGATAAGAAAAGGCCGTCACTTTCAATTTTTGAAGTGGCGGCTTTTTCTATTTCCAGAAGCCATAGAACAATTCAGAAA
>USBI01000080.1 GCA_900552945.1 uncultured Oscillospiraceae bacterium
GTGAATGTGGACTCATCTCTACCGTTTTCATGGATTCACAGGGGCGAAATATGCAAGCCATCTGCTTTGTCTGCGTTTGAAGGAATCATGCCGCTTTTTTGAACCGGATTCAATGTTTTTGAACACTCGACTTCGTCAGCAGTTTCTTGTAGGTTACATCCATTCCGATCGCTCCCAGCGGGGCGGTTATAATAATGGCCAGTACCGCCACGGATAACACAATCTGCCCGCAGGGTAAGCCCATTGCCAACGGGACCGAACCAATGGCCGCCTGCACGGTTGCTTTTGGCAGATAGGCGATCACACAGAAAAGCCGTTCTTTCCAGTTCAGCTGTGTTTTCACTAAGCAGAGCAGAACGCCGATTCCACGGAACGCAAGCGCCAGAAAGATCATGGCGACCGCGGCGAAGCCCGCACTCATCGTATAACGGATATCAACGGCCGCGCCTACCAGTACAAAAAGGATGACTTCGGCGGCTATCCACAATTTTCCGAATTTTTCTGACAGTCGGTTGGAAACAAAAGCAATGCTTTTCATTTTGAGCACACAAGCCATGCTTACAACCGCCAGCAAACCCGATATGGATACAAATCCTTCTGCCCATGTCTCAATCGCCATGAGCAGAAAGGAGACACCCAGGACAATAACAACCTTCATGCTGTTTCTCACGCAATGCTTGTGCGCATATGCCGTTTCAAAAAACAGGGAAAGAAGATACCCGGCAGCGACTCCCAGTGCGATTCCCAGCAGAATGGAAACGGGAATGTTGACAAAATCCATAAAGTTTACCTGCTCGCCCTGTACCATGCTGACAAAAGCGGTGAACAGAACGATCACAAAAATATCATCACAGGAAGCGCCGGCGAGTACCAGCTGAGGAATGCTTTTTTCGGTGCCGTATTTGCTGTCCATAAGCTGCACCATTCTTGGAACAACGACCGCAGGCGAAACCGCTCCGAGAACGGCACCCATAACGGCGGCTTCGATCCTTGAAACGCCGAGTAAATATGGTGCGAAAAGAAAAAAGGCCAGAATCTCGAAACTCGCCGGTACACAAGACATCATAATGGCAGGTCGGCCGACTTTTTTTAAATCCGCAAGATCAAGCGAAAGGCCGGCTTTGAGCAGGATGATGATCAGTGCCATCTGCCGCAGTTCGGATGAGATGGATAATATGGACGGGTCCAGCAGGTCTAGTACATAGGGCCCTAAAACAATACCGGTTATCAGCATGCCGATGATGCGAGGCAATTTTAATTTTTGGCAGATTGCGGCCATGGAAAGCCCGACTAAAAAAATAAAGGCGAGTGAAGTTAACATAAAAAAACCTCCTGCGGTCAAAATAATGTTTTTACGAGTTTGCAGGTTAACATCGGTCGTTTGCCCGATAAAAACGGTGAATGAACCCGGATTGTTTCTGTCAGCCGGGTTCGACGTAAAAAGCCGACTGATTCTGCATTTACGCAAAAACAGTCGGCTTGACATAAAAAAGACTTCTGCGTAAACGCAGAAGTCATCAGCTCGTGAAAGCGGTTTCGGCAACGCCGGGGGAGAACCTCATTCCCAAATATCACATTCTTTATTATAATCACCTGACGAAAAAAGTCAAGCAAACAAAGGCAATGGGTAACAGGCAGGTGTTTTGGCCTTGGCGGAACAGGGCAATCCCCTGCATCACAGCCGCCACAGGTTGTGTTTTCGCTGCAAAGACAGCATGCAAGGCCGCATTTTGCAATTCCTAGTTCCCGTTTCCTTGCCGCACTCCTATTAATCGTTAACCAGTGCTTATGATAAATCAAACAGAGATGGCATGAGTGATCCACTCACCATCAGAGACTGTTTGTTGCACCTGAGAAGTCCCGGTTGTGCTTATTGTGTTGTCGCTAGATTCCGTGTTGCTGTTTGTTATACCGCTGACAATCCCTATGGCGAGAAAAACGATCCATGTGGCCGCGATGATAGCCGCTTTTGCCCCAATGTTTAATTTATGGTTTTTTACAATTAAAACTGTGAGCGGAACGGGGAACAGGGTAATCCAGCCAATAACCCAGAGCCAGATCAAGGAATTCTTTTTTGCAACCGGTTGTGCGGGCGTGCTGGAAAAATTTACGGCAGTATTATAACCATTTGGACCGCAGTTCGGGCAGTATTTAAAATAATATTGTGTACCGCACCGAGGGCACCTTTTAGCTTGTGCACCGCTTTTCAGGCCGCATTTGGGACAGTAATTTTCCTCATATACAGTGCCGCAATTGTTGCACTTGTTTTTGAATTCAAAACCACCGCATGAAGGACAGTTTTGAACCGAATCCGGACGTTCAATTCCACAGTACGCACATATTTTCATCGCACCAGTCTCCCCTTTGCTGCAAAAACCTAAGATATTATATTTTTACGCAAGTTAAATCAGGGATTATTTTATTCCCACTCGACAAAGCCTAATCAATTTTGTTTAGAGATTATTCTCTGTCGTATTCGTGG
>USBI01000081.1 GCA_900552945.1 uncultured Oscillospiraceae bacterium
AGCCGTTTTTCACAGACAGGCTCATGCGGTCCAGCAGGATGCCGTACAGGGTTTTTGCATCGGTGGACAGACTCTGGAACCGTGGCTCCTGAAAAAGAGCCTTGGGAATGCGGTAGAACGAAAACAGTTCTCCGGCTTGTCCGTAAAAGTAGTCAAGGGTCATGTGGCTTTTTCAACGTTTTGCTCCAGCTTGTGTTCAAAAAATCAACCGCCTTTCGTTTGAAAATAAAAAGCGCACTCTTTTCTTATTGAAAAGTGGTGCGCTATGTAATATAATGGCTATATAATTTAGCTATCCAAAAGATAGTCGATGAGATATTCTTTCGGAATCATGAAAGATCGTCCGACTTTCAGGCAGCGAATTCTATGTTGATGGATTCTTCTGATGATGGCAGTCTGGCTTTTGAAACCGAGTAAAGTTGTTGCTTCTTCGACAGACAGCACATCAGGATAGTTCACAAATAATTTTTTATAATACTCTTTTGCTTGATTTTGATTCATTATCCTTGACTTTCCTTTCGTTTTGTGCCTAAGCAGAGGAGCGTTTTGCCCTGCATCCCTCCTGAACATCCCTCCAATTTCCATTTGGGCGGTCCAAACCGAAAAAACAGAGTAGAGGAAAAACGCATCGAAAAATCGTGGATATTTCAAATTATTGTTCGTTGAGGCGTGAATTTTGCCTTTGCACAGTGGGAACCAGATATCACTAGATATCACTGGATGACACCAGATGGAAGATGAGGATAAAAACTCAAAATCCCTTGTGCTAATAACACGTGTGGGTTCGACCCCCACCACCGGCATAGAAAAAGCCGACTGAGAGGTATTCTCAGTCGGCTTTTCTTTTTGATTTTTCCCTTGTCCATCAGGAACGCCGGGAACTGAAATGCTGCAAAACTCAGCGGCGGAGCCGGCTGTTTTAACTACTGTTTAAGACTTTGTGGTTTTCTGTTCATAAACTTCTGGTATCCTGTACATAACGAAACGAGAAAGAGGGAGCTTTATGAACGCCGAACTCACTTTCCTGCAATTCCTGCAATCCCTGCACAGCCCCATGCTGGATGGAAGCATGTGTTTTATTACCCGTCTGGGAGACTCCGGTATTCTCTGGGTGACGCTGACAGCGGTGCTGCTGGTGTTCCGCAAAACGCGGCGGGTCGGATGTGTGCTGGCAGCGGCGCTCCTCATCGACGCTGTCCTCTGCAATCTTCTTCTCAAGCCGCTGGTGGCCCGCATCCGTCCATGCGGCATCCTTACGGAGGTACAACTGCTTATCCCGTACCCGGACGATTTCTCCTTTCCTTCGGGCCATACGGCGGCGTCCTTCGCCTCGGTGACAGCCCTCTGGCTGGCCGGGAAAAAGCAGTGGGCGATGGCGGCTCTGCCGGTAGGCGTTCTCATCGCATTCTCGCGGATGTACCTCTGTGTCCATTACCCGACGGATATTCTGGGTGGTGTCATTTTGGGAGCCGCCTGCGGATGGGCGGGAGCATGGCTCGTAAAGAAAGCAGAGCGCCGAATGGCCATCCCGCGGAACTGAAAAAAGAAGAAGACGCCGTACAGCAGCTTGCTGTACGGCGGTCTCTTTTGTTATGGGGACCCGCTTATCTGCGGGAACATCCCGGTTTTCCGCAAAAAGCCCAAAAGACATGCAGGCGAAGCAATGCAGCCCCCAAAAATCGGCTTCAGCAAAAAGAAAAGCACCATACTTCCTACGAAGTACAGTGCTTTTTTGGTGGAGAATAGCGGGATCGAACCGCTGACCTCTTGCATGCCATGCAAGCGCTCTCCCGAACCACCTTGAAACGCACCCCCAGAAAAGCGTGTGCGAATGGGTGTGATTTAGCGTTAATACGCCAAATTCGGTTGAAAAGTGATTTTCTGTCCAACAATCAGCATAGTAGCATGAGAACAATTTAGGTACAGAATTCATTTGGCCGTATTCTACAGTCGGATTTACCTGCTGTCAAGATGTTTCATGTCATTCATGCCGCTAAAGCGAGTCAATATCCTTCTATTTCAAATTACATAGCGCAATTCGACCCCAAAAATCGAAGTTGCGCTTTTTTCATTCCTCAATAATTTTTTCACCGGAGGTTTATACAATGTTTTTATCTCATTGTTGCTTTCAGCCCTTGACACAACCGTATGACCCTTGACTACTTTTACGGACAGGCCGGAGAACT
>USBI01000082.1 GCA_900552945.1 uncultured Oscillospiraceae bacterium
CAAGGCTATTCGTCGGCAGCGTCAGATGTGTATAAGAGACAGGCTTTTTCCACGGTGCCGTTTTCTGAAATTTTCACCACATCGCCGAGTTCGGCCGAAGCGGTCTGAAAGGTGGCGACCAGGTCGCCGATCCCGTTAAAACGTACGTTCATCTTCATCTCTCCTCTAAATCATATAATCCTGTTTATCATCCGGCGTGGTCTGAACCTGAGCGGAAAGCTGCGGTGGTTCAGGCGCCGTACTGTTCCATCTTTCGCGGTAAGCGTCCCGAAGTGCCTTGAGCGATTCCGTATCTTTCATTCGTTCCACGATCTGCTTGGTCACTGCCACCTGCGCAGGCTGGTCGGTCATACAGCTCAAACGGATGATCTCCTGCCGCAGTTCCTGGGTGTACACGTCGCCCAAATACGCTTTCCGGCGAAGTTCTTCCACCGTGCGGCAAAGTTCCTTCTGTTCCGGTTCGCTGATCATCAGCTCCTGCCCGGACGAAGCAAAGCATTTGAGCAATTCTTCACTGCTGCGCACCGAGCCACCCATGCCGTGTCCTTTTACCACGCCCGCGGCACGCTGGGCCGGAACAGCGACGAACGACCATTCGTACGCATCGGTCGGGTCATCCAGCAAAACATGACAGGGCACCCCGTTATACACCTCACCGATGCGATGGGAACAGCCTTCCTTCCTGCGGTCCGCGCCGCAAACCGAGCAGACCGCTTTCGCCACACTGCACCCGACACTGACCTCTTTTTTAATGCCGGCGTCAATCTCCAAAATCAGTTCCTCTGTTTTCGGACTGCGCACCATGTACGCCTCCGCTTTCAGGCAGGTGTATGACTCTCCCGCCGTTGTCCGGCGTTCCGGTTCGGTCACCACGAGGGTGTCAAAAATACGCGCCGTCTGGTTCTCGCCTTTGGGGTCGTGGTCAAAAATGCCGGTACGCCCCAGAAAGAGAACGGCGAGCCGTTTCAGTGCCGGAATAGTAAAACGCTCCCCATCCCGGTCGATCTCGTTATCACACAGAATCACTGAGAAGGTGTAGACCTCCCCCGGGGAAAGCTCCCTTCGGCTGTATCGGCTAATCTTCTGCATCTGTTCCGGCGAAGGGGAGTTCTGCGCGGTTTTTACCACAAAACCTTCTTTCATTCTATTCACTCCTTTCTTCTGCTATGCCGGGATACAATGTCTCAGCTTGTGCGTCGTAAAGCCGCGCCTTGGCAAGTTCCACCGCATCCTGCAGGTTGATGTCGCTCCAGGTGACCTCCGGCTGTTCAAAGTATCCTCTGGATACAAGAAATACCCGGCAGATCTTCAAAATGACCGGCGTGATCACCCGGCGGTAGTACTCCAGTTCACTGGTGAGAATATCCGCCTGCTGGGTACTCATCCGTTCGGACGTCGACCAGGAAAAGCCGAGGATAAACGGCGGAAGCGACAGTTTTGCCACAATCTGTTCCAGCAGCTGGCGGACCGGCACCTCACTGTCGATGATCTGGTTGTCCGCGCCGATAACACGGATGTCCACATCACCCACCGAAATAAAATCCTTAATTTGACCGTGTTTAGCCGCAGCCATTCCGTCCGACCACTCGCGGGCGATTGCCGCGGCGCGTTCTCTGGCGTTGGCCTTGTCCATCAGGTCTCCGGACGGTTTATAGGTCACCGCATAGCGAAGGTTTCCCATCCGCTCAAAGTTCTGACCGATCGACTGGAAAATCTTCATGAGAATGCCGCTCACGAACGGGAGCCCGCGCAGCAAAGAAACGCCGGTCACTTCGCCTGCCGGCGGGTTGAGCGCGGAAAATAAAATCAGTTCCGGCCGGCGGAGCGGTTTGGAGCCTCTCACGCTCCGCAGCAAAATCTCCGGAGCGAGCGGGTCTTTTCCCTGCTTCACTTCCACCCGTTCGAGCGGCGCGTGGTAAAGCCCGGCGATCCCGCTCCCATCACGGGCGGGCAGAATCTCGCCCAGCGCGTTGCCGTAGGTGAGCAGCTGGTCCAGATACGCCGCCATGAACAGGTTGAGTCCTCTGCCGCTTGCCCCTGCGGCTGTCTCTTATACACATCTGACGCTGCCGACGAATAG